>JASFBA010000020.1:0-10790 GCA_036172265.1 Chloroflexia bacterium
GGCGTTCGATGCGGTCGGCGCGCTCCTCCAACCAGGGGCGCAACGGATGTTCCAGCATCGCCTTTCCTCCCGGGCCGGCCCGGTGCCGTTGAATTCGGCCTTGTGGCTTCCATTATATCAGAACATTTGTTCGTTGTCAAGTTCGAGTTCGAGCGTGGGTTGCACTTTGAGAAAAAATGTAGTATAATGTAAATATCTTAGCCGTACCGGCAAGTTATCGGACAGAAATTCTCTGGAGGTCGAGGAGGGACGGTATGGCCACCCGCACCGAGGAGATGGTGAAACTGCTCAAGGAACTGCAGATGACCACCCCGGACATCGAGGCCTCGGCGGTGGTGAGTGTGGACGGCCTGATCATCGCCTCCGCGCTTCCCGCTGATGTAGAGGAGGATCGCGTCTCGGCGATGAGCGCGGCCATGCTTTCCCTGGGAGAGCGCATCGCCGGTGAACTGCATCGAGGCACCTTGGATCAGGTCTTCGTGCGGGGGGAAGAGGGGTATGTGCTCCTGATGTCGGTGGGGGAGGAGGCCGTGTTGACGGCGTTAGCGCGCAAGAACGCGAAACTGGGTCTGGTGTTTTTGGATATGAAGCGCACTGCGGCCGAAGTGCTGCGTCTGCTGCGGTAGGGAAACCCCTTGTCTCCCAATTCCCTGTCTGGGGCCGATAGCGTTTGGGGCAACCGCCTAGCCTCATAACCACGGAGGAAAAGGCGCCGAATCTTTGCTAAAGGGCCCCGGTTTCTCCCGGCCTCGATCTGGGGGATGTACGTACAGATTGTTCGGGCAGTAGGCGTAGCCGCTATGCCCCTACTGCCGCTATAACCGGAGCGATGAGCGCCGTGAGGGTTCGGGCCGGCGCTCTGCCAGCCATGCAGCCACGGCCAGGGCAAAGATGGCCGTCATCAGCCCGGCCGAGACCATACACCAGGTACAGATGGCCCGTATCTCGAACAACTCCAGGTAGGTCAAAAAGAGGCTGAAAAGGAAACCGAACCCCGATAGGCCAAGTAGAACCAACCCCACCGGCAGGCCGGCCATCTGCCTCCGGTTGATGTAGCCCAGCGTGATCGCCAGGATGAGGCCGTATCCCCCTACCCCGATTACGGCGATGGGGATGCCGAACATATAGACGTAATCGCTCCGGTTGACCTGCTCGCAGCCCGTGTCCGGGCAGATCAGGCTTGGGGAAAGGCGCATCTCGTACAGGGCCAGGTAAATGGCCACCAGAAGCCCCAGGAGGGCCAGGACCCCGATAACCATACGCAGACGAAAGGTTGGAAGTGAGGTCATTTCTTTGCCAACTCTTCCTCGATAATCTGTCGGAAGGTTTCGAACGGAGCGGCTCCCTCGACCCCCCGTTCGTTGATAAGAAAACTCGGTGTACCCTGTACTCCCCGCGCCAGAGCATCCTCCATGATCTTTTCCAGGCGGGGGCGATAACGATCTTCCCGCAGACAGGTCTCCAGTGCCGTACCATCCAACCCCAGTTCCGCCGCTGCCTGGCTGACCAGGACGGCCACCAGGTCCGTTTCTCCGGTCAGACGACGGGCGTTTCTGTACTCCCAATCGTGCATCTCCCAGAACTTGCCCTGCTCTCCGGCGCAGTAAAGCGCTTCTGCAGCCATACGTTGGAAGGTGTCTTCTAAGGAGAAGAGGAAGGGGCGGTAGACATAGCGGACCTGGCCGGTTCGGATGTAGGTGGCTTCGATCTTGGGGAACGTCTCACGGACGTACTGCTGGCAGGCCCCTCAGGTAAAGTTCCCCCATTCGTAGATCGTCACCGGCGCATCGCTTGCTCCCAGGAAATAGTCGCCTTCGATACTCAGACCGCTGGCCCGCACCCGGGGGCCCATCGCGCTTATGGCGATGAGAATGCCGCCAACCAGGGCGATCGCTGCCAGAAGGAGCCAATACCACCAGGGCACCCGCAGTGCTTGCCGGAGTTGCCTTCTGCGTAGAGAACGTGCCTTGCCCACATCAGCCTCCTGCAAGCTTCAGCGGTTGCCATTTTACCTTACTTCTCCCATCCCCGTCAAATCCGGGCGACGAGGTTACCTCGACGCAGGATGCCGGTGAGGCAACCCATTCCGCCGGCCGCCCGGCGCAGGTGACCGATCTCGAGTTCGTAGCAGGTCAGGCCGGCCGCTTCATAGAAGGCGCGGGTGCGGGGACAGCCGGTCGGCATGAGCACCCGGTACGGTTCCAACGCGACAAAGTTCAGGGCCATTCCCTCACGGGCCTCCGACTCATCGGGGAGAAAGAGCATGCGATAGCCCCGGTTTTGCAGTACTTCCACCGCCCGGTGCGGCACCCGCCCCGGCCAGGCAAAGGCCAGGTCCGGTCCGGCCAGATTCAGCACCCCCAGGAGGTGCATGCTCCCATACGGCAAGTCTACCTGTACCACCTCGACCCCCATCTCGCGCAGCAGGTTCGCCACCTGCGCCGCCCCGGATTCGTTTGTGCGCAGCCCCGTGGCCAGGAGCACCGTCCCCCCGTCTACCCAAAGGGCGTCGGCCCCCTCGAAGGTGCCTCGGCCGTGTACACTCAGGAGGATCGGCACGCCTAACGCGGCCAGCCGGGTCTGGATGACCCGTTCTTCGCCGGCCCGGGCCATGCCGGCCGGCCGCGCCAGGACGGCTCCCTCCGGTGTCATAAAGAAGAGGTCCCGACAGAACATCAAGTTGGGCGGAACGTCCGCCTCCGGATGCACCAGGTAGACCTCCACCCCGGCTTTCCGGTAAAAGTCTTGTAAGGCGTGGTGTTCCTCCCGCATCCTCTCCGGGTTCAGCCGCCCCAGCATCAGGGCAGCATCGGCATCTTCCAGACCTTCGACTTCCTCTCCCGGACAATGGAGCAACACTGCCTGGAGCGGTCCCCACTCCGAGGCTACCCCCCACCGTCCCCAGATGCTCCCCATCTCTTCCTGCAAGGAGGCGGGCCGTCTTTTCCACCCCGGCCCGCCGTAGGCTGCCGGGATTTCCGCCGTCGGCGTCATCTCTCCACTTCCATCACTTTGTCCACCCGTCGGGCATGGCGTCCGCCCTCGAAGGGCGTCTCCAGCCAGACCCGCACGACCTCCTGGGCCAGGCCGGGACCGATAATTCGCCCCCCCAGGCAGAGGACGTTGGCATCGTTGTGCAGGCGGCTCAGGCGGGCCGAGTACGGTTCGTGGCAGACGACCGCCCGGATGCCGCGCACCTTGTTCGCCGTAAGCATCATCCCCAACCCGCTGCCGCAGCAGAAGATGCCACGTTCGCATTCGCCGGAGGCCACCGCCCGTGCCGCCGGCCGGCCGAAGTCGGGGTAATCGTCGGAGGGGTCTTCCCGATGGGCCCCAAAGTCTACCACCGTATGTCCCATTTCCTCCAAGCAGACCTTGAGCGCTTCCTTGAGGGCGTAGCCGGCATGATCGGCAGCCATCGCAATGCGCATGGCCATCTCCTTTTATCGTACCATCACATCCCCGGCCTGCACCCGCTCCAGGCGACCGTCGGCGCGGCGCACGAGGAGAGTCCCATCGGGAGCCACATCGAGGGCCAGGCCGGAAAAGGCCTCCTTGGGGGCGACCACCTCCACCGGCCGGCCGAGCATGGAGAGGCGGGCCCGCCAGGCAGACCAGATTTCCTCCCCCCGGCCGGCGCGGAGGGCCTCGTAGTGTGTCTCCATCCGCTCCAGGCAAGCTCGGAGGAGTGGGAGACGGGGGAGAGGTCGGCCGGATGCCTCGGCCAGGCTGATGGCCCGGCCGGCCAGTTCAGAGTCCCGAAAGTCCACGTTCACGTTCAGCCCCCATCCCACGACAGCCCATTCCAGCCCGGCGGCCGCCCCCTCCAGTTCCACCAGGATGCCGCAAACCTTGCGTCCCTGCAGGAGGACATCGTTGGGCCATTTGAGGGCACACGGTTGGCCGATTTCCCCCTCGACGGCTTCGGCGACGGCCAGGGCCGAAAGGGCCGTAAGCAAGAAGGCCCGTTCGGGCGGGAGAAAGGTTGGGCGGAGGAGGAGAGAGGCTAGGATACAGGAGGCGCAAGGGGCCTCCCATCGACGGCCGTGGCGACCTCGGCCGGCCCGCTGTTCCTCGGCCAGGACAAGAAGCCCCTCGGGCGCGCCGGCACGGGCCTCCCGGCGGGCCACTTCCATGGTCGTATCCACGAGGGAGAAATGAAGTACCCGATGCCCCAGATAGCGGGTGTTCAGGACGACCCCCACCCGTTCCGGCATAAGGGGATCCGCCTCCGCACCGGGGAAGAGGGCAAGCGGCATACCTTTGCTCCTATGCCTGGTCCTCGGCCGGCACAGGGCAGGCGTTGGAAAGGGTGATGACCAGGACGGCCGGCCCCCGGGCCGTGGCCCGGCGAAATCCCTCGCCCAGTGCCCGGAGCACCGCGTCGTCTTCCCCGTAGACCAGGGTGCTCAGCGGACCCGGTTCCACAGCCAAGCCGGCCTCGCGGAGCGCATCCCAGATGTCCTGGATGGCCGGCAGAAGGTCGGCCTGCCCCAGGGGATAGAGGCTAACCTGTGCGCCGATCCGCATTCAACCTCCTAACGTACTTGCTATGCCGGTTTGGGCCCGTCTTCCTCCTTCGATGTCGGGTCGGATCCGACAGGGAGCGTTTGGACCTCGAGCATCTCCTGGGCATGCTGGTCCTCCAGGTGGATGATCGGCCGGACGAAGAAGCCGCCCAGACCGATGGCAATACAGAGGATGCCGGAGATCACGTACCAGAAACGCACCCCGAACAGGTCGGCCACCGGGCCGGCCACGGCCAGGCCCAAGGGGGAAACGGCCAAGGTCCCGGCCATAATGACCGTGAATACCCGTCCCTGCATATCCGGGGGCACGAGGCTCTGGATCAGGGCAGAGACCGGGCCGATGGCGATCCCGTTCATCAGGCCGCAGATGAAGATGCCGACCACGGCGAGTGGGAAGGCCCAGACCGGTGTCAGCCCGATGATCAGGATGCCCACCCCGATTCCGGTGAGGCCGGTCAAGATGGTCAGCATACGCCGGTGGAAACCGCCCCATAGGCCCAGGATGAGCCCACCGCCCAGGACCACACCGATGCCCCACCCGGCCTGCATCGCCCCCAGGTACCGGGGCGGGCCCTGGAAGTACTGAAAGACCACGGTGGGCGTCAAGTAAAAGGCCGGGATGACCAAAAAGTTGACGACCATCGACATAACCAGCAGGAGGGACATCCCCGGCCATCCCCAGAGGTATTTCAATCCCAGCCGTACGTCCTGCCAGAGGGTCAATTTGCCCGCCTTCTGCGAGGGACTTGGCTGGGGGATATGGACGAAGAAGAGGGGCAGGATGGCCCAGAGGGCGGTGCATACATCTATGGCCATAATCCAATGAAAAGGCAGTATCTCCAGCAACAGCGAGCCCAGCGGCCCACCCCCCACCTCGACGGCCCCCCGCATGGCCTGGTTCAGCCCGCCTACCCGGGAGAGGTGGCGTTTGGGAACCATCATCGTGGTGGAAGCCTGCATGGCCGGCCAGTGAAAGCCCTGGCCGGCAGCCCGGATGAGCAGGGCGATGTAGACGTGCCAGGGATGCAGATAACTGCTCCAGGAGAGGTAGGCCAGCACGGCCGAAGCCAGAGCCACCACTCCGTCGGCTGCGATCATCACCCGACGCCGGTTCCATCGGTCCACCAGGGCTCCTACCAACGGCCCCAGCAGCACCCCAGGCAGGATGCCGACCATCGTCGCCGTGGCCAGCACAGTGGCCGAGATCCGGGAGAGGTACCAGATCAGGGCAAACTGGGCCAGTTGGCTCCCGATCAGGGAGAACTGTTGTCCACCCCAGATGATGAAGAAAGGGAAAATCCAATCGCGTCCTTCTCGAGGCCCGTTCTGATCCGTCATCTTCCACACGTCAACATCCAACCCTGAACCGAAACCCGGTGTCGGCCTACAGATGGTATTCTATACCTATCTACCGATTTCGGCAAGCGCAGGTAACTACCTCCATGTCTCCGAGGTTAGAGGGCCAGGCAGTCGCAAGCCGCGGCGGATCTTTGACGAAACAAAGATAATTATGCTATAATTAGGGAAGTTACGGGGCACCGAAGAAAGGAACGGGCCCAAAAGTTGTTTTTCCCCAGAAAGGTGGGGAACAATGTCCAAAGAGCGCCACGTCTTTATCGCCATCGAGGGGGTCATTGGAGTGGGGAAGACCACCTTGGCCCGTCTCCTCCAGCCCTATTTTCAGAGTGAACTCCTGCTGGAGATCGTCGAGGAAAACCCCTTTTTGCCGCGCTTTTACGAAGACCGCGTCCGCTACGCCTTCCAGACCCAGATCTTTTTCCTCTTGAGCCGCTACCGTCAGCAACGTATCGCCGTCCCTGAGGCGTTGAAACGGGGCAACCTCATCAGCGATTATCTCCTGGACAAGGACCGCATCTTCGCCCGCCTCAACCTTCAAGGGGACGAGTGGGAGATGTACGAGCGTCTTTACGAAATCCTGGCCGACCGGACGATCCGGCCGGACCTGGTGGTCTACCTACGAGCCCAGTTGGATACCCTGATGGGACGCATTGCCATGCGCGACCGCGCCTTTGAGCGGGCGATGGAACGGGATTATATCGAGGAACTGCGCCGCGCTTATGAGGCCTTTTTCAGCGAATACGATCGGGCCCCGCTCCTGGTGATCGGTACGGACCACCTGGATTACGTCCACCGTCCCGAAGACCTCCAGGTCGTCGTCGGAGCGGTGCGGACGATGCTCCGCGAAGGATATCGCCGGGTAACGATGTGAAGGTTACCGATGGTTTGTTGACCGTGATAAAGGAGGAGGAAAACGATAGGCGAGGAACGACCTTCCAACTGGGTTCACGACAGGTGGATCGTCCTGGTGATCTGGCTGGCCCTTCTGGCCTTTGGCATCGCCGTCTCGGTCTACGGGGCGACGATGGCCGGGATGATGGGCGGGCTTTTCGACTGGATACGCTTGATCTTGGCTACGGCCGAGGCGATGGGTCGTGCAGGGCCAAGCCCTACGGCCATCATCCTTTCGTCGGTGAGCCTGGCCCTGGTTGTGCTGGCCATTATCCTGCTAATCATCGCTTGGCTGCTGTTCATCCGGCTGAGTAAGGGGCTTTTCTCGGCCTATGCCCAGGTGCAGGGGGCCGGCACGCTTTACCAGCCGTTCATTCGGACGGCCGGCCAGGTTCTGCTCTTCTTCGTCCTTTCCGTTGCCGTTTCCCTGCTTACCCAGCCCATCCTTTCGTTCCTGCAGAACCTTCTGCGGTACTTGGTGGATTAAGCCTAATTATGCCGGATTTTCGCACTGATCACTCAAGATAGGCCGCGAAGGAGGCTTGGTTTCACGGGTGGGAAAAGCGCTAAAACCGGCCCGATGATGGCCGGGTGGAGGATTTTTCAGGCGGCGAAGAGGGGGCCCGGTACGGATGCGGCTTTACGAGCCGAGCATTGCCGTAAGGATCTATAGATAATAGGAGGTGCCTCTTGCCCGACCGTCGTTGTGCCAACTGTGGGTATTTTGAGCCGGCCCAGCAGCAGGGATGGGGCTACTGTACCCACCCGGAGTTGCGCAAAAAGTGGGGAGGCCGGCCGATCAAGCGCAAGGCCCACGCTTGCCTGAGCACGGGAAAGGACTACTGGGAGGCTCCGGGCCAGCAGTTACATGTGATGCTCGGCAAAATCCTGCTGGATATGCACAAGATCTCCCGTACCCAACTGGAGGCCGGCCTTAGCGTCCAGCAGGCCGAAGGTTTTACCCGCCGCATCGGAGAGATCTGGGTGGCCCTGGGATATGTGACTCCGGAGGACGTTCAGGAGGCCCTGCGGCGGCAACAGGAAATCCTGCGCCTGCAAGGAACTAGCCTCCCCAAAGGCGAAACGGGTTAAAGTCCGTGTCGTAGTCGTAATAATCTTCCCGCTCGGCACGCTTGAGGAAGTGGACGATGCGGTAAGTGACCGGGGTCATCGCCGCCTCGACCCCGACCTTGAAGAGGTAATTGGTCAGGAAGGTGACGCCAACCAGTTCCCACGACCAGACCCCGGCGAAGGCGATCAGGACAAAGAGGATGGTATCCACTCCCTCGCCCACCAGGGTGGAGCCGATCGTGCGTGTCCAGAGCCAGCGCCCACGGGTCAAGACCTTCATCTTGGCCAGAACGAAGGAGTTGGAAAACTCCCCCGCGAAATAGGCCAGAAGGGAGGCGATCACAATGCGTCCGGTGGTGCCGAGGAGGTAGGCATAGGCCAATTCGGCTCCACCGCTTTCTCCGCCCGAGATCATAATGGGGAACCCAGGGGGAGCAGGGGTGAGATCGGTGGGGAACACCCTGCCCCCTCGGTTGACGAAGATGCCGGTGCGCCATTCCTCGGCTCCCGGGAGGATGCCCACCAGGGCCAGCGTGCCGGCCATCAGGGCGTTGCAGGCAAAGCCCATCCAGATGACCCGGCGGGAGCGCCGGTAGCCGTAGACTTCGGTGAGGATGTCGCCGAAGATATAACTGAGGGGGAAGAGGATCGTACCGGCATCAAAGGCCAGGCGCAACCCCAGGATGGATACGCCCCAGTCCACGAACTTGGCCGAAGAGGCCACGTTGCTGATGAGGAGCACGGCGACGAAGAGGGCCATCACCAGGTCAAAGTAGCGGAAGGGCCGTTCCCCGGTGGACTCCATCCATCACTCCTTCACTGGACGGCGGGCGTTCGGCGCACCCGGGTCGGTGCGGCGATCCCGGAAGACCACGCTGCCCGGGATCGTTTTGGCTTTGCGTTTCAATTCGGCGGCGATGTCGGCCACCTGGCCGGGGTGCTGGAGGGAGCGTTGCTCATTGGTCACGATGACCAGGGTGATGCTCATCAGGGGGAAGCGAGCCGGCCGGCCCTGGCGATCCGGCGTCTCGATATAGCCCCGCGCCCGGGCCTCGGCGTCGTAATAGAGCGGGATCACCTGCTCGAACTCTTCCACAACGCGACGGCAGATCGGTTCGGCCCGATCCGGAGTGGTGAGAACCACGAAATCGTCTCCCCCGACGTGGCCCACAAAGTCATCCGGGTTGCCCAGTTCACGCACGGCCTCCACGAGCACCCGCGCCGTCTGGTGGATGACCCCATCGCCTTTGAGGAAACCGTAGACATCGTTGTAGGCCTTGAAGTTGTCCAGGTCCGCGTAACAGACGGCCAGCGGTTCCCCGGAGGCCAGGCGCTGGCGCAGGGCCCGTTCGATGGCGACGTTGCCGGGCAGACGTGTGCTGGGGCTGGTGGAAAATTCCGCTTCCCTCCGGCGCAGGACGGCCTCGATGCGGGCCACCAGTTCGACCAGGGAGTACGGCTTTGTCACGTAATCATCGGCAAGGAACTGGAAGGCGCGGGCTTTTTCCTCCGGCCGTTGCTCGGCCGAAAGGAGGATCACGGCGGTCTGGCTGGTACGCCAGTCCTCCTTCAGGGCGCGCAGGATGTCCATGCCGTCGGCGTCGGGAAGACGCAGGTCCAGGAGGACCAGATCGGGTTCCCAGTAGCGCACGGCCTCCAGGGTAGCGCTGCCTTCGCCCAGTTCAAAGACGGCATAGCCCCGTTCGTTCAAGTCGGCCGCCAGGGGGCGGCGGGTATCCTCCTCATCGTCTACCAGAAGAATCTTACCCCGTCGTGCGGCTGCCTCCGCCGTCGGGTGCAGGATATCGCCCACCGCCCGCAGGAGGACCTCCCGGTGTACCGGCTTGGAGAGCGCCCCGGCGGCGCCGGGGATGCTCAGGTGTCCGCCGGAAGCCAGGGCCGAGATCACCAGCACCGGGATTTCCTTGATCGCCGGGTCCTCCTTGAAGACCGGGAGGAGACGGCGTCCGTTGACGCCGGGCATGGCCAGGTCGAGGGTAATGAGGGAGGGAAGGTGCTGGCGGGCCAGGTCTACGGCCGTGATGCCGTCGGGGGCAGTGAGGACGGCGTAGCCGGCCTGCTCCAGGGTGTGGGCCAGCATTTCCCGCACGGCAGGATCGTCGTCCACCACCAAGATGAGCGGCCGGCCGGCCGCTCTCCCCGCCGGGAAAGCCTCGCCTTCCGCCCCAGGCCGGCTTTCCGCAGCCGGCTCTCCCAACCCTTCGCCCGATGGAAGAGGGATCTGTAGGACGCTTCCTTCCACCCGGGCGGCAGCCAGCAGGCGCTCCACCTCGCCGGAGAGGCGCTGACAGTTGCGTTCGATGATCTCCAGGAGGTGACGCTCGTCCGGCGAAGCCTCTGAGCGCAACAAGGCGAGCATCCGGGCCGCCCCCTGAATGGCCGTCAGGGGCGAACCAAAAGCATGGGCTAATTGCGAAAGTTCCTCTTCGCCCGATGGATGCATACGTCCTCCTGTTTGGATACTATTATCATAGCACAGAAAGAAGGCTCTGGCAAGCATGTCCGGAAGGGAAGATTTGCCCTAGCCACCTCTTGAAGGTATAATGTTTTTCCAGCAACCGACATCGAAACGCGCCGCTTTCTTCTGAGGAACGGGTCCCGGAGGACGTAGCAGTCACCGAATAACTAACCTTTTCGTTACAAACCCACCCCAACCATTTGACGAGGAGACGAGAATGATGTATACTATAGACGCGCTTGGTAAGGATTCCGTGGTAGTCAACGCCAGTTTTTCAAGATTATAGACGCAGCCTGCCAAGGCGAAATCAAGCGTGTCATAGTAGAACATCGAGACCGGCTCACCCGCTTCGGCTTCCGAACCATCGAGCGGTTTTTCAACGGAGTGGGCTGCCCAGTGAAAGTCCTGGAGCAGTCAGAAGAAAAAGGCGAGCATGAGGAATGGGTAGAGGATATTCTGAC
>JASFBA010000021.1:0-76728 GCA_036172265.1 Chloroflexia bacterium
CCGGAGGTGGGCCGGAACCCGGATGAGTTAATCCGCCAAATCAAGGCGTTCCAGCACGTGCGAGCCACGGGGGAAGTGACGCCATCAGGCTGGCAACCAGGGCAAACCACGCTCAAGCCTGGCCCAGCACTGGTGGGCAAAGTATGGGAGGTTTGGAAACCTTGAAAAGCAGACGGGGCGGGCTAACAAGCAGCTGGAGCCGACGCCGCCTGCGGCGGCGCGGCTCAGCCGCATCCCGTTAGCCAGTTCTTCTGAACAAAACTCGGACTAACTCTCCCCTTCCAGAAAAGCCCCCGCCAATCCCCAGCGGGGGCTTTTGTTTGCCATCGCACCGCATTGAGATATAATGAAAAGATGGGGGAACAGGGAAAGTATAGCCAGCGTCTATAAGAAAGCGATGGTCACAGAGAACCTCCAGAGGGGAATTGTAGCAGCAAAGAGGGGCTGGAAAGGGGAAGCCCGCGCGGCGTTTCGGGCCGTACTGGTGGAAGACCCGACCAACGAATCGGCCCTCCTCTGGCTGGCTTATCTGACCGACGACCCTCGCGCTTCACTGGCTTACATCGCGCGGGCGCTGAAAGCCCACCCCCATAGCCAACGGTCCCGCGCGGCGCTGCGCTGGGCCCGCCAGCGGCTGTCGGAACAAGCCGCGCTATCTCCCGCCATCCCCTTACAGCGTGCCAACCCCACCGGAACTTCCCCGGCCGCCCCGCCCACTGGCGACAGGCCCCCCACCCCATCCGCCCGTGACCGCCGAGGGGCACGGGCTGAGAGCCGCCACATCCGCTGGTGGTTGCCTGTCCTCTGGCTGCTCCTCACTCTGCTGGGCCTGAGCGCGCTCTGGCTGGATGGATGGGCGCCCCACTCCCTGATAGCCATGTTCGCTCCCTCCCCAACGTACACCCTTACCCCAACGGCCACCTGGACTCCGATGCCCACTTCCACTCCAACCCTCACCTCAACCCCGACACCGACCCCCACGCCGACGCCGACTCCCACCTCAACACCCACACCGACACCCACCCCATCCCCATCGCCGACAGCGACCCGCCGCCTGCCCACGGCGACCCCAATCCCGCCACCCGCGCCTGTGAACGAAGACCGCTGGATTGACGTGGACCTGACCCGGCAGATGCTGACAGCATATGAGGGAAGCACTCCGGTGCGGGTCGTGGTGGTCTCCACCGGCCTGCCCCAGACGCCGACGCCGACCGGGCAGTTTCGCATCTGGGCCAAACTCCGCTACGATGACATGACCGGACCGGGCTATTACCTCCCCGATGTTCCCTATGTGATGTATTTCTACGGCAGCTACAGCCTGCACGGCACCTACTGGCACAACAACTTCGGTCGCCCGATGAGTCACGGCTGTGTCAATCTGCCCACCCCCGAAGCGGAGTGGCTCTTTAACTGGGCCGAGGTAGGGACGCTGGTCAATATTCACTACTGAGGTGAGGTCTCTACCCCGCGCGGCGGGATGGTGCATTTCCAATCCCCTTCTGACCGCAGGCCAAAGGGGGGAGCAAAAATAGGGGCAGGGCTTGCCCCTGCCCCAGGGCCTGGACAGAGAGGAGGAAGGGCAGCGTGGCCCCTATGGGCGTCAGACGACCTTAATGCGGCTATAGCGGGCAATGGCATCGCAGATGCGGACCATCGGGTTGGTATAGTTGATGAGCCAGGCATCGGGACAGAGTTGCTCCATATCCCGTACAATCTCCATAACCGGGACGATGTTACGGGCCGCGTGGGCGAACCCGCCCGGCCCCCCATTCTCCGCGTAGGGCTGACGGACGCCGTATCGGAGGGGGATTTCGTAGTCCATCCGCCAGAGCCGCTCGCGCGGCGGCACCTCAAGGGAAAGGACGACGAATCCCGCCCCCTCCAGCGCCTCGGCATGATGGGTGTGGGTGGTCACGGTCATCCGGGCATCCCACTCCCGGTTGAGCCGATAGGCCAGACGGCCCACCAGTGCCAGCGCTTCAGCGTTGCGGTCCACCAGCGCCAGGTGGCTCTCCCGCAGGCGCCGGCTTCGCATCAGCGCGGCCAGGGTGTTCAACCCGAAACCGGCACTGCCGGCCCCGATCCCGACAATTTTTGCTGGAAGCATCCTTTCCTCCCGTATTCGCTTGACGAAAAGACGCTGTTCCATTATAATGCCGCCATCAAAGGAGATCAAACCGAATGTTTGAGAATCTGAGCGACCGGCTCCAGGCCATCTTCGGGCGATTGCGTAAGCGGGGCGTCCTGCGCGAGGCGGATGTGGACGAGGTGATGCGGGAAATCCGCCTGGCCCTGCTGGAAGCGGACGTCCATTACAAAGTGGTCCGGGACTTCATTGCCCGTGTGCGGGAACGGGCGGTAGGTGCGGAGGTGAGCCAGGCGCTCAGTCCGGCGCAACAGGTCATTAAAATCGTCTACGAGGAACTGGTCGCCACGCTGGGGGAGCCGGGGCGGCTGGAACTGAAGGGGCCGGCGCCTTATGTGATGATGGCCGTCGGCCTGCAGGGCTCCGGCAAGACGACGACCGTCGCCAAACTGGCCCGTCACCTCAAGGAGCGGGGGCATCTGCCGCTGATGGTCGCCGCCGACCCCTACCGGCCGGCGGCGGCAACCCAACTGGAGGTGCTGGGCCGCCAACTGGGGCTCCCGGTCTACAGCGAGGAGGGGGCTGCAGACCCGCCGTCTATCTGTGCCCGGGGGGTGCAGGAAGCCCGCCGCCGGGGCTACGACGTGGTCATTCTGGATACCGCCGGCCGCCTTCAGATTGATGATGCGATGATGCGGGAACTGGAGGCTATCGCTCAGCGGGTCCGCCCGGTGGAGATTCTGCTGGTCGCCGATGCAATGACCGGACAGGAAGCGGTGAACATCGCCGGAGGGTTCCACCAGCGGCTGGGCCTCACAGGCTTGATTCTGACCAAGATAGACGGCGACGCGCGCGGCGGAGCAGCCATCAGTATGCGGGCGGTCACCGGCGTCCCCATCAAGTTTCTGGGGACGGGGGAGAAGACCGACGCGCTGGAGCCTTTCCATCCGGAGCGGCTGGCCTCCCGCATCCTGGGGATGGGGGACGTGCTGACCCTCATTGAGCGGGCGGAGGCCGCCTTTGACGCCGAACAGGCCCGCCGGATGGCGGAGAAAATCCAGGAGGCGGAGTTTGATCTGGAGGATTTCCTGGAACAACTGCGCCAGGTACGCAAGATAGGGCCGGTGACGCAGATTCTGGAGATGATGCCAGGGATGGGGAAAGTGGCAGGCACAGTGGACCCGAAGGAGGCGGAGCGACAACTGCGGCGGGTGGAGGCCATTATCCTCTCCATGACCCCGGAGGAGCGACAGAACCCGCGCATCCTGAACGCCAGCCGGAAACGGCGCATCGCCCGGGGGAGCGGAACCACCGTCCAGGAAGTCAACGCGCTGCTGAATCAGTACCGCCAGATGCAGCGGGTGCTGAAGCAGATGAGCCGGGGGCGCGGTCTCCTCTCCGGCCTGGCGCGGATGTTCGGTGGGTGAGGAAGCCAGACTGCCCAGCGGTCCCATTTGACAAAATAAAATTGGTGGTGTATGCTAAATGTAAACCATCCCCAGCCCATCCGTTACCAATCTACCAACCCTCAGGAGGAGCATGGTCAAAATCCGATTGCGACGCGTAGGCGCCAAGAAGCAACCCAGTTATCGCATCGTGGTCACCGACTCCCGGTCTCCCCGGGACGGGGCGTACATTGAGGCCATTGGCTTCTATAACCCCCGCACGGAGCCGGAGACGGTCCAGATTCAGGAGGAGCGGGCGCTCTACTGGCTGAGCGTTGGCGCCCAGCCGACGGAGGCTGTTGCCCGCCTGTTGGAGAAAAGCGGGACCCTGGCCCGGTTCGCCCGACTAAAGGCAGGAGAACCCCTGGAAGCACTGGTCGCGGAGGCGGCCGCCTGACCGATTGTTCTTCAGGGCACGGCCTCGCTCCGGCTATCCGGGTCAGCGGACCGTGGCGGTAGCGCGGGCGGTCAGCCTGGGCTACCCGCGCCCGAACGATAGCCGAGGGGAAGGGGGAGGAGCCGAGAGACCTGTTCCCACCTGGAACCTCACCTTCGTAAACTGCCCATTCACCACCATCATGGAGGTCTGACTATGTCCGCAATGAAAGACCTGGTTGAGTACATCGCTAAGGCGCTGGCCGATAAGCCGCACCAGGTACAGGTCTCCGAGATTGAGGGAGAGGCCGCGCTCGTTCTGGAACTGCGGGTCGCCCCCGAGGATATGGGGCGTATTATCGGGAAGGACGGGCGGACCGCCAATGCGATTCGCACCCTCGTTCGTGTGCTCGCCGCCAAGCAAGGGAAGCGGGTCACCCTGGAAATCGTCTGATCGCCAACGTCCCCATTCTACCAGGAGAGAGCCCGGAACCGCGCGGGGCTCAGGGCCGCCTCGGCCAACTGAGCCCCGCTTCTTGATCGTCGGCCGCATCCTTCGCCCCCATGGCGTTCGGGGCGAGATGCGGATGGAAATCCTCACTGGCTACCCGGAGCGGCTTTGTCTCCATCGCGTCTTCTACCTGGGCCCGCAGGCCCGGCCCTACCCGGTGGAGTCCGTCCGATTCCACCAGGGGGCCGCGCTGATCAAACTCGCCGGCTGCGACGACCGCAACGCCGCCGAGGCCCTGCGCGGCCTGCTGGTCCAGATTCCCCTGGAAGACGCCATCCCTCTGGAAGAAGGGGAGTACTACTACTTCCAGGTCGTCGGCGTGGAGGTCTTCACCGACGGAGGGGAATTCCTGGGCCGGGTGGTGGAGGTGATGGAGACGGGCGCTAACGACGTCTACGTGGTCCATGGGCCGCGCGGGGAGGTGCTCATCCCGGCGGTGGAGGACGTGGTGCGCGAACTGGACCTGACCGCCCGCCGGATGGTCATCGTCCCCCTGCCGGGATTGCTGGAGGCAGAGTAGCGCCTGCCCAGATCGGATTCCAATGGCCGGCCGGGAACGGTATTACGTCGGGTTTAATCGGGTGCGGGGCATCGGCCCGGCCCGCCTGCGCATGCTGATAGACGCTTTTGGAGATGTGGAGCGAGCGTGGCATGCGCCGGCGGAGATGCTCGCTCGCGTCGGTCTGGACCGGCGGTCGCTGGAGAACCTGCTGGAGACCCGTGCCCAGGTGGACCTGGACCGGGAGTTGCGGCGGGTGGCGGCGGTGGGCGCTCACATCCTCACCTGGGAGGACGAGGCGTACCCCCGATTACTGGCCGAGATTCCCGACCCACCACTCGTCCTCTACGTCCGGGGAGAACTGAGGCCGGAGGACGCCTGGGCGGTAGCGGTCGTGGGCACCCGCCGCGCCAGCACCTACGGGCGGGAGGTCACCCGGCGGCTGGTGACGGTCCTGGCCCAGAACGGGGTTACTATCGTCAGCGGGCTGGCGCGGGGGATAGACGCGGTGGCCCACCAGACGGCGCTGGAGGTCGGAGGACGCACCATTGCCGTCCTGGGGTGCGGGATTGACCTGGTCTATCCGCCGGAGCACCGGGACCTGGCCCGCCGCATCGCCGCCCAAGGCGCGCTGGTCACCGAATACCCGCTGGGCACCCCGCCGGAGCCGGGGAATTTCCCCCCGCGCAACCGCATCATCAGCGGGCTGAGCCTGGGCGTCCTCATCACCGAAGCCGGACGGGATAGCGGGGCCCTCATCACCGCCGACTACGCCGCCGAGCAGGGCCGGGACGTCTTCGCCGTCCCCGGCTCCATTCTCTCCGCCGGATGCGCCGGCACCAACCGCCTCATCCAGGACGGCGCCAGGCCGGTTCTGGACGCGGCCGACATCCTGCAGGAACTGAATCTGACCATGGTTGCCGAGCAGAAGGAGGCCCGCCAGGCCCTGCCCACCACAGAGACGGAGGCGCTGATCCTGTCCCACCTGAGCGCGGAGCCTGTCCACGTGGATGACCTGACCCGCGCGGTCGGCCTGCCGGTGGCCCAGGTCACCAGCACCCTGGCGTTGATGGAACTGAAGGGGATGGTGCGGCAGGTGGGCGGGATGAAGTATGTGGCAGTATGACCACAGACCATAGACCACAGACGATGGTAGTCCGTCGTCCGTCGTCGGTGGTCGGTCGTCCATCGTCGGAGGTCCGTCGTCGGTGGTCGGTCGTCCGTCGCCGGTGGTCCATCGGTCGTCCGTCGTCAGTGGTCCATCATCAAAAAGAAAAGAAAGGAGGCCTATGAGTTCCTGCTACGCGCTGATTATGGCCGGCGGTGGTGGCACGCGGCTGTGGCCGCTCAGCCGTCGCTCCCGCCCCAAGCAGGCCCTCACTCTGGTAGGGGAGCGAACGATGTTTGAGCACGCGGTGGACCGCATCGCGCCGCTCTTTCAGCCCGAGGAGATTTTTGTGGTGACCGGGGAGGAGCATCTGGAATCCCTCCTCCTCCAGGCACCGGAACTCCCCCGGGCCAACTTCCTGGTGGAGCCGGTCGGGCAGGGGACGGCCCCCGCCATCGGCCTGGGCGCCGTCCACCTGCGCCGCCGCGACCCCCAGGCTGTGATGGTCGTCCTCACCGCCGACCACTTCATCCGGGACGTGGAGAAGTTCCGCCGGGTGCTGACCGCTGCCGCCCAGGTCGCCGAAAAGGGCCACCTGGTCACCCTGGGCATTACTCCCTCCTTCCCCTCCACCGGCTTCGGCTACATCCAGCAGGGGGAGCAACTCTACGAAGTGGACGGGTTCGCCGTCTTCCGCGCCCTGCGCTTCACCGAGAAGCCCAGCCCGGAGACGGCGTTCCGGATGGTGGAATCCGGCCTCTACACCTGGAACAGCGGGATGTTCATCTGGCGGGTGGACCGGATTATGGAGGAGTTCGCCCGTCAGATGCCGGACCTGTATGACGTCCTGATGCAAATAGACGGCGTGCTGAGCACCCCCGCCTACGAGCCGACCCTCCGGCGGCTCTGGCCTGAACTGGTGCCCCAATCCATTGACTACGGCGTCATGGAGGGCGCGCGGGATGTGATGGTGATCCCGGTAGACATCGGCTGGTCGGACGTGGGCAACTGGTCCAGCATGCGGGAGATTCTCCCCGCCGACGCTGACGGGAACGTGGTCGTCGGCGAGCATGTGGGCCTGGAGACCCGCAATACCATCGTCTTCGGCGGCCGCCGCCTCATCGCCACCATCGGCCTGGAGGATATGATCATCGTGGATACGGACGACGCCCTCCTCATCTGCCCGGTGGAGCGGGAGCAGGAGGTCCGGGAGGTGGTGCGGCGGCTGCGGGAATTGGGCCGAAACGGAGTGCTATAGAGAGGAATTCCGCCGCTACGAGGTCTCGCCGGAGGCGCTGAACGATTTGCTGGCCCGCATCGCCAATAGATGAGCGGGGCGACGCGCACAAAGATCAAGGAAAATCCGTATTCATCTGCGTCTATCTGCGTCCTAAGGAGGCTTTTCGCGAATGACCGAACACACCGAAACCGCCCTGGATGCCTACTGCGTTCGCTGTAAAGAGAAACGGCCGTTGAAAGACCCGGAGCCAGTCTTCACCGCCGTGGGACGTCCCGCCACGCGCGGCACCTGCCCGGTCTGCGGGACCACCCTTCTCCGCTTAGGTGCTACACCCGCCCACGAGGGCATGGACCCGCCCCCACCCCCTAAACCGGAGGGCCGGCTGGTCATCGTAGAATCCCCCGCCAAAGCCCGTACCGTCGGCCGGTTCCTGGGCAAGGGCTACACCGTCCGCGCTTCGGTCGGCCATGTTCGCGACCTCCTGCGCTCTTCTATGTCGGTGGATGTGGAGAACGATTTCAAACCCACCTATCGGGTGCCCAGAGAGAAAAAGCAGGTGGTGAAGGAACTGGCGGAGGAGGTCAAGAAGGCCGCCGAGGTCTACCTGGCCACCGACCCGGACCGGGAGGGAGAGGCCATTGCCTGGCATCTGACGGAGACTATCGGCATCCGCCCTCAGCAACTGCGCCGGGTCGTCTTCCACGAGATCACCCAGCCGGCCATAGAGGAGGCATTCGCCCACCCGCGCGGGATTGATATGAACCTGGTCAACGCTCAGCAGGCCCGGCGTATCCTGGACCGGCTGGTCGGTTACAGCCTGAGCCCGCTATTGTGGCGCAAAGTCCGCAGCCGCCTCAGCGCCGGACGAGTCCAGTCCGTCGCCGTCCGCATGGCCGTGGAGCGGGAGCGGGAAATCCAGAACTTCGTCCCCGAGGAGTACTGGTCCATCCAGGCCGAACTGGCCAAACGGGACGCAAGTTCAACCGTGCGCCGCACCTTCCTGGCCAAACTCCACCGCATTCGCGGGGAGGAGGTCAACCTGAAGGACGAACCAGCCACCCGCGCGGTGGTGGAGGAACTGGAACGGGCTGTCTACGTTGTCGCTTCAGTCAAAGAGGGCCAGCGCCGCCGCCAACCCTCGCCGCCCTTCACCACCAGCACGATGCAACAGGAAGCGTCCCGGCGGCTGGGCTTCACCGCCACCCGTACGATGCGCATCGCCCAGCAACTCTACGAGGGGCTTGACCTGGACGGGAGCGGGCCGGTGGGCCTTATCACGTATATGCGCACCGACTCCACCAACGTCGCCGAACAGGCCCAGGCGGAAGCGCGCCAGTACATCGCCCACCGGTACGGGGAGAACTTCCTTCCCCCTCAGCCCCCCGTCTACAAGACGAAGACGAAGGGCGCGCAGGAGGCCCACGAGGCCATCCGGCCTACGTCCGTCTTCCGGGAGCCGGAGGCCATCCGGGAGCGACTGACCCGGGACCAGTACCGGCTCTACCAGTTGATCTGGCAGCGGTTCGTCGCCAGCCAGATGCCGCCCGCGCTCTACGACACAATGACGGTGGAGATAGAGGCCGGAGAGGAAGTGCCTGACACCTCTCGGCGCCCCTATCTCTTCCGCGCCACCGGCTCCACGCTCCGTTTCCCTGGCTTCCTGATCGTCTACGAGGAAGCAAAAGACGAGGACGTGCAGGAAGAGGAGCCCGTCCAGCAAATCCCGCCGCTGACGGTCGGAGAGGTGCTGGACCTGGTCCGGCTGATCCCCGAACAGCACTTCACTCAGCCGCCGCCCCGCTACACCGAGGCAACGCTGGTCCGGGCGCTGGAGGAGTACGGCATCGGCCGTCCCTCCACCTACGCGCCCATCCTGGCGACCATCCAGCAGCGCGGGTATGTCCGCCGGGAGGGGAAGCGACTGGTCCCCACGGAGACCGGCTTCCTGGTCAACGACCTGCTGGTGGAGCACTTCCCGGAGGTCATGGACTACGGTTTCACCGCGCAGATGGAGGAGCAGTTGGACGAGATTGCCGCCGGTCGGCAGGAGTGGGTGCCGGTGGTGCGAGAATTTTACCGTCCCTTTGCCCTTCAGGTCGCCCGGGCCGACCAGCAGATAGAAAAAGTGGAACTGGAATCACCCCAGGTGGGCCGGAATTGCCCCGAGTGCGGCGCACCGCTCATCATCCGCTGGGGCCGGTACGGGAAATTCATCGGCTGCTCCCGCTTTCCGGACTGCCGCTACACTGAACCCTGGCAGGAGAAGGTGGGAGCGACCTGTCCCCAGTGTGGCGGCGACCTGGTGGAGAAGCGGACCCGCAAAGGGCGGACGGGCTACGGCTGTATCAACTACCCGACCTGCAACTTCTGGGTCTGGCAGCGACCGCTGCCTGTTCCCTGCCCGGCCTGCGGGGGCCTGATGACGGAGGCCCGCAAGGGCGTCGCCCGCTGCACCGCCTGCGGGGAGGAGATACCGCTGGCGGAAGAGTGAAGACGCGCCAGACGCTTCCCGAAAGCGCCGGGTGCTGTAACTATTCAGCCCGATGGAGATCGTCCCCAGACCACAGACCATAGACCACAGACGCCGGTGGCCGGTGGTCCGTCGTCTGTCGTCCATCTTGAACGGACGGCCCAGGCCGTCCAGAGGCCGCAGGCCCAGAGAGGCTGACTTTCCGTCCGCGCTGAATAGTTCGGGTGCTTACAGAAAGGAGCCTTATGTCTCAGAACCCCCCTGATAACGGATACACCGTCGTCGTTCGGGTCATCCGGCAGGAGGGCCACTGCGCCGCCGGCCATCGGGTCGGCGACGAGGTGGTCTTTGACGGGCTGACTGTCCAGGGCAAAATCTGCCTCAGCGCCCTCTACTCCTTCCTGCCCAAAGTCTTCGCTATGCGCTACGGGGCGACCTTCCCCTGGCTGGAAGACCCGGACGTCGCTACCCACGCCTGCCCTGACGCCTGGAATCCCGTCGTCTTTGAGATTCGGCGCATCCGGTGAAGCGGCTGGCCCTCTGGACCCTCTGCCTGCTTCTGCTGATGGTCGCCTGCCGGGCCCCTGGCGCGACCCGACCGACCGTCAAAATCGGGCTGGTGGCCCCCTTTGAGGGCCGCTACCGCTATGTGGGCTACGGCCTCTTCGCCGCGGTCCGGCTGGCCCTGCGGGAGGTCAACGCGGCCGGTGGGGTCGGAAGCCCCGCCTACTCTGTAGAACTGGTCGCCTACGACGACGGCGCCGACCCTGAGATGGCCCGTCAGCAGGCGGAGAAACTGGCCGTGGACCCCCAGGTCGTGGTCGTCATCGGCCATTTTCGGGAAGGGACCACGCGCGCCGCGCTCCCCGTCTACGCCCGCGAAGGAATCCCCCTGATCGCCCCGGTGGTGCTGGATCCGGTGCTGACCTCCGGGCCCGGGACGGTGATCCGCATTGGCCCGGACGCGGACGAACTGGCGGCCCGGATGCTGGAGGGGGTAACGGCGGCCGGACTGGTCACCGACGGCGGCCCGCTGGGGGAGGCGCTGCGGCGCGCGGCGGCGGAGCGGGGATTCCCCCTCCGGCCCGTCGGCCCGCCCGCCGATGCGGTCCGCTGGCGCGACCTCCCCCCCGTCCTCTTCTGCGACGCCCCGCCCGTGGATTGCGGCGAACTGCTGGTTGCTCTGCGCGCTCGCGGCTGGGCAGGGGGATTTATCGGCGGGCCGGACCTGGCCGCCGACGAGTTCAGGGCCGTCGCCGGAGACGCAGCTGCTGGTGTCCGCGCCGTCACCCCCTGGCCCCACCCCCGGAACCTGCCCGGCTGTGCCGACTTCGTCGCCGCCTGTACCGAAATCTCCCTGGGCATTCCCCCCACCGACCTGGCGCTGCCGGCATACGCGGCGGCCCGGCGCGCCCTCCGCGCGGTGGATTGGGCCATCGCGCGAGACGGGCGCCCCTCCCGCCCCGGCGTCGCCGCCGCGCTGACCACTCTGGCTGCCGAACCTCTGGTCTATCCCTGTGGCGGACCGACCACGGATCTCTGGGTAGAGAGAATATATGACCACCTTTCTGACTCACCTGGAATGCTCTCTCTGCGGCAAGACGGTTGACGCCGACCGTCTCTGGCAAGCCTGCCCGGACTGCGGGCGACCGCTCCTGGCCCGTTACGACCTGGACGCGGCGCGGCGGTTGGGGCGGGATCGTCTGATCGGCCCGGAGCCCTCCCTCTGGCGCTACCGGGCCCTGCTACCGGTGCGGGATGAGGCCCATATCGTCACGCTGGGCGAAGGGTTCACCCCTCTGCTCCCCGCCCGACGGCTGGGCGCGGAACTGGGGATGCCCCACCTCTCCATCAAGGAGGAGAGCCTCAACCCGACCGCGTCTTTCAAGGCGCGCGGGCTGGCGGTGGCCGTCTCCCGGGCCCGGGAACTGGGGGTGCGGGAGATGGTCATCCCGTCAGCGGGGAACGCGGCGGGCGCGGCCGCCGCCTACGCCGCCCGCGCCGGCCTCCGCCTCCACGTCTTCATGCCCCGCGACGTTCCGGCCCCGTTCCGGGCCGAGTGTCGCGCCCTGGGCGCGGAGGTAACTCTGGTAGACGGCCTCATCACCGACTGTAGCCGGGAGGCCCGAAAGCAAGCGCAGGAGCACGGTTGGTTTGACCTCTCCACCCTGAAGGAGCCGTACCGGTTGGAGGGGAAAAAGACCATGGGGTACGAACTGGCCGAGCAGTTGGGCTGGAACCTGCCCGACGTCATCATCTACCCCACCGGCGGCGGAACCGGACTGGTGGGGATGTGGAAGGCGTTTGAGGAGATGGCCCAACTGGGCTGGATCGGAGAGCGTCGCCCGCGTATGGTGACGGTTCAGAGCGCGGGATGCGCGCCCATCGTGCGGGCATTCCACGCCGGAGAGGAGTTCGCCGCCCCATGGGAGGATGCCCAGACCGTCGCGGCCGGGCTGCGGGTCCCGGCGGCGATAGGGGATTTCCTCATCCTGCGGGTCCTGCGGGCCAGCGGCGGAACCGCCGTCGCCGTCCCCGACGAGGCGCTGTTGGAGGCCCAGAAGGGGATGGGCCGGACGGAGGGGGTCTTTGCCTGCCCCGAGGGCGGCGCGACGCTGGCCGCGCTGAAATTCCTGCTGGACGGGGGCTGGATAGACCCTACCGAACGGGTGGTCCTCTTCAACACCGGCAGCGGGCTGAAGTACCCCCTGCCCACCGGGGTCTGGTGATCCTGCGGGATTCGGGGGCTTCCCCTAGGACGATGTGGGCGGAGGGGGCGCCCAGGATTCCCACCCCTTCGCGGAACCAGAGTTGCAGGGGTAGCCGCTCGCCCCGCCGCCACCAATCGTCGCACCATAAGCGCCGCTCGTCACGCTGTTGCCACTGTAGCCGCCGATGAGGTTCGGGCTGGTCGCATTCGGCTCCAGGCGCAGGGCGCGAGCGTTGTTCACCCGCAACTCCAACGCCTGGTTGTCGGTGGTGCCCAGGAAGTTGGTGCTGGGGTTGGTGCCGCTGTTGCCGGTCAGTTGCCAGTAGCGGTTGTCGGTGTAGGCGATGTCCAAATTTAGGAACACTTCGCCGCTTGGCCCGCCGCCGAGCAGGCCAGGGCCGACGAACACTCCGGTGATGTCGCCCTCCCAGGTCGGCTCGCAGACGACGCTTCCGTCGGCGTTCACCTGACGGATGGCATAGCCGGCCGCGCACGCCCCACTTACCCGCTGCTGCAGGTAGGCCGTGTCGGCGCTAAAGACCGTATTGGTGAGAATAAGACCCGCCCCGGCGCTGTAGGTGGTGTCGTTGTCCACGTTGTCGGCAAAGCCGGCCGGGACGTTCGTCAGCCCATCCCAGGGAGCGGCCTGAGCGTAGAGCACATACGGTGCGGCGGTCAACGCCTGGCGCGGGGAGAGGGCCGTGTAATCCGCGTCGCCCGCGCACTTGACCGCAATTTCCAGCCAGCGGGCCTCACCTTGAAAGGCACCTGCGCCAAAGTCCAGGTCAGGGATGGTGAAAAGTCCGCCGACCACCTGGACACCGGTTTTCGTCTGGGTGGGACCGACCTGGTTTCCCCCGCTTTCGGCATCCCACAGGCGGAACCGGAAGTCGCAGCTGCCGCTATGGGGGCTGCCGTCCTTCTTCAGTTGGCCCTGGTAGGTGAAGGCGCTGCCCAGGGGGGACTGGAGTGTGGTCCCTGCCCGGCCGGGGGCCGGCCCCTGGGCCAGGGAAAGCCCCGCGGCCAGGGCCAGAAGTACCGCCACCAGAGCGCCCGGAAGAATCCATCGGCTTTTCATCATGCACCTCCTGACAATGGGATAGAGAGGAAACGGCTTCTGTTTCCCGAGAGTGTCTCCCATCTTGCACCTCCAGATGGATGGGCCCTTCTGCAGCATGGAGAGTTGGGGGATTTTTCCTAATTTTTAATCGGGATGGTTCAGAAATCGGTTTACACTCTGGGTCTACAGCAGCCCTCTTTTCAGAAAAAGATGCCGAAAAAGAGGAAACCCAACTGCGCCGGGAAATGAACCATCCCTTTTTATTTTAGCAAAAAAGAGAGAAACGGTCAAGCGAATTTGCATCTCCTCCGGCGGTGTAGTAAAATACATATATCGCAAAGAGAAAAGGGGTAACACCATGTCCGAAAGACCTAAACTGGTTCTGATTGACGGCCACGCCCTCCTCTATCGAGCCTATCACGCCTTGCCGGCCACGATGGTGACCTCTAAGGGGGAGCCGACCAACGCCCTCTACGGCTTCCTCTCCACCGTCCTCAAGGTGCTTTCCGAGGAGCAGCCTGATTATGTGATCGTCTGCATGGACCGGGGGCGAACCTTCCGCCACGACCTCTATAAGGAGTACAAGGCCCACCGGGCCAAGATGCCCGACGACCTGCGGCCGCAGGTGGATCGCGCCGAGGAGGTCCTGCAGGCCCTGGGCATTCCCTCCTGCGGCCTGGACGGGTACGAGGCCGACGACCTTATCGGCACGCTGGCCCGCCAAGCGGAGGAGGCCGGCCTGGATACCCTTATCATCACCGGCGATAGCGATGCCCTCCAACTGGTCCGCGAGCACGTCCACGTGCTCGTCCCCGGCCGGAAATACAGCGATACCGTTCGCTATGACCCCGACCGGGTGCGGGAACGCTACGGCTTCGAGGCCGAACGCCTGGTCGAGTTCAAGGCCCTCAAGGGCGACCCCTCCGATAACATCCCCGGCGTCCCCGGCGTCGGGGAGAAGACGGCCGAAGAACTGGTGCGCAACTTTGGCTCCCTGGAGGCCCTCTACGCAAAACTGGAGCAGGTTTCCCCACGCTACCGCAAGGCGCTGGAAGAAAATCGGGAGCAGGCTTTTCTCAGCCGGGACCTGGCCCGGATCCGCACCGATGTCCCGATCCGGCTGGACCTGGAGGGCAGCCGCTTCGGGGCCTACGACCGTGAAGCGGTGGTACGCCTCTTCCGCGAACTCGAGTTCCGCAGCCTCCTGGAGCGGCTTCCCGGCCGGCGGGAGGTGGAGCCGGCCCCACCCTCCCGACAGTTGCCCCTCTTCGAAAGCGTCGCCCCGCCGGAACCCGCGGAGCATCCGGCCTACTGCATCGTCCGGGACGAGGCCGGCCTGAGGGAAATGCTCGCCGCCTTGGGTACCGGCCCCTTGGCCTTGGACACCGAGACCACTTCCACCCAGCCGATGGATACCGAACTGGTGGGAATTTCCCTGGCCCGGGGCGACGGCCGGGCCTGGTATATCCCGGTTGGCCACCGCACGCCCGACGGCCGGCGCCTTTCGGGGCAACTGCCCTGGGAGCAGATTCGCCAGTACCTCGCTCCTCTCCTTGGGGATGCCCGCATCCCCAAGATCGCCCACCACGCCAAGTTCGACACCCTGGTGCTCTCCGAGCAGGGACTGGAAGTGCGGGGCATCGCCTTCGATACCCTGATCGCCGCTTACCTGGTGGGCGGACGTTCGGGCCTGGCCGAGGGCGAGGGCGAAGCCGAAAGCGGTTCCGCCGCCCTCCGGAAGGACCGCTCCATCGGGCTAAAGAACCTGGCCTTTCGTTACCTGGGCGTGGAGATGCGGGATATCGCCGAAATCCTGGGCAAGGGAAGGGCCCAGCGCACGATGGATCAGGTGCCGATCGAGGTGGTCGGCCCGTATGCCTGCGCCGATGCCGATATGACCTTCCGTCTGAAGGAGGTACTAGAAAAGCAACTGGTCGAAAACGGCTTGACCTCGCTTTTTGAGGAAGTGGAACTGCCGCTGATCGAGGTCCTGCGGGAGATGGAGCGCGTCGGCGTCCTCCTGGATATCCCCTTCCTCCTCCAGATGTCCCGGGAACTGCAACAGGCCCTGGGGGAACTGGAGGAGGAAATCTACGGATACGCCGGCCATCCCTTCAACGTCCACTCGACCCAGCAACTGGGCGAGGTCCTCTTCCGCGAACTGGGCCTGCCGCTCACGGCGACCAGCAAGTTGAAATCCGGGGGCTACTCCACGGCCAGCGATGTCCTGGAAAAGTTGCGCACCGCCCATCCCATCGTTGAGGCAGTGCTCCGGCTGCGCGAACTGGCGAAACTCAAGTCCACTTATGTGGACGCGCTGCCCCTTCTGGTCAACCGGCGCACCGGCCGGGTGCATACCTCCTTCAACCAGACCGCCACGGCCACCGGCCGGCTCTCCTCCTCCGACCCCAACCTCCAGAACATCCCCATCCGCACCGAGATCGGCCGCAAGGTTCGTCAGGCCTTTATCGCCTCCCCCGGCTGGGTCCTGCTCTCGGCCGACTACTCCCAGGTGGAACTGCGCATTCTGGCCCACCTCTCGCAGGACCCCGGCCTCCTGGAGGACTTTCGCCGGGGCGAGGATGTCCACGCCAGCACGGCGGCCACCCTTTTCGGCATCCCTGTCTCCCAGGTCACCCCGGAACAACGGCGCATGGCCAAGACGGTGAACTTTGGGCTGATGTACGGGATGAGCGATTACGGGCTGGCCCAGCGGCTGGGGATTGACCAGAAGGTGGCGGCCCAGTTTATCTCCACCTACTTCCGCCGCTACGCCGGTGTGCGTCGCTACCTGGAGGAGACGGTTCGCCGGGGGCGGGAACTGGGCTATGTTTCCACGGTGTTGGGACGGCGCCGCTACATCCCGGAACTGCACTCCTCGAACCGCAACGTGCGGATGGCCGCCGAGCGCGAAGCGGTCAACACGCCGATTCAGGGCACGGCTGCCGACATCATCAAGATCGCCATGGTACGGCTGTACCGCGCCCTCCAGGAGCGAAATCTGCGCAGCCGGATGCTCCTACAGGTGCATGACGAACTGGTGCTGGAGGTGCCGGAGGAAGAGGTCGAGGTCGTCGTTCCGCTGGTCAAAGAGGTCATGGAAGGCGCTTACCGGCTGGATGCGCCTTTACAGGTTGAGGTGCACACCGGGCCTAACTGGGGAGCCTTGAAATAACCGCTATGGATGGAGACGAACTGCCCGTTGCCGAAGAGTTGCTGGGGTCGGTGGAAGCCGGTGGGGAGGCTCGGGAACGGCCCGGCCCGTCCCGGCCTTCTTCCCTATCCCGAGATGCCCGGCCGCCCGTCCAGGCCGCCCTCTTCTTACCACGGCCGGTTCTGGCTTTGCTCCCCGTTCGGGCCTGGGTCATCCTTCTAGTGCCCTTCCTCTTTTTCCTCTTCCACCTTCCGGCCAGCCATCCACCCCTCCTCTGGGCCACATTGGGCCTGGCCCTGGCCTCCCTGCCGCTTTCCTATGCCTTGAGGCAGCGTAACCTTCTGGAGCACCGCCTGGTGCGGTGGGTTCTGCCGGCCCTGGACCTCCTCCTGGCCGCGCTCCTCGTCCTGGGCAGTTGCTCCTCCCGTAGCCCCTTTTTCCCCACCTTTTACCTCCCGATCGCCTACGCCGGCCTGCTGGAGGGTTACGCCGGCGGCCTGGGCCTGGGGCTGGTGATCTCCGGCTTCTACGGCCTCCTCTACGCCCTGGACTCCCACCCCGCCGAGCCGGTGCTGGCGCTGTCCTTGGCCCTCCTTTTCCCCTTGGCCGGCAGCATAAGCGGTTACCTGGGGCGTTCCTTCGCCCTTATGGGCCGGCGCAGCCAGGAGGTGCTCGAACAGGCCCGCCGGCTGTACCAAGAGGCCGAGGAGCGCCGTGCCCTCTATGAACGGTGGTATCGCGCCGTAGATCGCCTCAAGGCCGACTTTGTCTACTCCGCTTCCCACGAACTGCGCACGCCGCTGACGCCGGTCAAGGGTTATCTTCAACTCCTGCGCCACCCCGACTTTCCGATCCCGGAAGATAAGCGCCAGGACTATATGCAGATTATGGCCAACAACGTGGACCTGCTGGCCCAACTGGTGGACGACATCCTCTACCTCCAGCGGATCACCCGCATCCCCATCGACCTGGAGAAATTCGCCATATCAGAGGTGGCCCGGCAGGCGGTGGAAGAGGTGGCCGGCGAGGCCGAGGAGAGCGAGGTCAGCATCCATCTGGACGATTGGGCCGGCCTGCCTCCTATCCTGGGAAGCAGCGACAGCCTGAAACTGGTCCTTTCCAACCTGCTGGAGGCGGCCGTCCGCGATAGCCCGGCCGGGAGCGTGGTGCTCCTTTCCCTGCGGCCGGCCGGCGACGGTGTGGAGATTCGGGTGGCCGGGGCCGGCAAGGGCATCCCGGCCGAGCAACAGGAGCGTCTCTTCGACCTCTTCTTCCACGCCGACAGTTCGCCCACCTACGTCCTGGGGCGCGAGGGGTTGAGCCTGGCCGTAGTCCGCTACATCGTGGAAATGCATGGCGGCCGCGTCGCCGTAGAGAACCAACCTCGGGGAGGGATGGCTTTCATCGTCCATCTCCCCGGCCGGCCGGGATAGGAGGAACATCCTTGGAACGTACCCTGATGGCCCTTTTTGCCCATCCCGATGACGAAAGTTTCGCTACCGGCGGGACGCTGGCCCGCTACGCCGCCGAGGGCGTGCGGGTGGTGCTGGTCTGCGCCACGCGGGGCGAGGCCGGCATCGTCCATGACGAGGGGATGGTGGTGGCAGCGGAGGATATGGGGCGAGTGCGCGAAGAGGAGTTGCGCTGTGCCTGTCGGGTGCTGGGCGTCCAGGAACTGCACTTTCTGGGCTACCGCGATTCCGGCATGGCCGGTAGCCCCGACAACGACCATCCCCAAGCCTTTTGTCGGGCCGAGCCGGCCGAGGTGGTCGAGCGAATCCTTGCCCTCTTCCGCCGCTTCCGTCCTCAGGTCGTGCTTACCTTCGGGCCGGACGGAGGCTATGGCCATCCCGACCACGTGGCTATCCACCGCCACGCCACAGCCGCCTGGAAAGCGGCCGAAGGCCTCCCGGAACCGCCGCGCAAACTCTATTATACCGCCATCTCTGCCGCCGCCTTCCGCCGCATCCGCGAGGCGATGTGGCGGCATGGGCTGATTCCCGAAAAACCCTCGGAGGAAGAAATCGCCCGGCGGGGTATCCCGGAGGAACGCATCACCACCGCCGTGGACATCCGCGACTTCTTAGGAAAGAAACTGGCTGCCCTGCACTGCCACCGCACGCAACTTGCCCCCAACCACCCCTGGCTGAACCTGCCCCAGGACTTGCGACGGGAGTATATGGGTTACGAGACCTTTATCCTGGCCGAGGCCCGAGGCGTACAAGTTGCCCCGAAGGAAGAAGACCTGTTTGCCGGCCTCGTTCGGAACCGGAGGGTCAGAATCGGCAAAACTTTACAAGTGCCGGAAGACACGGTATAATAAAACCAAACGGCACTTCCAACAGGGCCGGCTGTAGGAGAGACCGATGGAGCGCGACATCCGCCTGTCCTGTACCCCCAGCCGGGAGCGTTTGCCCGTGCTGCAGGAACAGCAGGTCCTTTACCTTCTGCTGGAACTCCTCCCAACCGGCGGGGGAGAAGAACGGGCCCGCCTGCCGCTGGATGTCTGCTTGGTGCTCGATTGTAGCAGTTCGATGCGCGGCGACCGGCTGCACCAGGTCAAGGAAGCGGCCCGCTACATCGTCGGCCAATTGACCCCGGAGGACTATTTCTGCCTGATCACCTTCAACGACCGTGCCGCCGTGGTCGTCCCCCGGCAGCCGGTTCAGGCGCCGGCTGCCATCCGGGAACATATCTCGGAAATCCAGGCCTCCGGAGGGACGGAAATGGGCCGGGGGTTGGAACAGGCGCTGGAGCAGATGCTCCGGGTGGCCGCCTTCTCCGGCGTGCGCCGGATCATCCTTCTGACCGACGGCCAGACCTATGGGGATGAGCAGCGTTGCGTCGAACTGGCCCATAAGGCGCAGGAGGCCGGAATCGGCCTCACCGCCCTGGGGGTGGGAAGCGAATGGAATGAGGACCTCCTGTCCACGATGGCCGCCCACGGGAATAGTCGAAGCGAGTACATCGCCGGGGAAGAAGCCATTGTCCCCCTCTTTCGAGAGGAGATGCGCCTCCTCCAGGGCATCGTGGCCCAGGAGATGGCCCTGACCCTGCAGCCGGCCCCTCAGGTGGAGGTCCGACACCTCTTCCGTGTGGCACCCGAAATCTCCCCGATGACGCTCCACGAAACCTGGGAAAAGGGCTACGATGTTCCTCTGGGGGAATGGCTGGGCGACCAGCCCCAGGTCTTCCTGGCCGAGGTCGTCCTGCCCCCGCTTTCCACAGGCCGGCATCGCTTCCTCCAGGTGGCTTTTTCCTACCGTCTGCCCCGCGAGAGAATCCGGCGGCAGGAAAAGTACGAACTGGCCCTGCCCTGCCAGGACCAGGTAAAGGAAATAGAAGTTCCCCCGAAGGTGAAGCGGGCACTGGAAAAGGTCACCGCCTACCGCTTGCAGGAACTGGCCTGGCAGGAGGTCCGCCGGGGCAATGTGGACCAAGCCACCCGCCGGCTGGCCTCGGTCATCACCCGGCTGGTGCAAATGGGGGAAGAGGAACTGGCCCGGAAGGTGGAGGAGGAAACCCGACGGTTGCTACGCACCGGGCAGACCTCCGCCGCCGGCAAGAAGGAAATCCGCTACAGCACTCGGCGTCTGGGTCGGCATTGGTCCGAGAGACCGGAGTAGATGACGATGATCGTCTGTCCCTATTGCCATCACAAGGTGCTCGAAGGAACGATCCTCTGTCCCGAATGCGGAGCCAGCCTGATTCCTGGCGAGATGTCCTCAACCGAGGAAACCGAACCCTCCCCGGCCCGCGCTCCAGGGGAGGGCCAGCCACCTCCTGAGGACCCCGAGGCCCGTTCGGAAAGCCGGACCACGGCCCACATCATCCCCGCCGAACTGCGCCTCCTCGTCCTCAACAGCGGGCGAACGATTCCCTGCCCGCTCAAGGAGGTGGTCCTGATCGGGCGCAGCGATGCCGCCGGCGGCATCTTTCCCGAGATCGACCTGACCCCGGACAACGGCTACCTGGCCGGTGTCTCGCGTCGCCATGCCCGCATCATCCGCCGGGGCAACGAATTCTACCTGGAAGACCTGGGCAGCCTGAACGGGACCTTCCTGAACCGCGACCGGCTGACCGCCCACGTCCCCGTGCCCTTTAGGGATGGCGACGAGATTCGCTTGGGCAATCTGGTAATGCGGGTGATTTTGGAGAAGATCGCTGCGGGTAGCGAAGGGGCAGGGTAGCCCTGTCCCGGTCGGCAGGGTGCCCCTTTGGGGATGCCCAGAACCCGAGGAGGGAAACGGTGCCTACACTTCTGATCCACGTGATCGGCGAGGAACCGATTCTGGCCGATGCGGAAACGCTCCCCGACCCCAAGGATCAGTTCCTCCACTTTTCCAACCCGCGCAAGCGTGACGGCAAGCCCGTTTCCTACGTCAGCCGGGGAGCGACCGACTTTTACCTCCCCTGGCATCGCATCAGCATCGTCGAAGTGCTGGGCGGTGCGGAAGAGGAAGTGGAGGTCGTGGAGTTCTTCCGCGAATGAGTCTTGGGGATTGCTCCGGCCGGCCTGAGGCCCTCTCGGAGGGACTGGAGCGCATCTTGCCCACCGTCAGCCGGCCGGCCCGTTACACCGGCGGGGAATGGAACGCCCGTTCGGCCAACTGGGAGCAGGCTCGCCTGCGTTTTGCTCTGGCTTACCCTGACCTCTACGAAATCGGCATGGCCAACCTGGGCCTCATGATCCTTTACGACCGGCTGAACCGGATGCCGGGGGTGCTGGCCGAGCGGGTCTATATGCCCTGGGTGGATATGGAGGCGGCTATGCGCCGTCGGGGCCTCCCCCTCTACGGTCTGGAAAGCCGCCACCCCCTGGCCGATTTCGACTTCCTGGGCTTTAGCCTGCCCTATGAACTCACCTATACCAACGTCCTGGCCATGCTCGACCTGGCCGGCCTGCCCCTCCTGGCGGAGGAACGGGGACCGGAACACCCCCTGGTCATCGCCGGCGGCTCCGGGGCTTATAACCCCGAACCGATGGCCGCCTTTGTAGACCTCTTTGTCATCGGCGAGGGCGAGGAGGCCGTAGACGACCTGGCGGCCCTTTTCCTGGAAGTGCGGGCCTCCGGCGGCTCCCGGGAGGCTTTCCTGCGCCGGGCGGCCGGCCTTCCCGGCATCTATGTGCCCCGCTTCTACCGGGTGGACTACCACCCCGACGGCACCATCTCCCGCATCTCCCCCGAAAGCACCGACATCCCCCGCCGCATCCACAAGCGGGTGCTCGCCGACCTTTCCGCATCCCCGCCCGTAACCCGGCCGGTGGTGCCCTATGTGGATTCGGTCCATGACCGGGCGGTGGTGGAGATTCAGCGGGGCTGCAGCCGGGGCTGTCGCTTCTGCCAGGCCGGAATCGTCTACCGGCCGGTGCGCGAGCGTTCGCCCCAGGAAGTGCGCGCTGCCGTCCGTGAACTCCTGGCCCAAACCGGCTACGAGGAACTCTCCCTCCTCTCCTTCAGCACCAGCGACTATAGCCGCCTGCCGGAACTCCTGGAAGGGTTACAGGAAGACCACGCCGCGGCCGGCCTGACCCTCTCCCTCCCTTCCCTGCGCCTGGATGCTTTCTCCGTGGAACTGGCCGAGCGCCTTTCCCAAAGGCGGCATGTCGGCCTGACCTTTGCCCCCGAGGCCGGCACCCAGCGTCTGCGCGACGCCATCAACAAGGGACTGACCCGGGAGAACTTTGCCTCCACCCTGGAGGCCGCTTTCTCCCGTGGCTGGCGGCGGGTCAAACTTTACTTCATGATCGGCCTGCCCACGGAGGACGACGCCGACCTGGCCGGCATCGTCGAAATGGTGCAGGAGGCCCTGCGCATCGGGCGCAAGCATGCCGGACGGCGGGCCCGGCTGAGCATCAGCGTGGCCCCCTTCGTCCCCAAACCCCACACCCCCTTCCAGTGGGCCGGCCAGGATTCCCCTGAGGTGCTGGAGGAAAAACTCCGCTTCCTTCGCCGCTCGCTACGCGACCCGGCGATCGAACTCTCCTGGCAGGATGTCTCCGCCAGCCGACTGGAGGCCGCCCTTTCCCGTGGCGACCGGCGTCTGTCCCAGGTGATCCTCTTCGCCTGGCAGGATGGAGCGCGCTTTGACGCTTGGCAGGAGCACTTTCGGGCGGAACGCTGGTGGGAGGCCTTTGCCCGGGCGGGGTTGGACCCCACCTTCTATGCCCAGCGCCCCCGCCCTCGCACCGAAATTTTCCCCTGGGAGCACATCTCCTGTGGCGTTAGCCGGGCCTTTCTCTGGAAAGAGTATCGCCGGGCTATAAGCGGCGAGGCCACCCCCGATTGTCGCAGCGGCCCCTGCGCCGGATGCGGCGTCCAGCGCCTTGTCCCTTGCGCTTTCCGCAACTCGTTTGCGCCCCACCCGGCCCTGTGGTAAAATAAAAAAGCCCTGAAGGGCAGGAGGAACGGCTGTGAAACCGGTCATCGTCGGCGTGGCCGGAGGAACCGGCTCGGGAAAAACCACCGTATCCTACGCCATCTTGGAGCGGGTGGGACGCGACCGCATCGCTTACATTCAGCACGATTCCTACTACCGCGACCTCTCGCACCTGCCGCCGGAGGAGCGGGCCCGGGTCAACTTCGATCACCCCGATGCCCTGGAGAATGATCTTCTGATCCGGCATCTGCAACAACTGATCGCCGGCCGGCCGGCCGAGATCCCCATCTACGACTTTACCACCCACACCCGCCGGAAGGAGACCCGTACCGTCCTCCCCCACCGGGTTATCCTGCTCGAGGGCATCCTCATCTTTGCCGATAAGATGCTGCGGGAGATGATGGACGTCAAAATCTTCGTGGACACCGATGCTGACCTGCGCTTCATCCGCCGCCTGGGACGGGACATTGCCGAACGCGGTCGGACGATGGAATCGGTGATCCGCCAGTACCTGGAGACTGTCCGCCCGATGCACCTGGAGTTTGTCGAGCCGAGCAAACGCTATGCCGACATCATCATCCCCGAGGGCGGCTTCAACACCATCGCCATTGACATGGTCGTGGCCCGCATCGAGGCTCTGCTCCAGGAATCGGGGCTAGATGTACTGCGAAACCTCTGAGGTTCGGATGAGCGAAGCGAGCGAACTTCTGGAAGGCTTGCGGAAGCGTCTGGAGACGCTGGGGAGGCATCTTTGACCTGCCGGCTCGGGAGGAAGAACTCCGCCGGCTGGAAGCGCGTACCCTGGAGCCCGGTTTCTGGGAGGACCCCCGTCAGGCCCAGGAGGTCATGCGCCGGCTGACCCATTTGCGCGAAGAGATCGAAGGGTGGCGGGCCCTTTTCCACCAGTGCGAGGAACTCCAGGCCCTCCTGGAATTGGCCCAGGCCGAGGACGACGGGGCGATGCTTTCCGAGGTGGAGGCCGAGACCAGGCGGCTGGCCGAGGAGGTGGAACGTCGCGAACTTCGCCTGATGCTCGGCGGGGAGTACGACGAGGGCGACGCCTTGCTTTCCATTCACGCCGGGGCCGGCGGGACCGACGCCCAGGATTGGGCGGAGATGCTCCTGCGGATGTACCTGCGCTGGGCCGAACGCCGGGGCTTTGAGACCGACATCCTGGAGATCGTCCCCGGTGAAGAGGCCGGCATCAAGACGGTGACGGTGGAAGTTCGCGGCCCTTACGCCTACGGCTATACCCGTCCCGAAGCCGGCGTGCACCGCCTGGTGCGCCTTTCCCCCTTCGATGCAGCCCACCGTCGGCATACCTCTTTTGCCTTGGTGGAGGTTGTGCCGGCCCTGGACGATTCCATCGAGGTGAACATCAACCCCGAGGACCTGCGTATCGAGGTCTTTCGCTCGGCCGGCCACGGCGGCCAGAGCGTCAACACCACCGACAGCGCCGTGCGCATCACCCACCTGCCCACCGGCATCGTGGCCACCTGCCAGAACGAGCGCTCCCAACTCCGCAACAAGGAGATGGCGATGAAGGTGTTGCGCTCACGTCTCTACGAACTGGAGAAGCGGAAGCAGGAAGAGGAGCGGGCTCGGCTGAAGGGAGAACACGTCTCGGCCGAATGGGGCAACCAGATCCGCTCCTACGTCCTCCACCCCTATAACCTGGTCAAGGACCTTCGCACCGGCTTCGAGACCAGCAACACGTCCGCCGTCCTCGACGGGGAACTCGACGGCTTCATTGATGCTTACCTGCGCTGGAAGGTGGGGAAATAGTTACTGTCCGCAATAGGGGCAAACCGTCCAGGTCAGGTCCATCAGCCGGCCGCAGGCCGGACACTTCTTTCGAAGCGGAGTATGACAGTGGGGGCAGAGGACAAAGTCCGCCTCCACTCCCCGCTGGCAGGTGGGACAGACGGGACGCTCCTCGATGTCCTGCATAATATATTCCCGCTCCAGGGCACGGGCATAGCCCTCGGCCAGGGTCTCCCGGGGGCGGAAGAGGAGGTAAAGCCAGTAACCCGGCAGAAAGAGAAGGAGGACCAGCAGGGTGGCCAGGAGTTGCGCCGGCAGGCTCTCGCTGCGGGCACGGATGTCCTGATAAGTCCAAACCACCAGGCCCAGCCAAACGATGGCCAGATAAATCCCCAGGACGTAGCCGACGATCTCCAAAATGGGCAGGGCACGGGCCAGGAAAAGTTGAACCTCGGGCGGAAGGGGCGACGTCGCCGTCACCGTGCCGGTAACACTTTGTGCCAGATGCAAACTCCAGGGATCCATAAGAGCAAGCCTCCTTGGTCGCTCAGGCCAGGTGCCGCCACGCCTCAATCGGCAGGATGAAGACGTGTGCGCCGCCGACCTGCACCTCCACCGGGGCTGGAGGAAAGAGCCCGCCCGTCTCCAGGAGCGGGGAAACCGGGCTCAGGTAACGGGTACGGGCATGGCAATGGGTTCGGATCACCTCCAGGGCCTTTTCGACGGCCCCCTCATCCACAGCCAGGAGAAGGGTATCGTTGGCCTCCATCAGGAAGCCGCCTACGCTGGCCACATGGGTGAAGTTAAAACCGGCTTCCGCCAGCGCCCGGTTCAGGTCCTCCAGGTCCCGCCGCTGAATGATGACGATAAGGAGTTTCAGGGCCACCATTACCCCCTTTCTTCCCGGCGAAAGATGTGCACCCGGCGTTTGGGCTCCTGCCCCTGGCTGGCCGAGGCCAGGCGGTAGCGCTCGATCATCTGGTGTTGCAGCCGGCGGACGTAGGCATTTTGGGGAGCGAGTTCCACCTCTTCCCGTTCGCCGCTGAGCACCTGCCGGATGGCCTCCTCCGTCTCCTGCAGGGCTCGCAGCACCTCTTCTCCGGCGGGCCCCCGGCGCTCGGAGAGGAGGTGCAGGCAGTTCTCCATCTGTGCGGCGGTATTGGCCTTGAGGACGTAGACGGGGATGCCGGCCTCTTCGGCCTCACGCAGCCGGCGGGGGGACTGGCGATAATACCCTTGGAGGGTAACCACGGCCTGGGCCTGGGCCAGTTCATCTACCAGGACAACCGGCATTTGGAGCAGGCGGGCAGCCCGGGCCAGGCGCTTCCGGTTGACTCCAAAGGGATAGATGCGCAGGGGCGTGTCGGGAGGGGGTGGAACGGCCTCCTTTTCCTCCCTTCTTGCGGCCGGCGGACGCTCCTCCCTTCGAGGCAGGATTCGGCGGCCGGCCTCGGCGTGGCGCCTTTCCAAACCGCCGCCGAAGTAATCCCGCTCGACCCAGTGCTCGATCTGGCCGTCCTCGCGGCGATGGCGAATCTCCGCCGGAGCCGGGAAGCCCCGCAGGAGCGAATCCACCACTTCAGCCACGTTGCGGTGGACGGCTACCGTGTCCCAGTCCTGAATCTCCACCACGATGTCAAAGGTCGGCGGGGCCTTGCGTTCCAGGACGGTCTTCTGCGTCCCTCGCCGGCGGGCCTCCTCGTCGCCCAGCGTCACCGGCTGGATGCCCCCGATGAGGTCGGAGAGGGTCGGGTTGAGCATGAGGTTCTCCAGGGTATTGCCGTGGGCCGTGGCCACCAGTTGGACGCCCCGTTCGGCGATGGTGCGGGCCGCCGCCGCCTCCAGTTCGGTGCCGATCTCGTCAATGATGATGACCTCGGGCATATGGTTTTCCACCGCCTCGATCATCACGGCGTGCTGGCGGTCAGGGCTGGGCACTTGCATCCGGCGGGCCCGGCCGATGGCCGGGTGGGGGATGTCGCCGTCGCCGCCGATCTCGTTGGAGGTATCCACGATAATGACCCGCTTGCGAAAGTCGTCGGCCAGCACGCGGGCCACCTCGCGCAGCATAGTCGTCTTGCCCACCCCGGGCCGGCCCAGGAGGAGGATGCTCTGCCCTGTCTCGATGAGGTCCTGGATGACGGCGATCGTCCCGTAGACGGCCCGTCCCACCCGGCAGGTCAGACCGATGATGCGGCCGTCGCGGCTCCGGATGGCGGAGATGCGGTGCAGAGTGCGGGCGATCCCGGCGCGGTTATCGCCGCTGAAGAGGCTGATGCGGGCCAGGACGTAATCCAGGTCCTCCTGGGAGACCTCCTTTTCGCTGAGGACGACCTCGCGGCCCGGGAAGCGGGCTTCCGGAGGCCGGCCCAGGTCCAGCACAATCTCCAGGAGTTCGCTCAGTTCGGGATCCTGGCGCAGGGGACCGTGGAGACGTGGAGGCACGGCTTCCAGGAGGGCCTCCAGGTCATCGGTCACTCGTTTCTGGGCCACCGGGAGTTCCGGCGGGTCCAGCGCCACCTTTTCTTTTCGAACGGTTAACGGAACCTTCATATTTTCCCCAAAGACGGCGTGCTCGGTGCCGTTCCAAGAGGTGCCCCGGCCCGACGGCCGAGAAGCGTCTGACGTTGCTCCACCCGCACGGCCAGGCTTTTGGCCAGGAGGATCTGCTCGGCGTAGGGCCGGAAACCCAGACGGCGGGCCACTTCCACAAGTTCGCCCTGGTAAGAGCGTAGGACCAGGTAGACGGGGGGAGAGGCCTGTTGCAACCCCCAGGCGAGGATGGCCAGGGCTTGCTGGCGAAAGGCCGGCTCCAGGAGCACTTCCATCCGGCTGCCCCGGCTTCCCCGGGCGCAGCGCAGGTAGGCCCGGACGCGGTCCTGTTCCGGCCAGACCCAGGCCGTCTCCCCCGGGCCGGCCTGCCAGAAGGCCGGCTCCTGGCTTTCCACCTGCTGGACGATGGGCGGAGTCAGACCGGCATACAGCCCCTGCACCGCCGCCAAGGTATCGGGCTGGAGAGGACGGGGCTCCAGGTGGAAATGGGCCTCCGGCCGGCCGCTTTCCTCCCAGAGAAGGACCATCTCCTGGGCGTAAGGGGAAAAACCGGCCCGCTGGAAAAGTTCCAGGTATTCCTCTTCCGGCAAGCGGGCCAGCAAGCGCACCTGCCCCCGCCGGCCGGCCTCCATCCCCAGACTGCGCAGGAGTTCCTCCCAGGCCTCGTCAGCCGTTTCCACGGCAGCCCACAGCCCCAGGTAGCCGATTTCCCAGGTTCCCTGCAGCCGGCCTTCCCGAGCCTGGGCACAGGCCAGAAGTTTTCCCTCTTCGCAGCAAAGCAGGGTGCAAGACGACCTCCCCAGATGCAGGAAAGAGGTCAGCAGGCCGCGCCAGGGGTGGTAGGAAAAGACGAGTTGCTGCACCAGGTCCAGGTGCAGGGATACCTGGGGAGGTATGCCCAGCGGTACCAGGTCCAGCAAAGTGGCCGGCCGAATCTGCCGTTCCATTCCCCTACCCCGTCATCTCCAGGAAATAACGATGGAAACGCTCATCTTCGGTCAATTCCGGGTGAAAGGCCGTCCCCAGGAGTCGGCCCTGTTGCACGGCCACCACCCGCCCATCCTCCAGGCGGGCCAGGACCTCCACCTCCGGCCCGCATTCCTGCACGTAGGGGGCACGGATAAAGACCCCCCGGAAGGGCGGCGGGGCCAAGCGCTCCACCTCCAGGTCGGCCTCGAAACTATCCAACTGCCGGCCGAAGCCGTTGCGCACCACGACCACATCCAGGAGGCCCAGGAGGGGCTGGTCGGGGACGCCGCCCAGGGCGGTGCGGGCCAGGAGGATCAGCCCGGCGCAGGTGCCCCAGATCGGCTTCCCCTGGCGGGCCAGGGTGCGGATGGCCTCGTCCAGGCGGTAGGCTACTGCCAGTTTGCCGATGGTTGTGCTCTCCCCGCCCGGAAGGATCAGGCCGTCCAGCCCTTCCATGTGCTCCGGCAGGCGAACCTCCTGAGCCTCCACCCCGATGCGCCGGAGCATAGCGATGTGCTCCTGGAAATCGCCCTGCAGGGCCAGGACACCGATTCGCATACGCCTCCTCCGTACCTATCCTACCATCCCCGGCCGGCCAGTCGCTCTGTGGCCGGAATGGCGGAGATCTCCAGGCCGGGCATGGCCTCGCCCAGTCCCCGGGAGACCTCGGCGATGATGGCCGGGTCACGGAAGTGGGTGGTGGCGGCGACGATGGCTTTGGCCCGGCGGAAGGGGTCGCTGCTCTTGAAGATGCCCGATCCCACAAAGACTCCGTCCATGCCGAGTTGCATCATCAGGGCCGCGTCGGCCGGCGTAGCGATGCCGCCGGCGGCAAAGTTGACCACGGGCAGCCGGCCGGTGCGGGCCACCTCCACCACCAGTTCATAGGGGGCGCCCATCTCCTTGGCCGCATGCATCAGTTCCTCGGGGGCCATGCTCTGCAGCCGGCGGATCTCCCCCAGGACGGCCCGGGCGTGGCGCACGGCCTCGACGATGTTGCCGGTGCCGGCCTCGCCCTTGGTGCGGATCATCGCCGCCCCTTCAGCAATGCGGCGCAGCGCCTCCCCCAGGTTACGGCAGCCGCAGACAAAGGGCACCCGGAAGGCGTGTTTGTCAATGTGATGCTCCTCATCGGCAGGGGTAAGTACCTCGCTTTCGTCAATGTAATCCACCCCCAACGCCTCCAACACCTGCGCCTCGACAAAGTGGCCGATACGGCACTTGGCCATCACCGGGATGCTCACGGCATCCATAATCTTCAGGATGAGTTCGGGATCGCTCATCCGGGCCACGCCCCCATGGGTCCGGATGTCGGCCGGCACACGCTCCAAGGCCATCACCGCCACCGCGCCGGCCTCCTCTGCGATTCGGGCATGCTCCGGGGTGACCACGTCCATAATCACGCCCCCCTTGAGCATCTGGGCCAGCCCGACCTTGGTCCTCCAGGTAGACTTTTCCATCATCGTTCACCTCCTTGCGCACCGTTGCGCCCAACCCTGACGACATCCCTGTCGTTCCGCCCAAAGGTGTGGGCCGCGTTCTTTTTTTATTATACTACACCCCGACCCAACCTGCAACTGGCCCTGTAAGGGAAAGTCGAGTTTATGTAGAAAAGGACAGGAGCGGACGGGAAAGGTAGCGTGATTACAGACGATAGGGGCAACCCTCCCGGCGAGGACAGCGGGTACAGGCCGGTCCGGGGAAGGGAATCTCCCCTTCTCTCCCAACGGGTATGGCTTCGGAGACCGATTTCAGGGGGTACATCACGCCCTGTTCGTTCAGGCGGACGCCGATGCGTTCGGGCCGCAGGAGGGCGAAGAGGAGGCGCTGGTCTTCCAGGGGCCAATCGTCCTGTCCAGGGGAGAAGGGGCAACCCAGGGCCAGTCCCTGGCGAGCCAGTTGGGGGGCTAGATAGCGGTGAAAGGCCTCGGCCAGTTCCAGGAGGGCGATCGTTCCCAGCGTATCCAGGAGGAAGGCGTGGAGGGGCTGGCCCTGTTGGTTCCACCTGTGGCAACGTTTTTCCAGACGTGGGCCGATGGTGTAGACGGCCAGGAGGAGCCGGCCGGAGGGTGGGAGGGTGTGGCCCAGTTGGGGGCTGTGGAGGAGGTGGCCGGCGAGGAGGGGGCCCTGGGGGGTCAGGTCCTGCAGGGGGAAAATACGGTACACGGCCCGCGGAGAGAGGAGAGGGCCGGCCTCGGCCAGGGTCTCGGCCAGGAGGCCGGCCGGCCATTTTTCCCGCCAGGGCAGACGTTCCGGCGAAAGGGTCAGAAAGCGCGATTTCCAGATAGGCAACGGGACACCCCCACTTGACAAAGACGGCCGGTTGTGGTATAAAAATAATAAGGCGACGTAGACAAGTGGCAAGGCAGGGGTCTGCAAAACCCCGATCAGCGGTTCGAATCCGCTCGTCGCCTTCAGTATTATACCAGATGGGGGGCGACTCATTAGGTCGCCCCCCATCTTTCCCCGGCCTATTCTGGTTACTCCTATGGGAAGGAGTAGCCCTTGAGCGTCAGCGGCAGGTAGATGACATAGGGCCAGATGACCCGGATGGCCTTCCGGACCGTCTGATGGCTGCAGGCGTTCTCCGCCGTCAGGGTCACGGCGTAGGTGTTGGAGATGGTGTAGGTATGGGTCACCACCCGGCCGGCCGCCGTCCCCCTGTCGCCAAAGGCCCAGGTGTAGGTGATCGGCTCGCTGCCCTGCTCTACGCTTCCGGTGAAGGTGATGACCTGCCACGGATGGGGCTGAGGCGGAGCGTAGGTAAAGTCCGTCCCGCTAATGGGGATGCAGGCAGTGGTTACCACCAGCGTCACCTCCACCCAGACGTGCGGCTCATCCGGGTCGTTGCTGGTCACATCCAGGGTGGTGGTGTAGGTGCCCGTGACCAGCCCGGTGGCGTCAAAGGCGACCTGCACCGTCTCCTGTCCAGAGGGCGGGATGACTCCACCGGTGGGCGTCTCGTCCAACCAGGTGACGACGGGCACCTCGGCCAGGCTCCAGTCCAGGATTTCCTCGCCCACGTTGCGGATGGTGAGGGTGCGGGTCGTCGTCCCGCCGGGGTTGAGGACGGCGCTCAGCGCCAGGGGAGATACTTCGATGTCGGGGACACCCAGGACCTCGACAGAAGTGGTGCGGGTGAAGGGGGCGTGGACGCCGTCATCAATCCAGACCAGGTTGGTGAGAACGGTGCCGGTCGGCACATCCAGGACACGGGCTTGGAAGGGCAGCGAAACCGAGGGCGAAACGCCCCCGCTCCAGAGGAGGAGGCCGTCCGTATAGACCATGCCGGGCGGTAGGGTCTCGGTGAGCACGGTCGTCTGGGTCGGCACGACGTCGGTGATGGTGACCCAGGCCTCGATCTCGCCCACGTTGATGAGGCGGATGGTGAAGGTGAGCACCTCGCCGGGATGCACGTAGAAGCGGTCGGCCTCCTTGAGGGAAGGGGTCAGGTCTGGCTCGGGCGCCGGGCGGGTGGTGAAGGACCAGGTGTACTCGGCGCACATCGGCCAGCCCTCGGCGCTCTGGATGCCGGTGGTCAGGTGGGCAATGTAGGTAGTCCCATAGGCCAGCGGTGCCGAAGGCGTGAAGATGGCCGTATAGGTGGCCGGGTCGTAGCCTACACTGCCGGAGACCAGGCCCATCGGTCCCTCCAGGAAGAAGGTGCTCGTGTTCACCGTGGAGGGGTTGAGGGCGATGTTGAAGGTGGCGGTGACCAGGGTGGAGATGGGCACGCCTGTCGCACCGTCGGCCGGCCCGACGCTCCGAACGGTGGGGGCGAGGGCGATGTCGGCATCGTAGCGCGGCTCAAGTTTGAAGTTGTTGTAGGTGTAGAAGAGGACGCCGCGGACGGTGTAGAGGACGTCGCCCAGTCGCGGGACGTAGGTGTACTGCCCCATATCGTCCACGCGGGCCATGACGCCGCTCGCGTCGGCGATGCCCCACTCGCCATAGCCCAGGTCCGGGTTCACCACCGTGGCGCAGCGCACCTCCACCAGGACGCTCTCCAGCGGCTCGGCCTGCTGGGGGTTGCCGGTGGTGATGGCGGCGGTGGTGGTGAGCACGGGGAACGGCGGCCACCAGTCCATCAGCACCCGGAAGTAGTCAATGTTGCCCAGTTCGGTCATGCCGTAGTATTCGGTTACCGTCCCGCCCAGGACCAGGACCTGGCTTTCCGTGACCACCCGGCCGGGGTCGTAGACGAAGAGGCCCTGCCAGGGGCCGTACTCGCCGAGGCTGCCGAGGACATAGCGCACCGGGTTGCCGGCCGAGGGATAGGCCTGGGAATCGGCTACCACGATGCCTATCACGTAGACGTGCTCCCCTACGTGGCGCGAAGGCCAGGTGCCGGTCATCACCGAGGGGGCCTGCACTTCCCAGATCGGCATGGGGAGGTCGGTATCCCAGTAGGCATAGTTGTTGTTCGGGTCGGTGTCGTTGCTGGAGGTGATCCAGACCTGGTTGCGCACCGTCCAGGTCATGGGGTCGGTGCTCACCTGGCCGTAGACGATGAAGGAAGCGGTGGCACTGACCGTACCCAGTTCCCAGACCAGGGTGTTGGAAATGATCGTCGGCGTGACCGGAGCCGTGTCGCTTATATAGAGGACGGCAGCCGGGAGGACGTCGGTGATGACCACGTTCAGGGCCGGATCGCCCATTTGCTCGTAGGTCAGGGTGTAGGAGATTGGTCCGCCCGGCGTGCTGAAGACCGTTCCGGTTTTGGCGATGCCGATTTCGGAACCGACTACCTGGCTGACCAGAATGTCCTGGTTGTTATTCGGGACGGTGTCCCCGGTGCAGGTCACCCCGACGGTGTTGGTCAGGAGGGTGCCAAAGGGCAGGTCGCCGACCTGGGCCTGGAGCCAGATGGTGTTGCTCATCAGGCCGGAAAGGCTGCCGCCGTCAAAGACCACCGTGGGGGTAACCTGGGTCAGGGTGATGGGGAGATAGGAAGTGAAGGTGACGAAGGCAACCCCACCGGGCAGGGTATCGGTGATGACGATGTTATAGCCGGGGCCCATGGCCTGCATCGTGTAGGAGAGGGTGTAGGTGATGAGGGAGTTGGGGGATACAAAGGCCGGCCCGGACTTGTCCACGGCGATGTCCACGGAGCAGTTCGAGCGACCTAGCGTTTCAGGGAAGTCCATCCAGGTCGTGCCGCCGCCGGAGGTGGCCCAGTCGTAGCCGTCGTGGGGGCCTTCCCCGTCGCAGACGCGCTGGAAGGTATTGTCCTCATATTCGTTGTACCATCCGATCTGGTCCACCCGGGTACGGTCGGGGAGGAAGAGGTAGCCCACGTCGAGGGAGGAAAAGTCCATGACGATGGTCCAGTCCACCGTCTCCTCCAGGACGACCCAGCCGCCGGGCGGGACAATGGGGTGGGTAACGATGACGGCTACGGCGTCGCCGTCGGAGAGGTACCACCCATTCATGTCGATCGGGGAGTCGCCGGGGTTGTAAATTTCGACCTTGTCGTTGACGGCCGGCGGGTAGTTATCGAACTCGTTGAGGATGAGGGAGGTGCCCAACGACACCGGAGCGGCATCGTTGGCTGCATCGCGGGTGGATGTATTGTCCAGGTTCCAGTCGCGGGCGTGGTCGTCGGTGTCCCAGCCGTCGGGAGTACGGGCGCAGGAATAGCCAGTGGGCGGGATGGGCGCGCCGCCACGGATGCCGTAGCCGACCTGATCTACCGGCGCAGGGGCCCATGGGGCGTTCAGGGAGATCACATCGCCGTCGTTGCTCAAGTAATCGGCGCCGGTGTTGAAGGAATAGTACCCGCCCGGGGGCAGCACGGTCCCGAACGGAACGGTATAGTTCAGCGGTCCTCCTGCGCCGCCATAGTCCGACACCACGGTCCAGCCGGAGATGTCCACCGCCTGCACCGTGGTATTGTGGAGTTCGATCCATTCCGTTCCCTTGGCCACGAACTCGTTGATAACCACGGGAGTTATCACGTGAGCCCGGATGCGGGCCCGGCCGGCATCGGCCAGGAAAAGTACCGCTTGGCCGGGGAAGGTTGTGGAGAAGGCCAGGTTATCGGTGTTGACCGAGCGGCCGCCCTCGTTGCCCTGGGGGCCGATGGCATCCCAGGTGCCGCTGCGGACGGCCTTGTAATAGTGGGTGCCGGCCGTGGGGATGGTGGTGGCGTAGCCGTAGAGGCCGCCGCCGAGGGGAGTCATCACCGTGCTGGGGTCGGAGGGGTTCCAGCCCTGCCAGTCGCCCACGGCGGTCCAGGTGGTTACGCCATCTTGGGCGTTGACGATGAGGGTGGAGGGAGACCAGCCGTCGTTGTAGGTGTTGGTGTCAAAGGTGAACTTGACCGGCTGGTTCGCATCCGCGGTCAGAATCCAGGCGTTGGAAGGCGGGTGGGGGTCGGTCCAGTTGCCGTCGTCCACCTTGAACTCGTAGCGGCCGCCGGTGGTGATGGTGATGATGACGGTGTAGATGCCGTCGTTGGCCACGTCGTCGCCGTGGGTGCCGTCGTCGTACATAAGGTCGGTACCCCAGCCGTTGAAATCGCCGCGGACGTACCAGGGCGGGCCGGCGGCCAGGGCGCGGGGAGCGGGGCCGGCCGGAAGGAAGAGGCCAGCCAGGAGCGAAAGGAGCAAAACCGAGGGAAACCATAGGCGTCTCATGGGATTTCCTCCTTTTCTTTCAGAAACGGCAGGCCGGGGAGGAGGACAATTACAAGCAGTTCACCTCCTTTCAGCGACTCATGCGCCACTTAAAGGGCTTGACAGCCGTTTTTGGGGAAACCTGTTTTTATTATACAATTGCTGGATAAACTTGTCAAGCGCAATCGCCGTTTGCGCCCCGCTCCTCTTTCTGTTATAATCATACCCAGAATACCGAAAGCGAGGAGAAAATGAAATATACCATCGAGCGGCTGCCCGGAAGTCGGGTGGCCATAGAGGTCGAGATCGAGGCGGAACAGGTGGAAAAGGCCCTCAACCGGGCGGTCCAGCGCCTTTCCCGCCGATACCGCATCCCCGGCTTCCGGCCGGGGCGGGCTCCGCGTTATATCATCGAGGCCCGGCTGGGTCGTGGTGCCCTTTACGAGGAAGCGGCCCAGGAACTGATCCAGCAGGCCTATCAGGAGATCTTGCAAAAGGGCGAATTTGAGCCGGTACATCAGGCCGAACTGGAAACCCTCCAACTGGAGCCTTTCTCCTTCCGTCTGGTGGTCCCGGTGCGGCCCTCTGTCCGGTTGGGCGACTACCGCTCCCTGCGCTTCCCTATGGAAGTGCCGGAGGTCGGCGATACGGACGTGGAGCGGGTTCTGGAGCGCCTCCAGGCCCAGCAAACGATCTGGAAGGTGCCGGAGCCGGCCCGTCCGGCCCGCCTGGGCGACCGCCTGACGGTGGAACTGGTCGGGAGAATCGGCGAACGCGAATTCGAGCGCCACTCCCCGGTGGAACTGACCCTCGGCGACCCGAACCTCCTCCCCGGCTTCGAAGCCCTGGTCGGCGCGGAGGTCGGCCAGACGGTGGAGTTTCAGACCGCCCTGCCGGAGGATCTGGAGGATAAGGAACTGGCCGGCCAGACCGCCACCTATACCGTCACCATCCAGGCCATCCACGAGCCGGAAGTTCCACCGCTGGACGACGAACTGGCCCGTTTCTTCGGCCATGAAACACTTTCTGCGCTGCGTGCCCACATCCGCCGTGAACTGGAGGAGCAGGCCCAAAAGGGGGCCCGCGAACGCGTCCTGGCCCAGATGCTCCGGGAGATGGTCAAAGGGGCCACGGTGGATATGCCCCAGGCGCTGGTGGAAGAAGTGGCCCGTTCGCTCTACCGGGACCGGGAAAAGCAATTGCGCGGCTTGAAAGTCTCCATGGCCCAGTATCTCCAGTGGGCCGGCAAGGAGGAGGGGGAACTGCTGGAGGAACTGCGAGAGGTGGCGGAAGAACGGCTACGCAGCCATCTGGTGCTGCAGGAGTTTATCCGCGCCGAGGGGTTAGAGGGCGAAGGGGAGGCGCTTCAAAAGATGGTCGAGGAGCGGCTTCTGGCCATCGCCCGCGGGGAGGTGGAGGGGATGAACGTTTCAGAACCTTCCTCCGGGCCGGCCCTGACCGAGGAAACGACCCCATTCCAAGGTGTCGCCGAGGAGACGCCAGCCGAAGTTTCGGAACCCCCCTCCGAAGCCGTTCCGGAGCCGAAAAGCGAGGTGAGCACGGATGATTAGCCTGATTCCTATGGTCATCGAAAGCACCAGCCGCGGAGAACGCGCCTTTGACATCTACTCCCGCCTGCTCAAGGAACGCATCATCTTCCTAGGCACTCCCATAGACGACCAGGTGGCCAACCTGGTCGTGGCCCAACTCCTTTTCCTGGAGCACGAGGACCCCGAACGGGACATCTACCTCTACATCAACTGTCCGGGCGGAGTCATCACCGCCGGCCTGGCCATCTACGACACCATCCAGTGGGTGCGGCCGGACATCTCCACCATCTGCATCGGCCTGGCTGCCAGCATGGGAACGGTCCTCCTGGCCGGTGGAACCCCGGGCAAGCGCTATGCCCTTCCCAACGCCACCATCCATATCCATCAGCCGATGGGCGGGGTCACCGGGCAGGCCATTGATATGGAGATTCAGGCCCGCGAGATTATGCGCCTGCGCAACCTTCTGAACCGCATCCTGGTCAAGCACACCGGCCAGCCGGAGGAGCGCATCGCCCAGGATACCGACCGCAACTTCTATATGACCGCGGAGCAGGCCCAGGAGTACGGCATCATTGATGAGATTCTCTTCCCCCGGCAAGGGCAGTGAGGCAAGGTATGGGGCTTAGGGCCCAGGGTTTGGGGCAATGTCGGAAAACGGATATCGCTGTTCTTTCTGCGACAAGGGTCAGGGGGAGGTGGAACGCCTTATCGCCGGCCCGCGGGGCGTCTTTATCTGCGACGAGTGTGTAAGTCTCTGTAGCGAGATCATCGCCGAGGAGCGGGCCCAGAAAAAGCCCCCGGCCGGCTTCCACCTGAAGGAAGTTCCTCCCCCCCGGCGCATCCGTGAACTCCTGGACGAATACGTCGTCGGCCAGGAGCGGGCCAAGAAGGTGCTCTCTGTAGCCGTCTATAACCACTACAAGCGCATCCTGGCCGGGGCCCGGGTGGACGGTGTCGAACTGCAGAAGAGCAACATCCTCCTCATCGGCCCGACCGGCTGCGGCAAGACGCTCCTGGCCCAGACCTTGGCCCGCATCCTCGACGTGCCCTTTTCCATCTCCGACGCCACTGCCCTTACCGAGGCCGGCTACGTCGGCGAAGACGTAGAGATGATCCTCCTGCGCCTCCTCCAGGCCGCCGATTTCGACCTGGAGCGGGCGCAGTATGGCATCGTCTACATCGACGAAATTGACAAGATCGCCCGCAAGTCCGGCGATAACCCCTCTATCACCCGCGACGTCTCCGGCGAAGGGGTGCAGCAGGGCCTTCTGAAGATTATCGAGGGCGGCATCGTCAACGTTCCCCCCGTGCCCGGCCGCAAGCACCCGCAGCAGGAGTTCATCCAGATGGATACGACCAACATCCTCTTTATCTGCGGCGGGGCCTTTGTTTCGCTGGACGAGATCATTGCCGAGCGCGTTGGGGGGAAACATGCCATCGGCTTCCGGCGGGCCCAGACCCGGGAGGAACGGGAAGCGGCCTCCGCCCAACTTCTCCATCAGGTTATTCCCGACGACCTGCTCAAGTTCGGCCTGATTCCCGAATTCATCGGCCGGCTGCCGGTCATCGCCACCCTGGACCCGCTGGACAAGGACACCCTTATCCGCGTCCTGACCGAACCGAAGAACGCCCTGGTCAAGCAGTACCAGAAGATGCTCGCCCTGGACCACGTGGACCTGGTCTTTACTCCCGATGCCCTGGAGGCGGCGGCCGAACTGGCCCTGCAGCGCAAGACCGGAGCCCGGGGGTTGCGCACCGCCCTGGAGGGCGTCCTGCTGGACGTGATGTACGAGATTCCTTCCCTTCCCCACGTCCGCCGTTGCATCATCAATGCCGAGGCCATCCGCGGCCAGGCCCGGCCGATCCTCCTCCCCTCTGCCGGGGAAGCCAAGGCCGGATGAGGAATTGCTGGAGGAAGGCGTGGAACGGTACCGTATCCTGATCGCCGACGATGACCCCGACATCCGTCGGGTATTGGAAGCCAGCCTGGAGGGCCTCGCCGGCGCCTCCTACGAGGTGACCTTTGCCCAGGACGGACTGGAGGCCGTCCGTCGTTTCCGGGAGGAACATTTTGACCTGGTCATCCTGGATGTCATCATGCCCTACATCGACGGCTTCACCGCCTGTCGCACCATCCGCCAGGAGTCGGATGTTCCCATCATCATCCTGACCTGCCGGGACGGCCCCGAGGATCTCGTTCAGGGCTTCAGACTGGGGGCCGACGATTACGTGGTCAAGCCGTTCCGTATCAGCGAACTGACTGCCCGGGTGGAGGCCGTGTTGCGCCGGGCCGGCCGGCTGTCGTTCCGCCGCACCCAAGCCGCCCACGTCGGGGAACTTGAGGTCGATCCCCTCCGCCATCGGGCCACCATACGCGGCCAGGAAGTCCAGTTGACCCCGATGGAGTTTGAACTCCTCTATTTCCTGGCTTCTCACGCCGGGCAGGTCTTTGACCGGGCCACCCTCTTCCGCCAGGTCTGGGGACGGGAGTACGAATACGGCCGCGAGACCAACCTCATCGATGTCTGTGTGCGCCGTCTGCGGGAAAAGATCGAGCGCGATCCTTCTCATCCCGAATATCTTCGGACCGTCCGCGGGGTGGGCTATAAGATCGAGGCGCCCTAAGTGTACGTCCGCCAACTCCACCTTCAGGGCTTCAAGACCTTTGCTACCCGGACATCCTTTTCCTTCGGCCGAGGCATCACCGCCATTGTGGGCCCGAACGGTTCCGGGAAGAGCAACCTGGCCGATGCTCTGCGCTGGGTGCTTGGCGAACAGAGTTACTCCACCTTGCGCAGCCGGCGTACCGAAGACGTGATCTTCAGCGGAAGTCCCTCCCGCCCTCCGGCGGGAATGGCCGAGGTGACCCTCGTCCTCGATAACGAAGACGGCGCCCTCCCGATCGACTTCCCCGAAGTCGAGATCACTCGACGAGCCTATCGTTCCGGGGCAAACGAATATTTCCTCAACCGCCGCCGGGTGCGCCTGCAGGATATCGAGGAGGTGCTCGGCGGGTTGAGCGCTTCCTACGTCGTAATTCACCAGGGACTGGTGGACGAGGCCCTTTCCCTCCGCCCGAGGGAACGCCGATTGCTCCTGGAGGAAGCGGCCGAGGTGCGGCGTTACCACGAACGCCGCCAGAAAGCGCTGGAGCGCCTCCGCGAAACCGCGGCCAACATGACCCGCCTTTCAGACCTGCGTAACGAACTCCTCCCCCGGCTACGGGCGCTGGAACGACAATCGCAGCAAGTCCGGCAACGGGCCGGACTTGAGGCTTCCCTGCAAGAGGCGCTGCGCACTTGGTATCGCCTTCTCTGGGAGGAAGTTTCCTCCGCCCTGCGCCAGGCCGAACGGGAGGAGGAAGAAGCCCGAAACCGCCTGGAACTCCTCCGCGCTTCGGCGGAAGAAGTCATCCGACAGATCGCCTCCCTGCGGCAGGCTGTCCAGGAAAGCCGGCAAAAGGAGGAGGAACGTCGCCGGAAAGAGGGGGAAATACGTCGGCGGATCGGGACATTGCGCGAGCGACTGGCCCGCGCCCTCGGGGAAAGCCAGGCCTTGGAGCGTCACCGGGAGGAGTTGCGGGCAGAAGTCGCCCGTTACCGCCGGGAACTGGCCTTGCAAGAGGAGCGCCGGGCGTTCCTGGCCCAGGCCGGAAAGGCCCTGAAGGAACGGGTGCTGCAGGCCCAGGCCGGCCTCCAGAGACAACAGGAGCATTACCGGCAGGCCGAAACCGACCTCCGCTCCGTCCAACAGAACTTGCAAGCGCTTCAGGAACAGGAGCGCCGCCTGGAGCAACTTCGGGCCCGCGAAGAGGTGTTGGCACGGGAAGAGGCGGAGCGACGCCGCCTCCTGGAGGAATTGGCCGAGCAGAAGCGCCGATTGGAAGAGGAGAGGGCGCGCGCGATGGAGGAACAGGCCCGACGGGAGGAGGTTTGGACCTCCCTGTGTGCTCGCCGGAAGGCGCTACAGGCTGAGGTGGAAAGCCGGCAGGAGGACCTTCGGAAACAGGATGAGGCGCAGGAATCGGCCCGCCTGCGTCTGGCCGACCTCCGTGCCCGACTTGAGACCTTGGAGGAGGACGATGCCACCTCGTTCCTGGAAGAATGGGCCCGTCGGCAGGGCCGGCCGGCCTTCTCCACCCTCTTGGACCGCCTGACCGTCCCCCGGGGGCTGCGGAAAGCCCTTGCCGCCGCCCTCGGCGTCCACCTCCTACCCTTGCTTTTCTCCACTTGGGAGGAAGCCCGGGAGGCGCTTCGCGCCCTGGAAGGGGCCAAGACTGGCTCGGCCACCTTCCTTCCCCGAGATGAACTTCGCCCACCCCCTTCGGCCCTCTCCGGGTCCCCTGCCCTGGGCAGCGAGGGCCTGCTGCTCGATCACCTGACTTGCCCCCGGGAGGATCGGCCGGCCCTGGCCTGCCTTCTGGGCCGCGTCCTCCTGGCGCGTGACCTGGAGGCGGCCCGCCGTATCGCCCGCGGCATCCCGGCCGGATGGCTGGTGGTAACCCGAGAGGGGGAAGCCGTCACCGCCGAGGGTGTCCTTTCCGGCGGAAAGCTGTGGGAAGATGCCCTGGAGCGCCGAGAAGAGCGCCGCCGGCTGGCCCGCGCCACGGCCGAGGTGGAAGTGCAGGTTGTGGAGGGAGAACGCAAACGGACCGAAACCCGAGAGCGGCTGGCCGCCGCTCAGGCGGCCCTGACCGCCCTGGCGACGGAGATGGAGGAGAAGCGCCTCGCCCGAGAGGAAGGCGCTCGACATCTCCTCGACCTGGATCTGAGTCTGGAGCGTCTGGAGGAAGAAATCGGCCGGCAGAGCCTCCGTCTGGAAGAACTGTCCGGGGAAAGGGGCCGCCTTGAAGAGGAAATGCAGGCATCCGCTCCAGGAGAGGCAAACCGCCGTCTGGTCCTTCAGGAGGAACTGGAGCAAGCCCGGGTGAGGGAAGAGCAGGCCCGGGAGGAATTCCTCCGGGCCCGCCGGTCCCTGGAGGAAGCCCGCCTGGTCTGGGCCGTGGCCCGGAAAGAGGAGGAGAACCAGCGCGCCCTGGAGGAAATGGTGCAGCAGGGCGTTCGAGGGCTTCAGAGGCAGGTGGAAAAGGGGGAGAAACGTCTGGAGGAGATAGGGCGTCGGTTGGAAGCGCAAGCGGCCCAGATCGCTTCCTGGGAGGCCGAACTGGCCGGCCTGGAGCAAGAGATAGCCGCGCTCGAGGAAGTTTCTGCTCCTCCTTCCCTACGGGAGTTGGAAGAGAAAGAAGCGGAGGAGGCCCGCTTACGGGAGGAGATTCTGGCCTGGGAAACGGCCGCCAGCCGGGCTGCCCTAGCCGTTCAGCGCTGGCGGGATGCCCGGCGGGAACTCCTCCAGCGTGCCCTTGCAGAGATCGGCCCCGAGGCCAGTGCCTACGGGCCGGCCGGCGAGGCCCTCCTGAACGCCCTCCTATCCTCTCCCCCGGAGTGGACCCGCCTGCCCCTCGACCCGAACCTGACCAGGGAGGAAGTGGAGCGACGGGTGGCCCACCTGCGCGAGGAGGTCCGTCGCATCGGCCCGGTCAACCCGCTGGCGGAAGAGGAATATCGGGAGACCCAAGAGCGCTACGATTTCCTCGGGCAACAACTCCAAGACCTACACGATGCCGCCCGCTCCCTGGAGCAGGTCGTTGCCGAACTGGACCGGGCGATGGAGCAGCGCTTTCATGAGACGTTCGAAGCGGTGCAACGCGAGTTCCAGGCCTATTTCACCCGCCTCTTCGGAGGGGGAAGCGCCGCCCTGCGCCTGGTGCGCCTGGAGGAGGAAGACGGCGGGCTGAGCGGGCTGGGGGTGGAGATTACGGCCCGCCCTCCGGGGAAACGGGCCCACAGCCTGGCCCTCCTCTCTGGCGGGGAACGGGCGCTCACCTCGGCCGCCCTTCTCTTTGCCATCCTCAAGGTGAATCCCCGCCCCTTCTGCCTCCTGGACGAGGTGGACGCCATGCTGGACGAGGCCAACGTGGGACGCTTCCGGGAATGCCTGCTGGAACTGGCTTCCCGCACCCAGTTCATCCTCATCACTCACAACCGGGGCACCATCGAGGCCGCCGACCTCCTTTACGGCGTCTCCATGGCCGATGACGGCACCTCGCGGGTCCTTTCGCTGCGGCTGGAGGAACAGGGGAGCCCGGGATCGCCCAAGGACGGTCAGGGCGCACCGGCGGTGCACCCTAACTGACCCTCTGGGCCGGCCCTGGAGCAGAAAAAACACCGTACATCTTCCTTTGCCTATCTCGCCCGATGACCCTCCTACCCCGAAGGCAGGAGACCGGTGTCCCTCCCCCTGGATGGGGGAGGTCAGGAGGGGGTGAAGGGCCGCCGGCGTCGCTCTTCTCCATCAGGGGAGGGGGACAAGGCGGGAACCCGGTGTCCCTCCCCCTGGATGGGGGAGGTCAGGGGGGTGAAGGGCCGCCGACGTCGCTCTTCTCCATCAGAGGAGGGGGACAAGGCGGGAACCCGGTGTCCCTCCCCCTGGATGGGGGAGGGCAGGGGGGAAGGGCCGCCGGCGTCGCTCTTCTCCATCAGGGGAGGGGGACTTGATACCTATAGGGCGAAGTTACCCCGCCCCTACAAATTTGCCCATCCAGAAATACGCATCCCCCTGGCCCCCTGTCAGCATATCGGGCTTGACAAGTATAGTATAATGGAAGTGTAAACCTGGTCCGACTCCTTGCTGCTGAAATCCCGATCTCAACACTGTTCAAACAAGCGGGCGAAAGCCGGTCGAGGAGCGGGCTTGCCCCTGCGGGCCGAACTCGTGACCCGGCCCGTAGAGCCGTATCGAGACCGAGTGGGCGATTCTGTGGAGGTGCCCCATGAAGCGCGCACGAACGTTGGGGATCGGAGTTTTTCTCATCCTGGGGCTGATCGGTCCGATGTCCCCTGTCCAAGGGGCCGAGATCCGATCCCCCCGACCGGCCGGACTGCTCCAGCCGCCAACCGCCGGCTTCCTTTCCAACAGTCCCATCTGCTTGGGCCAAACGGCCGTCTTCACCGACACGAGCAGCGGGGAGATCTTCTACCACGAATGGGATTTCGGCGATGGGGCCGTGGGCACAGGCTCCACGCCACGACACGGCTATTTCTGGCCGGGCACCTACACGGTAACCCTCACCGTGGGAGGCCCGGAGGGTAGCGATTCCTATGGCGACACCTTCGAGGTCCTGCCGGCCACCGAGGCCTTCTTCTGGGTCGAACCGTCGGAAGCCATCGTCGGCCGACCAGTGCACTTCCTGAACGTTTCCCAGGGGGCCACCGGCTACTAGTGGGACATGGGCGACGGGACGCTGAGCACAGAGATCAGCCCGACCCACACCTACACCGAGGCCGGCGACTATGTCGTGCAACTGACCGCCCTAGCCGCTGCCCCCTGCCAGAACTCGGTCTATACGACCACGCTCCACGTCCGCTACCGTACCTTCCTGAGCGTGGCCTACCGGGCGGCGGATCCGTCCGTCCCCTACCTGGAGGTGGAGACGCTGGCCGTGTCCTCCACCGGTCCGCACCAGGCCGACGGGCAGGATGTGGCCACCATCGTGGTCACGGCCACAGCAGCCGACGGAAGCCCGGTGCCCGGCCGGAATGTGGCGGTGGAACTGTATGCCGGGGAGGACCTTGGGGGCGCCTACCCGGCCACCGATAACGGCGACGGCACCTATACCGCCCAGGTCACCTCCACCGTGGCGGCCGACTTCCTGGTCTTGGCCGTCGAGTACGGCTCCCACCAGGTGGCCACCACCACCCTCTCCTTCCTGCCGGGGACACCCCAGACCATCGCCTGGGTCGAGGTGGTCCGGCCGGCCGACACAATCACTAAGGATACCGCCCTCCTGACGGCCGTGGTGGAGGATGCCTGGGGCAACCGGGTGCCGACCACGACTGCTCCCATTAGTTTCACCACCGACTTCGGTTCCCTGGTCTCATGGGAGGAGGAAGGCTATTACCACGCCCGCGTCCAAGCCACCGACTATGGGGTGGCCCATGTCCAGGCCGCCGGTTCGGTCGTTGGGCCCTCCCCGGCAATGACCGAGGCGGCTTTCTTGCCCCTTTACCTCGAGTTCCGCACCATGCCGGGCGTGGGCGGGGAACTGGCCGTGGACGTGATCGTCTGGGCCCCCAAGGCCGACCTGGGGATGTACAACCTGGAACTGACCTTTGATCCCCACGTCTTACACTTCAAAGGCATGCTGGACGGCGACCCGACCGATCCGTTCCCTGCCCCCTCTTACTCTATCTCTGGCACAAACACGATCGTCTTCCACCAAATAAACTCTGGCGGAGAGCCCACCCCAGAGCGCATCCACCTTGCCACCAGCTTCTTCGACGTCTTCGTCGAGGCAGACCTGACCCCCCTTTCCCTACACCTGCTGAAAGACGATGTCCGCAGCCTGATGGATGTCTACGGCAACCCTCTGCTGCCCCAGGAACTCTACGACCTCCTGCAGCCCCGTTTGACCTGGTGGCTGCCCTTTTTCCTCAAATGGCCCAAACCGGTCTGCCTCAAGGTCTGGCTGGCGCCGGGAGCCACGCCGAACCTGGCCGGCCACACTTTGACGTTGAACGATATCTATTGGCGGAACGTGCCCCGATGCTGCCCCTGGTTCCTTTTCTTCCCGGTTACCAACACCATCAGACCCGTGGACTGGAATAAGATCAACCAGGGTCCTCCGCAGTTGGATAGATCGGAGCGGGATGCCCTACGTGCCCGCTACAATCGTGCCCGCTGCATCAACGTCATTTATGCCCCGGACAACTCTTTAGGAGGCACCGGCGTCACGATCCCAGGCGACGGCATCATCATAGACGGCGATGCGCTCGCCAACACCCTGGCCCACGAGGTCGGGCACTACTACGGGCTGCGGGACCGATATGCAGCCGGGGCTGCAATTAACCTGATGTACGGATACGGCAACCCGGGCAAGTGGATCTTGACGCCGGCCCAGTGCGCCGTCATCACCGCGAACGACCCATAGGTTAGGCGTCGCTGGCAAGCCGGCGAAGCGGTTCGCCCTATCCGAAAGTGCCGGGCGGAGGAAACCTCGCCTCGTTCCCTCTACCGGGGACGGGGAGAAGGAGACCGGACACCGGCAAAATTACCTTATGTTGCACTTGATAAGCGTTCGTCCTTCCACCAAGAGGCCATTTTATCGGCGATTCCCCCACCGGGGGGCCGTGAGTCAGGACAGCGATGGCGTTTTTGCCCCACCAGGCGAAATTTGCCAGAATCGGCGAGTAAGTAGGCGAAGGCACTGCCCTCGCCTACCCGGCGGCCGGTAGACGCGGCCGTCCATCCTCATTATAATTGCCTACGGCTGCGGGCAGGACACTGCCTCGGCCCGGGTGGAGGTATATCCGCCGGCGGTATGTGAACCGGTGGACATCCTTACTTACACGGCCCAGATTTCCGGCTGTATCGCCACCTTTGAGGCGGTGCTGGCCGGCACCGCGCCGTTCGAGTACCTCTGGAATTTCGGCACCTTCGGCGCCTACACCACAGTGAACCCTGTGGTGAACTTCCAGGCAACGGGCACTTACACCGGGACGCTTTGGGCATGGAACTGCACCGGGCAGTACTCGGACACGATGGCACTGGAGGTGCGCGTGGAGTGCGCCCCACCGGTGCACCACTACATCATCTACCTGCCGCTGGTGCTGCGGAACGGCTAGCCAGTCTCTGACAACCGGCTCGTAGCACAGGCTTTGGGGACTGGACAAAATAACCGGATAAAACAGAACGCTCCTGCCGATCCCGCCTGGACATGGAACGTCCGGCGAGACCTGGAAGGCAAGACCTTCGGGTCTTTTCTGTAGGGGCGACCCTCGTGGCCGCCCACCGGGGCAACCACGGGGGGTGCCCTTACTGGGGATGCTCCGTATGGTCTACCGGGGGGGGCGACCCCTGTGGTCGCCCTCACCTCCCGGAGCAAGGAGGAATGAATTGGGAAACCCCAAGCGCGCCCTGGTCCTTTCCGGCGGCGGTGGGCGGGGTGCATACGCCTGCGGAGTTTACAAATACCTGGAGGAAGTCGGCTTTGTGCCGGACATCCTGGTGGGCACCTCTATCGGCGCCCTCAATGCCGCCGCCATCGCCTCTGGGAAAAGCGCTTCTGAACTGGAGCGCCTCTGGTTGAAAACCCGCACCCGCGACATCCAGCGCTTCTGGCGCCTTCCGCCCTGGCGCTCTATCTACGACACTTCTCCTTGGCGCAAAACCATCTACCGCTTCGTTGACTTTGAACGGCTGAACCAAAGCCGACAACACGTCCTCATCTGTGCCACCGCCGTAGAAGACGGCGACCTGCACATCTTCGACAACCGGAAAGACATCCTGACTCCCGACCACATCCTGGCCAGTTGCTCGATCCCGGTGGTCTATCCCTGGACGCGCATCGGGGACATCCATTACTGGGACGGGGCGGTGATGGCCAACACGCCGCTAGGAATAGCGGCCAATGCCGGCGCAGAGGAGGCGGTGGTGGTGCTCCTCTCTTCGGTAGGGATGCGGCGACAGGCCCTGCCGCGCCGGCCCTGGGAGGCCCTGGCCACCGTGCTCGACCTGGCCCTTTCTGCCACCTTCGAGTTCGACCTCAAGCAACTGGAGCGCATCAACCGCCTGGTGGGGGAAGGGTTGGACAGAAGCCACCGAATTATCCGCACCCACGTCGTCGTCCCCAGCCAGGATACCAGCGTGCTGCGCATCATCCGTTACGATCCGGCGGTCAGCCAACGGCTGATCGAACTCGGCTATGCGGATGCAAAGAGGACGCTGGCGGAGAAGATGGGGGCAGCCTAGACGGCTGCTCAGGCCGAATATCCCCAGGCCAGTTGCCGTTCCATCAGTTCGGCGATGGCCTGGGCTAGTTTCTCGTCGTCATGGCGGATGACCACCATGCTGCGCTTTTCCATCCGTCCGTCCACAACGACCGGGATGTCGTCGCGGATCTCGGCCACCAGGTCGCGCTGCAGGAGGATGGCCCCTTCAACCAGGAGGGTCTCGGCGTTCCCTTCGATGGAGAGGCTGGAGGAAGGTCGGTCCACCGCCGGGTTATACGCGATCGGCTCAGCGTTCAACTGGCGGTAGCGCGAGAGAACCCGTTCGGAGATAGGTCCGGAGTTGACCAAGGCGAAATCGGGGGTGAAGCCGGCGTGCTCGTGCAGGGCGCGCAGATGGTCGGAGAGAGAATAGCCCTCGGTCTGGCCGGGTTCGGTCATAATATTACAAAGGAAGAGTTTGGCCGCTCGGCTGCGGCGAAGGGCTTCCACCACCGGTGGGGTCAGGCAGGGGAGAAGGCCGGTGTAGAGGCTGGCTGGCCCCAGGATAACCAGTTCGGCCTGCTCCACGGCCTCGACGGCCTCAGGGGCGGGCTCCAGGCCGGCCTGGGACTGTCGGGCCAGTTCCTGAAAACCGTTGCCCAAGACACCGGCCTCCTTGATCTTACGTCCCAGGAAAACCCGGCGGATGGGGGCACTTTTCTTTTCGGCCCCGACGGCATCCATGCCCACCAGGAAGGTGCCGTCCTCCAGTTCGGCATAGAGGGACACATCCTCCCGGGTGGGGAAAAGAACCCGTCCTCCGGAGAGGCGCAGTTCCTCCTCCATTCGGGAAAAGATGCGGCTGCTTTCCAGGCCGGTAGTGATGACGCGCACGTGCAGGTCGCGTCCCTGGCGGCGCAGGGCGCGCAGGAGGAGCACCGTTCCCGTGCTTCCCCCGATGACCACCACCCGTTTGCCCCGCTCGCTGCGGGCGTGGCGGTAGACCACTTCGGCCAGGCTGCGCTTTTGCTCAGGGGCTAGGGCCGCAAGGAGGGTGCGGCTCAGCCGGTTCAAGGCCAAAAGGATCAGCCCTATCCCCACGGCCAGGAACAGGAGGCCGCGGACCAGACGCGGGATGAACTGCAGGGTGAGGTAATAGGTCCAGGCCGGGAACTCTTCCGTGCGGTAGAGTTGCACCAGGATGTAGGCCACGCCCAGCGCCAGAAGCAGGATGCCCAGGAAAAGGCAGAGCAGCCAGCGCTTGATCTTCATCCCCGGGACGAACCACTTCCAGAAGTCCATCGCCTTACTCCACCGTTACGCTCTTGGCCAGGTTGCGCGGCTGGTCGATCTCGCAACCCCGCTCGACACCGCAGTAGTAGGCCAGGAGTTGCAAGGGGATGACCGCCAGCACCGGGGCCAGATAATCGCTGGTGCGGGGAATCTCGATACGCCGGCCGTGCAGCGCCTCCAAGTCCGGCTGGCCGGCCTGGATGAGGGGAATGACCGGCGCCCGCCGGGCCAGTACCTCCTGGATATTGTTCAGCATCTTCTCGTACAGGCTGCGCTGGGTGGCCAGGGCGATGACCGGCGTCGTCTCCTCCATGAGGGCGAGGGTGCCGTGCTTGAGTTCTCCAGCGGCATAGCCTTGGGAGTGGATGTAGGAAATTTCCTTCAGTTTGAGCGACCCCTCGCGGGCAATCGGCTCGTCCAAATGCCGGCCGATGAAGAAGCAGGCACTGGAGGCGCTCACCTGGCGGGCCAGTTCCTGAAGCGGCGCCGTATCCTGAAGCACCTGCTCGGCCTTTTCGGCGAGGCGGGGGAGTTCGTCAAAGATTTCCTCCAGGGCCGGCGTCAGGCGGGGCAGGCGGAACTGGGCAAAGTACAAGAGGAGAAGGTAGAGGGCCACCAGTTGCCCGACAAAGGCCTTGGTCGAGGCCACGGCGATCTCCGGGCCGGCCCGGGTATACAAGGTGGCTTCGGCCAGGCGGGAAATGGTGCTGCCGACGACATTGGTGATCGCCACCACAGTAGCCCCTTCCGCCTGGGCCTGGCGGGCACTGGCGATGGTGTCGGCCGTCTCCCCAGACTGGCTGATGGCCACTAGGATGTCCCCCGTCTCCACGATGGGGTGGCGGTAGCGGTACTCCGAACCGATGTCCACCTCGACCGGCATACGCAGGAGGCCCTCGAAGAGGTATTTGCCCACCAGGGCGGCGTGAAAGGCCGTTCCACAGGCCACCAGGCTGAGTCGGCGGGCCTTTTGTACCTGCTGCGGGGAAAGAAAGTTCTCCAGCATGACCCGTCGGTTTTCTACATCCAGCCGGCCGCGAAGCGTGTCGCGGATGGTGGCCGGCTGTTCGTAGATCTCCTTGAGCATGTAATGGGGATAACCGCCCCGCTCGGCCATCTCGGCCGTCCACTCGATGACGGTGACCTGTCGCTCGTAGGTCCGACGGGCCGGCCGTTCGCGGAAGGAGGAGATGTGGACGCTTTCCCGCCCGATCTCGGCGATCTCGCCGTCCTCCAGGATGTAGACTTTGTTGGTGTGATGCAGGAGGGCCGGGATGTCGGAGGCCAGGAAGTTCTCCCCCCGTCCCAAGCCGATAATGAGCGGCGGCGTGTCGAGTTTGGCGGCAACGATCTTGTCCTCATCGTCGCGGCTGATGACGGCGATGGCCAGCGCCCCCCGTACCCGTTGCATGGCCTGGCGGACGGCTGCCACCAGGTCGCCCTGGTAATATTCCTCGATCAGGTGGGCCAGCACCTCGGTATCGGTCTGGGAGGTAAAGCGGTGGCCGCGGGAGGCGAGTTCCTCACGCAGGGTGTAATAGTTCTCGATGATGCCGTTATGGACCAGGGAGATCTGCCCCTTACAATCGGTATGGGGATGGGCGTTTATGTCGGAAGGCTCGCCGTGGGTGGCCCAGCGGGTATGGCCGATGCCGATGGTCCCTTCGATGTCGTCGTCCCCGATCAGGCGTTCCAGGTCGCTCACCCTGCCGGCCGTCTTGCGGATATAGAAGGCGTTATCGCAGGTTACGGCCACGCCGGCAGAGTCATAGCCACGGTAGGTCAGTAAATTCAGGCTATGCAGAAGGATGGGCAGGGCCTTTTGCCGGCCCACATACCCGACGATGCCGCACATCGCCGACTCCAGACGAAAACTCGGCCTATCGGCCGTGTAGCGGCAGTATAGCACAGGACGGGAGGAGAAGCAAATGGGCAGAGGGAGACCGGAGGGCGAGGCTCCGGCCGAGCCGATAGGGGACGGGATAAGGAGACAAGGAGATGGGGAGAGAGCAGGGCTCAGGGCGCAGGATCGAGGGAGTAAGCATGGCCCTGTCTCCTAAGCCCTTCTGTGGCAGGTCTGGCTTCCCCTGGGAGGGCGAACCCCCTTAGCCGAGGCCCTTGTCCTCGGAGCGGGCTGGTCCACTCCCATAACGCCGGTAGCCCCGGGTAGGCGAGGGCCAGGCCCTCGTCTACCCGGCCGCTTTTTCCCCCGGCTTAGAAGGAGGCCCATTTCATCTTCTGCTTTCTACCGCCCCTTCGCTTTCCCTTCAAGGCGCCTTCACACCGGTCGGCTATACTCATCTTGTCGGTAGAAAGAGCGCATTAGGAGGTGAAGCGATGAAGACCTGGCAGAAAGTATCGGCGGGAATGCTCGCAGTGATGACCCTGTTCGCGTTCCTGGTGCCGGCGGCTATGGCCCAGGAGGAAACTGGCTGCGGGTGGATCTTTGCCCATGGGGCCGGAGAAGCCGTCCTGGACGGGGACGGTACGGCGACCATCCACGGGCACGGCGTGGGGGTAGTCTGGGTCACCGGAGCCGAAAACCTGGTGGCCCGCGGCATAGGACGCCGCGTGGACCTGCCCGACGGCACGGTGCGTTTCGAGGGCTGGCGGGGAACGATCCGCGCTTCCGGGGACGATGTACACATCCGTATGCTGGGCAGCATCATCTCCTTCTACGCCCAGGGCTGCGGCAGCGTCTTCCTCCGGGGGTACGGCTGGTATCGAACCGGCCAAGGCAGCGGGTTGTGGTCGCCGGCCGGGGACACCGTCCTCCTGAAATAGGGCCATCTCCATCCGCTGCAGCGGGCTGCAGCAAACCAGAGGGGCGACCCGTTGGGTCGCCCCTTTGGCTTTGCAACCGGCCCGGAACCACTTGGCGTAGTTTTGACATAACGGCCCTCTTGCGGTATAATACACTGGGCCGGGTGGACCGGCCGATTCGAGCGAATGATCGGAGAGAAAAGCGATGAAAGAGATCGAAGAATTTCTGGACTATCTGGAGGTCGAACGCAAATTTTCTCCCCACACCCTCGCCGCCTATCATACCGACCTGACCCAGTTCCACAACTTCCTGCGGGAACAACGCTCCTTCCAGGGATGGGCCGGTGTGGCCCGTGAGGACATCCTGGCCTTTATGGTCTACCTAAAGGAGCGGAAGTACACCCCCTCGACCATCGTCCGCCGTCTCTCGGCGCTCCATTCCTTCTTCGTCTATCTGCTCCGCGAGGGGCGCATCGAGCGCGACCCCTGTGAGGGGCTGGAAATGCCCCAGGTCGCCCGCCGGCTGCCGCGTGTCCTTTCGATGGAGGAAGTGGATGAACTTCTGGAACTGCCGGCTCGTTCCAGCACCCCTGTTGCCCTGCGCGACCGGGCCATGTTGGAGGTGGCCTATGCCACGGGCCTGCGCGTCAGCGAACTGGTGGGGCTGAAACTGGATAGCATCAATCTGACGACCGGCTCTGTCCGCTGCATCGGAAAGCAGAACCGGGAACGCATCATCCCGTTGAGTGCTACCGCGGTGCAGGCGGTGCAGGAATACCTGGAGATGGGCCGCCCCTACCTGGCCCGCTCTTCCGCCGAGCAACACCTCTTCCTCAACCGGCGCGGCCGGCCGATGACCCGTCAGGGCTTCTGGCTCATGCTGAAAAAGTACGCCGAGGAAATCGGCCTCTTCGAAATCACTCCCCACACTCTGCGCCATACTTTCGCCACCCACGCCCTCCAGCGCAAGGCGGACCTGCGTTCCATCCAGGAACTCCTGGGCCATACTTCCATCACCACCACCCAGATCTACACCCAACTGGCCACGGAGCAACTCCACGAGGCCTACGAGCAGGCCCACCCGCGGGCAGAGGAAGAAAAGTAGGTGACAATAAGGATCAAGCCGGCCGAAGAGGCCGGTCCTTTCGGAGGCGGATTCCCTATGACTGCACCCTCTATGGATGTCATCGTCAGCCTGTGCAAGCGGCGCGGCTTTATCTTCCCCTCCAGCGAGATCTACGGCGGCTTTGGCAGCACCTGGGATTACGGCCCCCTGGGCTCGGAACTCAAGTGCAACGTCAAGCAGGCCTGGTGGCGAAGCGTCGTCTGGGAACGCCCCGACGTCGAGGGCATTGATGGGGCCATCCTCATGTCCCCGCGCATCTGGGAAGTCTCCGGACACGTCGCCAGTTTCACCGATCCGCTGGTGGAGTGCAAATCGTGCCATCAGCGCTTCCGGCCGGATATGCTGGAAGAAAAACGCTGCCCGAACTGCGGCGGCACCGACTTTACCGAGCCGCGTCAGTTCAATATGATGTTCAAGACCTTTGTCGGGCCGGTGGAGGACGAGGCTTCGGTGGCCTATTTGCGTCCGGAAACCTGCCAGACCATCTTTGTCAACTTTGAAAACGTCCTCAACACGGCCCGACCGACGCCGAAACTCCCCTTCGGCATCGCCCAGATTGGCAAGGCTTTCCGCAACGAGATCGTCACCGGCAACTTTACCTTCCGCACCCGCGAGTTCGAGCAGTTCGAACTGGAGTACTTTTGCCGGCCGGAGGACGCCGAACGTATCCACCAGGAATGGATTCAGGAGCGGCTGCGCTGGTACACCGAACTGGGCATCCGGCCGGAAAACCTGCGGGTGCGAGCGCACGAACCGGAGGAACTGGCCCACTATGCCGCCGCCTGCTACGACATCGAGTATCGCTTCCCCGACCCGCTGGGCTGGAAGGAACTGGAGGGCATCGCCAACCGTACCGATTACGACCTGCGCCGGCACAGCGAAGGCAGCGGCCACCCGCTTCGTTACTTTGACGAGGAGACCGGCCAGCACATCATCCCTTATGTCATCGAGCCCTCCGGCGGGGTGGACCGGGCCGTCCTGGTCTTTCTCCTCGATGCCTATGATGAGGAGATCGTCCGGGGGGAAAAGCGGGTGGTGTTACGACTGCATCCCCTGCTGGCCCCGATCAAGGTGGCCGTCTTCCCGTTGAAGCGAAACGTCCCGGCCCTGGTGGAAATGGCCCAGGAGATCGCCCGGAGTCTCCGCCCGCATATGCGCACCATCTACGACGACACCGGAGCCATCGGCCGGCTCTACCGGCGCATGGACGAGGTCGGCACCCCCTACTGCATCACCGTGGACTTTCAGAGCCTGGAGGACCGCACCGTCACCGTCCGCGACCGGGATACCATGGAGCAGGACAGGGTGCATGTGGAAGAGTTGCTGCCTTACCTGCGCGAACGGATTCCATGGTAGCGGGAATATTCTTGGACGCCAAGTCGCTATTAGACCTCTCCCTGGCCGATCTGCTTCCGGTCCTGGAGGAAAAGGCCCGGGCCGGCGGTTGCCCGCTGTGCGCCTCCTGTACCGGCAGGTGTATGGAACGGGCGCGGGAACTCCTGTCCCCCCAGGCCGGGTACTGGGCGGCCCGCTTTCGGGAAGGAGAACCGGCGGAGATCCTGGCCGGCCTGATGGACCATACGCTACTCAAGCCCGAAGCCACACCGGCCCAGATCGAAACGCTCTGCCGCGAAGCCCTCCGGCATCGCTTCTTCTCCGTCTGCGTGAACCCGCGTTATGTGCCGCAGTGCGTGCGAGTCCTTCGGGGAAGCCGCGTGCTGGTCTGCACGGTGGCCGGCTTCCCCTTGGGCGCAACCTCGACCTACGCCAAGGTCGAGGAAACCCGCCAGGCCGTCCGGGACGGGGCGAGAGAAGTGGATATGGTGCTTTCCATCGGCGACCTGAAGGCCGGGAACACGGACGTCGTCCAGGAGGAAATCGCCCGCTTGGCCGAGGTCTGCCACACCGCCGAAGCCCGACTCAAGGTGATCCTCGAGACAGCCCTGTTGGACGATGCCGAGAAGGTGCGGGCCTGCGAACTGGCCGTGGCGGCCGGGGCCGATTTCGTCAAGACCTCCACCGGCTTTGCCTCTGGTGGAGCCACGGTGTACGATGTGCTGCTAATGCGCCACACCGTGGGGGAGAGGGCGGGGGTGAAGGCCGCCGGAGGCATCCGCACCGTCGAAGATGCCCTGAAGGTGCTGGTGGCCGGAGCCAGTCGCCTGGGGGCCAGTGCCGGAGTGCGGCTGGTGGAAGAAGCGCGCACGATATCTGGGAAGAAGAGTGCCGACGAGTTGTAGCACGTGGATTGGAACCGCTTGACCGATGAAGGCCGGCCCCGGGCATCCACAATTACCTTGGGGACTCGGCGGTCCCCTAGGAGGAGGCTATGGAACGTGGGGAAAGGCCGGTTGCGGGCCGTGCGGAAAAAGTTTCTCCTTTTCCAGCCCCTTTTCGCCCTCTGCTGGAAGCGCTCCTTGCGGCCTGCCAGGAGTATTACGGGGACCGTCTGGTTGCCCTGGCCGTCTTCGGCTCCCTGGGGCGGGGGACGGCCGGCCCGGAGTCGGATGTAGACTTCATGATCGTTTGCCGAGACCTGCCCTCAGGACGCATCCCCCGGGTGGAAGAGTTCTGCGCCCGGGTGGAGCCGGCCCTGGAGACGCTTCTAACGCAACTATCCGCCCGGGGAGTTCACACGCGGCTGTCGCCCGTTTTCAAGACGCCCGAGGAACTCGAGGCCGGCAGCCCGTTGCTCCTGGATATGGTGGAAGATGCGGTGATCCTCTACGATCCGGAGGGCATTCTGGCCGGCCGGCTTCGGCGCCTGCGGGAACGGCTGGCCGAACTGGGAGCCCGGCGGGTCTGGCGGGGCGAGCAGTGGTACTGGGATTTGAAGCCGGATTATCGCCCAGGTGAGGTATTTGAGCTGTGAAAAACACCACGCTGGCCCAGAGTTACCTGATCAAAGCCCGTCTGCGGCTTGATTTTCTCTCCTCCCTCCTCGATGCCGGTGGGTATTCCGACGTTGTGCACAAGGCCCAGGAGATCGTAGAACTGGCCCTCAAAGGGATGCTCCGTCAGGTAGGAGTAGAGCCGCCCAAATGGCACGACGTCGGCCCCCTTCTCTTGGAGCATCGTCTTCGTTTTCCCCCCGATGTAGTTCCGGAATTGGAAACCTTGGCCGAGATCTCGCGGTGGCTGCGCCATGAACGCGAGTTTGCCTTCTACGGAGAGGTGGACCTGATCCCAACCGAGCAATATGCCCGGCAGGATGCCGTGCGAGCCCTCGCCGACGCCCGCAAGGTGGTTCAGGTGGCCTCCCGGGTGATTCCGCTGCCGGAGTAGAAGGATGCGCATCCTTTACCTCAGCCAGTACTTCCCTCCCGAGGTCGGCGCTACCCAGACGCGGGCCTATGAACTGGCCCAAGGGCTCGTTCAGGCCGGCCATGCCGTCACTATGCTGACCGAGGTGCCCAACCACCCGGAGGGGATCATCCGGCCGGAGTATCGGGGACGCTTCTGGGTACGGGAGGAACTGGACGGCATTGATGTCATCCGCGTCTGGGTCTGGACCTCCCCGGTCAAGACCATGCGCACCCGCCTGGCCTTCTACTGGACCTTTATGTTCAACGCTACCCTGGCCGGGCTGCTCCGGGCCCGGGGACGCTACGACCTTCTCTATGCCACCTCGCCGCCGCTCTTCGTGGGGGGAGCGGCGCTTGCGCTTTCCTACTTGCGACGCATCCCCATGGTCTTTGAAGTGCGCGACCTCTGGCCGGAGTCGGCGGTGGCGCTGGGGGAACTCCGGAACCCGCGCTTTATCCGCTGGGCCACCGCCCTGGAGGAGCGCTGCTACCGGCGTGCCCGGCGCATCGTCGTGGTCACCGAGGGCATCCGCCGGCGGCTGCTGGAACGCGGCTTCCCGGCGGAGAAGATCGCCCTCATCCCCAACGGGGCCAATACCGACCTCTTCCGTCCCGAACCGGCGGCCGGCTACGCCCTGCGGAAGGAACTGGGCCTGGAGGAGCGCTTCCTGGTGCTCTATGCCGGCATCCACGGTGTGGCCCAGGGCCTGGAGACGGTGTTGGATGCGGCCCGGCGGCTTGCGAGTGCACCCCACATCCACTTTCTCCTGGTAGGGGAGGGACCCTGCAAGGCCGAATTGGTGCGGAAGAAGGAGGAAATGGGGCTCAGGAACGTTACGATGTTGGAAGGCCGGCCGCGAGAGGAGATGCCGGCCTTTTTCTCGGCGGCAGATGTGGCTTTGGTTCCGCTACGACGGGTCGAACTCTTCCAGAGCGCCCTGCCCTCCAAGATGTTCGACGCCTGGGCCTGCGCCTGTCCGGTGGTGTTGAGCATCGCCGGAGAAGCGCAGGAGGTGCTGGAGCAGGCCCAGGCCGGAGTTTACGTCCCGCCGGAGGACTCGGAAGAAATGGCCCGGGCGCTCCGGGCCCTTTCGCTCGATCGGGAGGCCTGCCGGGAGATGGGTTGGCGTGGCCGGCGCTTTGTGGAAGAGCACTACTCCCGCCAGGCCCAGGCCTGGCAGTTGGTGAATTTGTTGGAGGGATTGTAACCAAACCGGATCGGCCAAGGCTGCGCCTTCCTACTCCACCAATATCCTCACGATCTTTTCCCCCGCCCGGCCGTCGCCGAAAAGGGCCGGCCGCTTCCCCTGAGGATGAAAGGTGCGCACCGCCTCCACCATACGTTCCACCGACGTTCCCACCAATACGTTCCAGCCGGCCTCCACCGTCTCCACCCATTCGGTCTCTTCGCGCAGGGTGAGACAGGGGATGCCCAGCCAGTAGGCCTCCTTCTGTACCCCTCCGGAGTCGGTGAGGATCAGGCGGGCATTCTTCTCCAGAATCAGCATATCCAGGTAGCCGACCGGCTCGATCAAAAGCACGTTCTCCGCTGGGGAAATGCCCCACCGGGCCAGGGCGCGACGGGTGCGGGGGTGAAGGGGGAAAACGACCGGTTCGTTGGCGGCGTTCAGGCCGGCGACGATGGCGGACAGGTTTTCGCGGACGTCGGTGTTGCCGGCACGGTGGATAGTGGCCAGGAGATAGGTGCCGGAAGCCAGTCCCAGCCTTTCCAGGATGTTGGAGCGGCGTTCAGCCAGGGGAAGGCTCTGGAGGAGGATGTCGTACATTACATCGCCGACCAGGTGCACGCCGGCGGTGATGCCCTCGCGGGCCAGGTTCTCCACCGCCGTCCGGGTGGGGCAGAAGAGGAGGTCGGAGAGACGGTCGGCTATGACACGGTTGATCTCTTCGGGCATCGTCCGGTTGAAGGAGCGGAGCCCGGCCTCCACGTGGGCCAGGGGGATTTCCAGTTTGGCCGCCGCCAGCGCCCCGGCCAGGGTGGAGTTCGTATCGCCATAGACGAGCACCCGATCGGGACGTTCCTCCAGGAGGACGCGCTCGATGCCGATGAGCATCTCCCCGGTCTGCCGGCCGTGGGAAGCAGAGCCAACCCCCAGATTGACGTCGGGCTGGGGAAGGCCGAGTTCGCGGAAAAAGACGTCCGACATGAGGTCGTCATAGTGCTGGCCGGTATGGAGCAGCACCTCCTTGTGCTCCCGGCGCAATACCCGACTCACAGCAGCGGCCTTGATGAACTGGGGACGGGCCCCGACGACCGAGACGACCTTCAAGAGCGGACTCCTGGGTTTCCACGCCCTGTTTCCCGGCTCAGGTTGCCTCCAGGACCAAGCACCTCCCCCAGCGAACGCCCTACCAGGAAGAGGTTCAACCCCAGCGTCGTCAGCCCGATCAGGTTGAAGGCCAGTTCCGAGGTGAGGGCGTAGAGGATGGGGAAGAGCGCCACCGGCACATAGAGCCAGAGATACAGGGTTTTCCAGGACACCCGGCCCTGGCTGTAGACGAGAAGGAGGGGAAGGATCAGGGGCAGTCCGGTGTAGATGTGCATATGCCAGGAAATGGCGCAGGTGGCGGCGTAGGTGCCGAGGAGGACAAAGCCGAAGGAAGGGGAGGAGGCCTCCGGCCGGCGTGACCAGAGCACCAACCCGGCGACGGCGGTTGCCACCATCCCGATAACGGCCGGCACCCAGGCCAGGGCGGCGGGCAGAACCAGCCCGAGGTTGGCTGCCAGCGAGCGCCAGTTCATCATCAACTGGGGGTTGATGGTGCGGTTCTCCCCGAAGGAGGCCTTGAGGTAAAGGTTCCCCACCGCCAGGAGGCCGTCGGTTCCGACCAGGGCCACTGAAAGGAACAGGATGAGAGAGGCCAGCAGGATGAAGCCGGCCAGTGTCCGAAAACGTCGGCCGAGGATCAGTCCAGGGAGAAAAAGGACGAGCACCTGCCACTTCAGGAACAGGCCGGCCAGCCAGAGACCGGCCCGAAAATCCCGGCCCCGAATCAAGGCCAGGATGAACTCGCCCATACAGACAAGCAATAAAACGTTGACCTGCCCGGCTAGAAGGCTGGTGAAGACAGGTATGCTGAACACCATGCGGGAGAGGATGCCCCAGTCCAGATGGTCCTGCAGGGCCTTGCGAAAACGCCAGAGGTAAAGGACGAGGAGCAGGACGTTCAGGCCGGTCCAGAGGTAGAAACTGGTGCGGGGATCAAAGAGGAGAAGCGGCAGGAACAGGAGGACAAAGGCCGGCAGGTAGTAGGTAGGAGCGTAGTCATAGCCGTCGAAGCCGGTGCCGAAGATGCCCTGGTCGTACCAGGGCTTTTGGAACTCGTTCTGCTTGGCCGGGTCGTAGATCGCGCCGAAGCCGTATTTCCAGGCGATCTCGGCCGAGGCACGGAAGGTCCGAAAATCCACGCCCAGATGGTTGACGACCCGCCCCGTCCAGAGGAAAAAGAGGCCAAAGGCCAGGTAGAAGAGGCCCAGCATGGCCAGGGCAAGGTTCAGCCACCCCCGAAGGCCCAGGGCGTGAAAGGGCAGTCTTCGGGCAACCCGTCGAGGAGGGCCCTTCGCCCTGAGGCGCCGCACCGTCCCTGCCCTGGGCCGGGCCAGGCCGTTTCTGGCCAGGCCGGCCAGGAACGCCTGCCACCGGCGCTCCAGACGCAGCCTCTCGCCAGGAGGAAGGACGAAGGACATCCGCTATGCTCCTTCCTGTAGCCCAGGAGAAGATCCTCCTGAGCCGGCCGTTTCCGGCGATGTCTCCTTCCCTCCGGAAGAAATGGGGAGAACCGCCTGACGCCGTCGCGCTTCTCGCCACCGCAGTATCGCCTTGGTAGCCTCGGCCCCCAGGGCCGGCAAGAAAGCCAATGGAAGCAAGAGGCCCCACTCCGGCAGGGTCAAGAAAGTAGTATGGAAGACCGGATCGAGGAAGGGAACGTAGATGATCGCCAGAAGGATGAGGAAAGAACTGCCCACAGCCCAGAGCATGCTCCGGTTGCTCAAGAGGCCCAGTCGCCGGAGGGAAACGCGCTCGGAGCGGGCGGTAAAGGCACGCAGGAGTTCGGCCGTGACAAGCGTGGCCAGGGCCAGGGTCTGGGCAGCGGCGATCGGCTCGGCCCGGCCTTCGTGCCAGCGCAACCCGATCAGGAAAGCGGCCAGCGTCGTCGCCGCGATCAATACGCTCTGCACGGCGATGCCCCCCCACATCTCCCGGTTGATGATCGGCTCCTTCGGGGGACGGGGCGGGCGCTTCATCACGTCCGGTTCGGGCGGCTCCATCCCCAACGCCAGGGCCGGCAGGCCGTCGGTCACCAGGTTGAGCATAAGGAGGTGGATCGGCAAAAAAGGCAGGGCCGGCAGGCCCAAAACGGTGGCCAGAAAGACGATGAGGATTTCTCCCACGTTGCAGGAAAGAAGGTAGTAAACGAACTTGCGGATGTTGGAGAAGATGACCCGCCCCTCCTCGACGGCGGCGACGATGGAGGCATAGTTGTCATCGGTAAGCACCATGTCGGCCGCTTCCTTGGCCACATCCGTCCCGGTAATGCCCATGGCCACGCCGATGTCGGCACGTTTGACCGCCGGGGCATCGTTCACCCCATCGCCGGTCATCGCCACGATGTGCCCCTGGGCCTTGAGGGCGTCCACAATGCGCACCTTATGCTGGGGAGAGACCCGCGAGTACACGTCCACGACCGCAGCCAGGCGGCGGAAGGTCTCCTCATCCATGCGGTCAAGTTCCTCGCCCGTGAGCCCCTGGCAGCCTGGGGTGAACATATGAAGGTCGCTGGCAATGGCCATGGCCGTGCGCTTGTGGTCGCCGGTGATCATAATCGTCTTGATACCGGCCTCTCGGGCCGTCCGAACGGCATCTCGCACCTCCGGCCGGGGCGGGTCGATCATCCCCACCAGGCCCAGGAAGACGAGGTCCTGTTCCACTTCTTCGGCCCGGGGGTTTTCCGGCAATTCTTGAAGCGGCCGGCAGGCTACCGCCAGGACGCGCAGGGCATCCCCGGCCATGCCGTCCATAGCGGCCAGGATTTTCTCCCCGTCCTGGGCACTCAGGGGGCAGATGCAACCGTCATCCAGGAGGTATCGGGAACGCTCCAGGAGGAGGTCAGGGGCTCCTTTGGTAAAGGCCAGGTAAGGGCTGGCGGCGAAGAAAGGCAAGCGCGCCTCGCCCTGGCTGCTCGCCCAGGCATGCAGGGTGGTCATCCGTTTGCGTATGGAGTCAAAGGGCACTTCGCCGACACGGGGGAAGCGCTTTTCCATCTCCTTCTGCCACAGGCCGGCCTTGGCCGCCAGCACCACCAGCGCCCCCTCCGTCGGATCGCCGACCATACGGTAACGCTTTTCTCCGGCCCCCTCGATCTCCTCCAGGCGGGCATCGTTGCAGAGGAGGCCGCCCAGGAGGACGCCGCAAAGGGCCGGCCGATCTTCCGGGCGCACCTCTTCGCCGTGCAGGAGGAGGCGTCCCCAGGGCTGGTAACCCCGTCCTTCCACCCCGTAGGAAAGGCCGCCGGCCCAGATTTTAACCACGGTCATCTCGTTCTGGGTGAGGGTGCCGGTCTTATCCGAGCAGATGACGGTGGCCGAGCCCAGCGTCTCCACGGCCGGCAGGTTGCGGATGAGGGCATGGCGACGGAGCATGCGCTGCGTACCCAGCGCCAGGCAGATGGTGACGACGGCCGGAAGACCCTCGGGCACGGCGGCGATGGCCAGACTGACGGCCGTCATAAAGAGGACCAGGAGGGTCTCCATCTGCGGCGGCCATTTCTGCACCAGTCCGAGCGCAAAGATGATTCCGCAGACTACCAGCGCGGCTATCCCCAGCCAGCGCCCCAACTGATCCAATTTGATCTGAAGAGGGGTCGGTTCGGTCTCGTAGGAGCGCAGCATTTCGGCGATCAGGCCCAACTGAGTATGTCGGCCCGTGGCCGTGACGATCCCTTTCCCCCGGCCGTAGGAGATCACCGTGCCCATAAAGGCGCTGTTGAGGCGATCTCCTACAGGTATCTCGCTCTGAAAGACCTCGACTGCGCGCTTTTCCACCGGCACCGATTCGCCCGTGAGGGCGGCCTCTCCGATCCGCAAATTGACGCTTTCCGCCAGGCGCAAGTCGGCCGGGACGTAATTGCCGGCCTCCACGAGGACCAGATCGCCGGGCACCAGTTCCCGGGCCGGGATTGTCTGCATATGCCCATCGCGAATCACATGGGCGTTGGGGGCCGCCATCTTCCGCAGGGCACGTAGGGCGTTTTCGGCACGGCTTTCCTGGACGACGCCCAGGACGGCGTTCAGGAAGACGATGGCGAAGATGGCAGCAGCATCCACATACTCCTCGCCGCCGCCCTGCGGGTAGAAGATGGCAATAATCAGAGAAATGACGGCGGCCAGGAGGAGGATCATCACCAGGAAACTTTTGAACTGGTTCAGGAAACGTTGCCAGAGAGGCGTGGGGGCTTCTTCTGGGAGTTCGTTAAAGCCGAACTTTTCCAGCCGGGCATGGGCCTCTTCGGCGCTCAGCCCGTACTCCAGGTCGGTCTGCAGGCGCTGCGCTGCTTCCTCAGCGGGGAGGCGATAGGCCTCTTCCAACATCGGACTTTTCCATCACCCAAGTACTCAGAAGCGACCTGGCTTCAGGTCGCCTTTTTCGTGTCCTGTATTATAACCGCTCCTGGGCCATCCTGCAAACGGTCCATTCTCTCGGTGTCTGTTTCCGGTTAGCAGGCCAAGCCGCATCATCCGCGCCCTTTAGAGGCGAAAATTAGCCCAACTTCCGCCTGCTCCTATCCCGATGTTTTCTCCGACCTACTAACCGCGCAGGCGAAGGCCATGCCTTCGCTTACCGTGCCGGCACGAATGATGAAAGGATGTCTGACCACACTTGTCGAGTTCTGCGGCCCGGCAGGACTTCGTCCCCCGGCGAGGGGGCTTGCCTCGATGCCCCTGGGATGGATCGAGAGGCATCCCTACTCCCCCAGGGGTAACCTTGCTGTAATCTCCAAGGCTTGCCGGCCGAAGCAGGCGAGCCTAAGATAAAGTTGTCTGAAAAAGCGATTGGCCGGAGGAACAATATGACCCTGATCACCCGGATCGAAAGAACCCTACCGGCGGAAGTCCGTTTGGCTGAGGATAACGCCGCCCTTCTCCAAGCGATGGGCATCGTGGCCGCCCACTTGGTGGCTTCTCCCGGGGCTGGAAAGACCCAACTCATTCTGCGTACGGCCGAAAGTTTGGGACGGCAGTTGCGCCTGGGCATTGTCCAGGCTACCCTCTCCCTCCCCACCTCCCCTTCCCCTCTCGAAGGATTGGACCTCCCCTGCGTCCAGGTCTATACCGGCGGCCGGCCCGGCCTGGATGCCAGTATGTTCCGGGAGGCTCTGGAGCAACTCCCCCTGGCCGACCTAGACCTGTTGCTTATCGAAGACATCGGCACGCTGACCTCGCCTTCGGGATGCCCGCTGGGTGTCACCCTACAAGTTGTCGTGACGAGCCTGCCCGAGGGAGAGGATTGCGCCCTGCGCTATCCGGAGCCCTTTGTCCATGCCGATGCCATCATCTTGAACAAACTTGACCTGCTTTCTGTGCTGGAATTCGACCGGACGCGCTTTCGCCAGGTCGTGCGCCGCCTGAATTCGGAGGCTCCGCTCTTTGAAATCTCCTGTCGCACCGGAGAAGGCCTGAAAAATTGGGAGACCTGGCTTCAGGAAGAGGTCAAGAAACGCCGCAACTAAGAGCCTATCCGAAAACCCCCGCTGGGCAGGCAAAGGCCGTGCTTTCGCCTGCCCACAGATACCCCGAAGTTTTCGGATAGGTCCTAAATCGCCGATCGACCCAAGCGATCGGTTTCCTCCAGGACCTCGCGGGCCCGGGCAGCGTCGCGCTCCATCTGAGCAATGAGTTCGGCTGGACCGGGGAAGGTTTGTTCCGGACGTAGACGTTCCACAAAGTCGGCCCGCAACTCGCAGCCCAGAAGGTTTCCGGAAAAGTCCAGGAGGTGCACCTCCACCGCCCGCCGGCCGGGGCCGAAGGTCGGCCGGCGGCCGATGTAAGCCAGACCGGGGTAGAGCGACGGCCGGTCCCAGACCGGGGGAAGGCACACCCAGACGGCATAGACGCCATCGGCGGGGAGCAACTGGCGGGGATGGAGATGCAAATTGGCGGTGGGAAAGCCCAGTTGACGCCCACGGCCGGCCCCGGAGATCACCTCTCCACGCAGGGAGAAGCGCCGTCCCAGCCAGCGGCTGGCCTCGGCCACCTGGCCGGCCAAGACGAGCGCCCGAATGTGGGTACTGCTGACCACCCGCCCGTCCAGGCAGACAGGCGGGGCCGGGCGGAGGACAAAACCCAGATCCCGGCCCAGGCGCTGGAGCAACCCCACATCCCCCTGACGGTCTTTGCCCAGACCAAAATCCGTCCCGACGTGCAGTTCCAGAAGGGGGATGCGGCCGGCCAGTTCCCGAACAAAGGCCTCGGCCGGCGTAGCCGCCAGTTCCGGGGTAAAGCGAAGCACTATCAGGAGGTCCACCCCCAGTTCGGCGATGCGGGCGATGCGCTCCTCCAGAGAGCAGAGGTAGCCCCAGTGGGAATGTGGGGCAACGATGGAACGGGGGTGGGGGTGAAAGGTTAGCACCGCCGCCCGAGCCTCCAGCGCCCGGGCCCGCTCCACCACCCCCCGGATCAGGGCCTGATGGCCCAGGTGGACCCCGTCGAACACCCCGATGGTGAGGACGACGCCTGCTTCACGCGGAAGTTCGACCCAGCCCTGTACGACCTCCATCGTCGTCACTCCGGAAAGACGCGGAAAGGCCGCCACAGGCCGCTTTCCTCCCGGCGCAGGAGGGCGAGGATTCGGCCGGCCGGGCTATGGGCCCGGACCCGTTCCGCCCCTTTCCCCTCGACCTCCAGGGCCAGCGGCCGGCCGCTCAAAAGCGCCGGCAGAAGGTTTTCCTCCACCACCACGGCCGGCCAGTGCCGTACCGGGGTATCCATCGGCAGAAGCGCCTCTTGCACCCTTCCCTGGGCGGCCAAGGCGGCCAGTTCCTCCGGTCCCAACGCCTCTTCCAGGCGGAAAGGACCGACCTGAAGCCGCACCAGCCGGTGGAGATGGGCCCCACACCCCAGGCGTTCCCCCAGGTCGCGGGCCAGGGAACGGATATATGTGCCGCTGCCGCAGGCTATCTCCAGAGTCAGATGGGGAGGCTCCCAGGAAAGCAGTTCCAGGCGGAAGATGTGCACCCGACGCGGTAACGCGTATACCTCTTCCCCGGCCCGAGCCCGCTCGTAGAGCCGTCGGCCGCTCTGCCGGACGGCCGAAAAGGGCGGCGGCACCTGTTCGATTTCGCCCCGAAAGGAAGAAAGCGCCTCCTCCAGTTCCCGACGCTCCAGCGGGGGAAGAGGCTGAATGGACATAACCTCCCCCTCAGCGTCATAGGTCGTCGTGCTGATCCCCAGGAGAATCGTCGCCCGGTAAAGTTTTTCTCCCTCCTGCAGGAAGGGAAGCAGTCGCGTGGCCCGGCCGAGGGCGATCGGCAGGACTCCTTCGGCCAGGGGATCCAGGGTGCCGCCATGCCCCACCCGGTGGATGTGAAGGAGTCGCCGTACCTGTTTGACCATATCGTGGGAAGTGGGGCCGGCCGGCTTATTCAGGTTGAAAAAGCCCTCCATCGCCTCATTCATCGGGGGACCGGGCCTGGCGCAGCAGGTCAGAGATGCGCTGGGCTCGCTCGCCGGAACGGTCCAGGATAAAGTGCAGCTCGGGCACTTGGCGAAGGGTTAGCCTCCGGCCGAGTTCGTGGCGCAGGAAACCTGCCGCCCGCTCCAGCGCATCCTGCGATTGACGCACAGCCTCCTCATCCCCCAGCACGCTGAAGTATACCCTGGCGTGGCGCAGGTCCGGAGAAAGTTCGACCCCGGTCAGGGTGACAAAACCCATCCCGGGATCCTTGACCTCGCGCTCCAGAAGGTGGCTCAGTTCCTCTTGGAGCAAGTCGGCGACCTGCTCCAGGCGTCGGGAAGGCATAGGGCGCTCCGAGGTTGGTAAATTGGTAATGGTAAAGAAATACGAGAGATTTACTGGGGTTGCACTTCTTCGGTGTGGTAGAACTCCAGCAGGTCTCCGATCTGGAAGTCGCTAAAGTTCTCCAACCCCAAGCCGCATTCGTAGCCGGCAGCCACCTCGCGCACGTCGTCCTTGAAGCGCTTCAGGGAAGCGATGGGGCCGTCGTGCACGACCACGCCGCCGCGCAAGACGCGGGCCCGATCATTCCGCAGGACCTTGCCCTCGGTTACGTAGAGGCCGGCCACGACGACCTTGCCGGGCAGGCGAAAGACCTGACGGACCTCGGCCATGCCATCCACCACCTCGCGGGTTTTGGGGGCGAGCATCCCCTGCATCGCCCTTTCCACGTCGTCCACCAGTTCGTAGATGATGTTGTAGAAGCGGATATCCACCCCCTCGCGCTCGGCCGCCCGACGGGCTGCCGCATCGGGCCGGGCGTTGAAGCCGACAACCAGCGCCCGCGAGGCCAAGGCCAGCATCACATCCGATTCGGTGATGGCCCCGGTAGCCTTGTGCAGGATTTTGACCTGGACCTCGCCCCCCTTTTCGTTCAATTTGGCCAGGGCGTGCTCGATAGCACCGATAGAACCCTGCACATCGGCCTTCAGGATGATGTTCAGTTCCTTGACTTCCCCCTGGCGAATCTCTTCCAGGAGTTCTTCCAGCGAGGAGGCTCGCCGTGCCCGCACCCGTTCCATCTCGTGCTGTTGTTTGCGGGCTAGAGCGGTTTCCCGGGCAGCACGTTCATCAGGCACGACCTGTAAAGTATCGCCGGCCGCCGGAACGTCGTTCAACCCCATCACCACCACCGGCATGGCCGGCTCGGCCCGTTTGACCCGCCGGCCGGTGTCGGTCATCATGGCCCGGACCTTGCCATAGGTCTCGCCAGCCACGACATAGTCCTTCAGTCGGAGCGAACCCTCCTTCACCAGGACGGTAGCGATCGGACCCCGGGCGCGGTCCAGTTCGGCCTCAATGACCGTCCCCTTGGCCGGCTTGTTCGGGTTGGCCTTGAGTTCCTGAAGTTCGGCCACCAGGAGGATCATATCCAGGAGGTCGTCGATGTGCAGTTTCATCTTGGCCGAGACCTCGACGCAAGGGACTTCTCCGCCGAATTCCTCCACGATCACGCCGGCCTGGGCCAGTTGCTGCTTGACCAGAGCCGGGTTGGCCTCCGGCTTGTCGATCTTGTTGATGGCGACGATCATCGGCACGCCGGCCGCCCGCACGTGGGAAATGGCCTCCAAGGTCTGCGGCTGCACGCCGTCGTCGGCGGCCACCACCAGGACGACGATGTCGGTGACCTGGGCCCCCCGCGCCCGCATGGCGGTAAAGGCCTCGTGGCCGGGCGTGTCCAGGAAGGTGATGCGCTTTCCCTTGACCTCGATCTGGTAGGCCCCGATGTGCTGGGTGATGCCGCCGACCTCCCCTTCGGCGACGTTGGTCTGGCGGATGGCGTCCAGCAACTTGGTCTTGCCGTGGTCTACATGGCCCATAATCGTTACCACCGGCGGGCGTGGCACGGCCTCCAGGTCCTCCTCGGGAGCGGCCTCGGCCGGGGCGACCTCGGCCGGGGCGGCCGGCACCTCCTCCTTTACCTCAAAGCCCAGGTCCGTGGCTACGATGGCCGCCGTATCGTGGTCGATCTGCTGGTTGATGGTGGCCATCACGCCGTTTTTCATCAGCGTCTTGATGATCTCCACGGCGCTGAGGCCGAGCAGGCTGCTCAGTTCTTTCACCGTCAGAGTGGGGGGAATCTCCACGACTTTGGGCTGAGGACGGTAGGAAGGAGCAATGCGGACGGCAGGAGCCTGAACCCGAAGCGGGGCCCGGGTTTTCTTCTTCCGCTGCCCGCGGAGTTCCTCCAAGACCTCCTCTTCTTCCGTTATCTCCGGCTGTCTCCGTTTCGGCATATCTCCTCCTGCACTTTACCCGGAGCCTAGAGGTCTTTCCGCGTGGGAAAGCCCCGGCCGTTCTACCGCTTCGGCGTCTCCCTCGGCCGGAAGCGATCGGGCATACTGCCGCAGCCGTTCGGCCTCCTCCGAGGTCAGCACGACCCGGAGAGCCCGGTTCAGGGCACGCCGCCGAAGGGCCTCTTCCCAGCAGGCTGACCTGGGGCAGATGTATGCTCCACGGCCAGGCTTCTTGCCGGTGAGGTCCACCTCCACCTGACCCTCCGGCGTGCGCACCAGGCGGACGAGCCCACGTTTGGCCTCCCGTCGGCGGCAGGCGATGCAAGTACGCTCCGGGATATGGCGTGGCCGGCCCTTACTCTTCTTCACCTGTCTCCTCCCGATGGAAGAGAGCAATGGGTTCCCCTTCCTGGTAGACGGCCAGGTATTCCGGGGTGCTGCGTACCTCCACTTGCCGGCCGGCATGCTCCGGAGGTAGTGGTCCGTAGCGCGTGCGCTGGTAGAGGAGAGTCCCATCCGGAGAAACCTTTCGCTGCTCCGGCCGAGACGCCGCCAGGGCTGTCCAGACCTCCGGAGGAACCGGCATGGCCTCGTCTTCGGAGGGAATCCGGGCCTCCTTCGCCCCTGTTCCCCGGCGATAGGAGGCCAGAAGTTGCTCACCGTCGTAGAGGTAAACGCGCTGCGAGGTGGCGCGCAGGCGTACCATCTTCCCAATGTATTCCTGAGGGAGCGGTCCGTAAGCCACCTTCTGGTAGAGGATGGTGCCGTCCGGCCGAACCCGACGTTCCTCGGTAACCGCCGAGGCCAATTCCGGATCCTGGACCAACACCGCCTCCTCCACCGAAGGCCCTTCTCCGGCCTTTACAGCCTCACCCTCCTCCAGAGCAGCGGAGAGGCTCTTGATATCGATCTTCCAGCCGGTCAGTCGGGCGGCTAGGCGGGCGTTCTGCCCCTCCTTGCCGATAGCCAGGGAAAGCGATTTATCCGGAACCAGCACGGTGGCGGTATGGCTTTCCTCATCAATGCGCACTTCCAAGACGGTGGCCGGGCTGATGGCGCTGGCAATAAAGGCCGCCGGGTCGGGGTTCCAGGGCAGCACGTCGATCTTTTCGCCGTTGAGGGCGTTGACGACGCTCTGGATGCGCACGCCCCGCTGGCCCACGCAGGAGCCGACCGGGTCTACACCGGGCTGCCGGGCCCGCACGGCCACCTTGCTGCGCACCCCGGGCTCCCGGGCCAGGGCCACGATCTCGACCGCGCCGCGCATCACCTCGGGCACTTCCATCTCGAAGAGGCGCTCGACCAACTTGGGATGGGAGCGGGAGACGATGATCTGCGGTCCATGCTTGTCGTCGCGGATCTCGGTGATATAGACCTGGAGGTGCTGGTTGATGCGGTAGCGTTCGTTAGGGATCTGTTCGCGTTCCGGCATAAAGAGTTCGGCCCGGTCGGCGCTCAGGTAGACGCCCTGGGGGGTAACCCGTCGGACGACGGCGCTGATCATCTCCCCAACCCGGCCGGCGAACTCGCCCAACACCTTGTTGCGCTCGGCCTCTCGAATGTGCTGTAGAAAGGTCTGCCGGGCCGTCTGGGCGGCAATGCGGCCAAAGTCCCTCGGCGTCGTCTCGATGGTGATTACCTCGCCGACCCGGACATTGGGCAAAAGGCGGCAGGCCTCGGCCAAGGAAATCTCCTCGCGGGGGTCTTCCACCTCCTCGACCACCCGCTTTTCGGCATAGACTCGGGCCGTCCCCGTGGCCGGATCTATGCGCACGGAGATGTTCTGCCCGCCGCCGAAACGTCGTTTATAGGCCGAGATCAGGGCCTGCTGGACCTTTTCGATGATCTCCTCCGGGGGGATTCCCCGCTCCGAGGAGATCTGGGCTACCGCCGCATAGAACTCGCTTTTCATCTCTACACCTGCTTGAGCCGTGCCTCTCCAGTAAAATAGAAAGTGGGGAGACCCCACTTTGGTATTGTAATTATAGCACAGGCGGAAGCATTTTGCAAACCGGGTCGCAAACTTCGCCCGGTGGGGGTAGGGGCGAGTTCAGAACCCTCACTATTACCCATATCTTGGGACCGTGCGAGGGTGAAATAGCGCGGAGGGGTGAGGGGGAAGGGGATCCTGCGGCGAGGCCTCTTGTGCTCCCCCGTTGTAGAGGAGGGCTTCCCCTGCCCCATAGGTATCTAACGCTCCCTCACCCCCTCCTGACCTCCCCCATCCAGGGGGAGGGACCCCGGTCTCCTGCCCTGGGGCCAGGGGAGGGGGAAAGGCGACGCCGGCTGCCTTTCTCCCCCTCCTGACCTCCCCCATCCAGGGGGAGGGACCCCGGTCTCCTGCCCTGGGGCCAGGGGAGGGGGAAAGGCGACGCCGGCTGCCTTTCTCCCCCTCCTGACCTCCCCCATCCAGGGAGAGGGACCCCGGTCTCCTGCCCTGGGGCTAGGGAAGGGGAAAGGCGACGCCGTCTGCCCTTCACCCCTCCTGACCTCCCCCGTCCAGGGGGAGGGACCCCGGTCTCCTGCCCTGGGGCTAGGGAAGGGGAAAGGCGACGCCGGCTGCCCTTTTCCCCCTCCTGACCTCCCCCATCCAGGGAGAGGGACTCCGGTCTCCTGCCCTGGGGCTAGGGAAGGGGAAAGGCGACGCCGGCTGCCCTTCACCCCTCCTGACCTCCCCCATCCAGGGGGAGGGACCCCGGTCTCTCGCCCCGGATGGGGGAGGGGGAAAGGCGACGCCGGCTGCCCTTTTCCCCCTCCTGACCTCCCCCATCCAGGGGGAGGGACTCCGGTCTCCTGCCTTCGGGGTAGGATGGTCATCGGCGAGATGGGCAAAGGAGAAGCAGGCCCGGTTCGCCGGGGCGTACCGTCGCTGCGCTCTGCTTGTCCCGCCTATCCTTGATACGCGTGGGGACGGGGTTACCCCGCCCTACTCGAACGGCCCGAAGCGGACGGTGGCAGTATGGTCTCTTGTGTGCCCGAGAATTGGGTAAAAGACAGGGGTCAGAACCTGCTTCCCCAGAGACCTTTGGGGAAACCGCCGACAAAATGGCTTCCCGGTGAAGCACGAATGCGTATCAAGGACAACATAAGGTGGATTTTCCGGTGTCCAGTTGCAAATGTAGGTGGCCGTCCCCTGGAAGGTTAGCCTTCAACGTGCTCCCCGGCAAGCGGATACCGTTCTATCGCCGGCCGGGCGGAAGGTGTACCCCCGACATACCCCGACTCACCACGGGCAGGAAAACCCGGTACACCTCCGGTGTTGGCGTAGGGGTGGGCGAAGGGCCGGGGGTGGGCGAAGGGGAAGGCGTCGGCGTGGATGTGGGGGTGGGCGAAGGGGAAGGCGTCGGCGTGGATGTGGGGGTGGGCGTAGGAGAAGGCGTCGGTGTAGGGGTGTGCACCAAGAAGCCGGCCACCCGGCACATCACTTCCTGACGGGAGGCAGCCGGGTAGATGGCCTCGAAAGGAAAGGCCAGGTGCACCAGGCGGTAGAAGCCGTTATACTCCACGCCGGCGTTCCCCCCCAGGCCGCCCTGGTAGACCAGGTTGACGGTGGAGCCGCCGGAGGGATTGATGCGATCGGGGTAGTCCACATCGTAGGTGCCGTGGGTGCCGTCGTCGAAGGAGATGGTGCCCAGGCCGGCGAAGATGCCCCCGGAGCCGGCCGCCTGGTAGGTCTGGGCATCATCGCTCACGTAATCGGCCTTGAGGTAGTTATTGTAAAAGTCCGGCCCGCCACCCTGATACTCCAGGTCCCAGCCGATCTCCGCCCCGCTCACAAAGAGCCGGCCGCCGCCGTTCAGAAAACTGCTCACCAGGATCTGTTCGGTGGCATCGAAGGTGTCATCAGCGGTGGATTCCTCGCCCAGAATCCAGTCCACCGTGCCATAGTCCGTTAGGGCCATATCGCCGACGATGACGGCTTCGTTGGAGGCAAAGTCGAAGGAGACGTTACAGGCATCCAGGGCCCGGCCATGCTGGACGGTGTAATCGTAGGTGTTCATCCGCTCCAGGTACATCCGGCCGATGACGCCGACGTAGGGAGTATCCTCGTAGATCAGGCCGTAACGGTCCAGTCGGTCGAAGCCGTCCACCAGGAGCGTCTGAGGGCGGGAACCGTCGGCAGTGGTGCGCACCGCCGCCGTAAGGCAGGGGAACGATTCGCCGCCCTCGTTCAAGGCGGTGATGCGGAAGAAGTAGAGCGTATTGGGCACAAGTCCCTCAACGGTGGCCTGGGTAGTGGTAAAGGTGCGGCCGTTGTCGAAGCCGTGTCCCTCCGTGCCTGTATAGACCTTGTACCACTGCGCCGGGTCGCCCCAGGGGTCGCCGGATACAGGCTCATGCCAGGAAAGCGTCACCCGGCCGGGGCCGTCGTTTCGGGCCGTAACATAGCAGGGCGGCTCGGGGAGGAGATGGACGTGGATGCCGTCCCGGTCGGCAAAGTATTTGACGATGCCCTGATAGACGGCCCGGGCGGAAAGCCGGCGAAAGGCCGGCTCCTTAAGGTCCACGGCGTCGGCCGGGGTATCGTGGAAGGCGAGTTCGATGAGCACGCCGGGCATGGTGGAAAGTTCCCGCAGTTCGCCGAGGTTGGCCGAACGCCTTCCCCGGTCCACCCAGGAGGGATCCCAAAGGGCACGGATGTCGGTGATAATTTCATTATGGACAAAATATTGCAATTTGGCGCTTCCCGGCGTGGGCTCGGTATCGTGGATATAGGTTTCGGTACCGGTGGCCGTGCCGTTGCAATCGCCCACCGATCCGTTCGAGTGCCAGGAGATGTAGACGGCATCCTCGCCGGGCTCCTTCTCCCATTCAGAATAGAGCGGCCGGCAGACTACGTCGTTGGGGTAGACCTCGGGCGGCGCCCCCTGGTAAAGGGCCCAGGTCAAGCAGGCTTCCTCGTAGCGCGGCCGGTTGCTGGTGCCCCCGCCGTAGTCTATGCTGCCCATCCCCCCGCCGATGCGGACGGCATCGGCGATGATGGCTTGGCCCACCTCCTCCGACTGATTGCTCAGGGTGATAGCGCCCGAGGTGCCGGCGGTGAAGTAATAGGTGCCCAGGTAGCGCCAGGTCAGGCCATGGACTTCCTGGTTCAGGCGCACCTCGGTCGTGCCGCCGGCGTGGTGGATGCGGTAGAGGACATCGGTAGCGCGGTTGGCGCCGTGGCGATACCAGACATAGACGCCGTAGTAGCCGTCCCGGGGGATGGTGGGATACCAAGTGGCGGTAGCCGTCTCGGTGGTGCTGGCCCAGGTGTAGCGGTAGGTGCCGCCGCCGTAGCCGGTGTAGGAACTGGTATACCAGATTCCCGTTTCCTGGTAGGAGGGTGGGCCGGGATCGTTGTCCACGATGATTTCGTCCCGATTCATATCCCGTTCGCGGACCGTCCAGACGTCGGCTCCGGCGTTCCAGAGGTAGCGGATAAGGAAATAGTCCACCGCCTCGGCGTTGGAGAGGTCTTCCACCAGGTCGCAGGTGTTGCCACGTTGGGTGGCCCAGCGGGTGCCGGTCCAGTACCAGCCGTGGCCGGCGCTGATGAAGATGGTCTTGCCGCTCAATGCCCCCTGGGGCTGGCCCTGGCCGTAGATAGGAGGCTGGCCCGCGATCGTCTTACGCTCCGGTGGGGCAGGGATGTCATCGGAGGGAGACATTTTCTGCACGTGAGGCAGGGAAGGTAGAAAGTCGGAGATGGGTCGGGCGCGGTAGGGAGGCCGGGGATCAGGGGTCAGGAGGTGGAAGTGGTGAAAACCCAGCGCCTCCAGGGTGCAGACGGTCTGGAGGACCATATCGTCGCTTCCCTGGAAAGTAAGGCCGCCCTGGAGGAAGGAGGCCGGTAGGGAAATAGTGAGGGTGATCTCGTCGTCTCGGGCTGCTAGGGAGAGGAGGGCGGTTTCTTCGGGAAAGGCGGAAGAGAAGCCACGGGCCTTTTCCTCTGGGGTGGGACCAGCCAGGAGTGTGGCGGCCAGGGTTCGGGCGGCTTCCTGGGGTTCGGACGGGAGGGCTAGGGCGCGCTCCACCTGGGCCAGCTGGCCCTGCCGGAGGAGGCATATCCGGGGGCTGTCCGGCGGTGGAACCGGCGAAGGAGTAGGAGGTAGCGGTGAAGGGGTGGACTGAGCCCCTGGCAGCGGCCCCAGGACGCTCAAGCCGGCCAGAAGGAGGAAAAGCCGGTACAGGTAGGGCATCCGCATCTCAACTCTCCAGAGTGTGCAACGCCTTATAGCACATTTTCGGCCGGCCGTCAAATCGGTTAGCGCGGGGGTTCTCCGAAGGTTGGCATCGTCAGGAAAGTTGCCCTACCAACAGTCGACAATTTCCGGAGCGTAGGGCGAGCGTCAGACAGGAGGAAGAACCGCATAGTACACTTTGCATTAGAAAGGTGGGTCCAAGATGGAGAAACCGGATCCAGGACGAATCAAGTATAATCACTCGGCTAGTTTTCTGCCGAAAGGAGGATTCCCATGCGTATCAGCAAGGCACTGATCATCGGCTTGCTCCTGGTCCTGCCGGTGGTGGGTGTGCTGCTCGTCTCCCTCGTCATTCCCACCGCTTCCGGCATCGGAACGACGCCCGGCTCGACACCCCCGGCTACCATCGTTCCCTCTCCCACGTCCGGACCGGCCCCCTCTCCCACCTCAACGGACCGGCCCGGACCCACGCCCATCGGATGCGACGACCAAGCCGCCTTCGAGGGCGACGTGACCGTCCCGGCGGGAAGCGTCTTTGCGCCGGGCGAAACCGTCGTCAAGACCTGGCGGGTACGGAACGACGGAGGTTGTACCTGGAATACCGATTATGCCCTGGTCTTTGCCGGCGGCGACCGAATGGGCGGCCCACTGGAAGTCGCCCTTTCCGCCCCTGTTGCGCCGGGCGAAGAGGTGCTTCTCTCCGTTACCCTGACCGCGCCCGACAGCGGTGGCTTCTACGAAGGCCACTGGCTGCTGCGCAACGACCGGGGACGGCTCTTCGGTTTGGGAAAAGCCGGTCTACCGCTGGTCGTGCGTATCTTTGTCGAGCGGCCGGCCGTGCCGCCGACGGCCACCCCTGTCCCCACCCTCCCTCCCACGCCCACACCGGTGGTGGAAGGCAAACCTTGGCGAGGTGAGTACTATATCGGTTGCGACCTGGCCGGCACGCCGGTGCTGGTACGCGGCGAAGAGGCCGTTGACTTTGACTGGGGCCAGGGCGCACCGCACAGGAGCCTCCCATCCGACGGCTTCTCCGCCCGGTGGACGGGCACATTCGAGTTTCAGAAAGCCGACTATCGCTTCCACATCCTGGTAGATGATGGGGCTCGTCTCTGGGTGGATGGCCGGCTGGTCCTGGACGCCTGGTACGACGGAGAAGAGCGGGAGGCCGGCGGAGAAGCCTCCTTGGACGAAGGCCGGCATCACCTGAAGGTCGAATTCTATGAACGAAGCGGCCGGGCCCGGATCCACCTCTGGTGGGAAAAACTCCCCACCCCCACCTATCCCGACTGGAAAGGGATGTACTGGCCTGTACCCGATTTTCGCGGACGCCCGGACACGGTGCGCAACGACCGGAACATCGACTTCGACTGGGATATCGAGGCGCCGGACTTGGGTATGCCGACGGACGAATTTTCCGTCCGCTGGACGCGCGAGGTCGAGTTCCGGGATGGGACTTACCGCTTCCACCTGAAGATGGACGACGGGGCGCGGGTATGGCTCGACGACACGCTCCTCGTAGACGAATGGCAGCCCGGCCCGCTGCGCGAGGTCACGTTCGACCGCGACCTGCGGGGGAAACACCGCCTCCGTGTGGAGTATGTAGATTGGAGCGGCCCGGCGCAGGTGCACTTCTGGTGGGAGCGCATCCCCTCCTCGGCCTTCCCCGATTGGAAGGGGGAGTACTTCAGCAATCCAGAACTGCGAGGAAACCCGCGCCTGGTCCGCAACGATGCTGCTATCGACTTCGACTGGGGCACAGATGCGGCCGGGGATGGCCTGCCGGCGGACAGGTTCTCTGTGCGCTGGACGAGATGGGTGATTTTGGAGCCCGGCACCTACCGCTTCCGAGCCCGGGCAGACAACGGCATCCGGGTCTACCTGGACGGCCGGCTGCTGATCGAAGGATGGGAGGGCGGCGAACGGCAGTTCGAGTACGTTGTCGAGCGCACGCTGGCCGGAGGACACGAGATCGTGGTGGAGTACTATGACAACGGCGGGCCAGCGCAGGTGCACTTTGAGTGGGAACGTATCGAGGGAAGCCATACACCTGGCCGGTAGCCGGCTACTATAACCTGGGCTCTGGCGGATTTTCCCCGATGGGTAGGGGCGGGTTCAGAACCCGCCCCTCGGTACTTTTAAGTGGAAATCGTCGACCAGGCTCCGGCAAATTTCACCCGGTAGGAAGAAATATCTTCGGTGCTTCGCCCCGGCACCATCAAGTGGGGAAATCACCAACAAAATAGCGCCCCGGTGCCCTAAGGAATGGCAACATGCCTTCGGGAATAGAAAGAATAGGGAATGGTTAAATCTGAATGTGGCAGAAGTTATAAACCAATTCGAAATAGGTATTGACAAATTCACGAAAGTGTGCTATAATGGACCCGCGAAGGGAAGGAGGTCGGGGAAAGGGAAATGGACGGAAGGGGGAGGTCGGGAAGGGATAGATATCGGAAGGGCGGGTGGGAAGGGAAATAGGACGAAAGGGAGGGTGGGAAACCCTGCGGGCGGATAGAAAGGAGGTGAAGGTAAAGACACGGCGCTTATGGATGCATTTGAACGCGGTGGGAAACCCTGCGCTCGGAAGGAAAGGAGGTGAAGGCGGAAACAGGCCGGCCGGGCAGGGGCAACCCTCGTGGTTGCCCCAGGGGAAAGGCCGGAAGGCCACCTTGGGGTTGCCCGCCTGGGAAAACGGAAGGGAGCACGGCCGGCCGGGGCAATCCCTGAGGTTACTCCAGGGGAAGACCACCAGGGTCGCCCCCATGGGGTTGTTGACAGGAACAAACGAATTTGACAAAGGAAGCGATTG
>JASFBA010000022.1:0-37600 GCA_036172265.1 Chloroflexia bacterium
GATAAAGAGTTTCCCGCCGCCGTTCAGGTAGGAGGCCAGGTTCGATTCGTCGGTGCTGGTGAGGGTGGTGGAATAGTCGTCGCCGGTGAGCCAGACCACGATGGGGTACTTCTGGAGGGTGGCTAGGCTGGGGCTGCCCTGGGTGGCCACGGTCCAGGTGTCATAGGTATAGCCGTTGGCCGCGAGGGCGTTGGCGTAGTAGGTCTGATACGACTTTCCGGCGTCGTCGTCCACCAGGAGGACCTGAGCCGGGATGGGCGTGGCCGTGGGTGGGGCGGGGGTGGGGGTGGGTCCGGCGGCGTTGTAGACGACGTAGGTGGCGGCATAGCCCACGTTGGAGATGCCGTACTTGATGCGCATATAGCCGCTTTCGCCCCAGGAGGTCCCCCAGGAGTTGCGCAGGATCCAGTAGCCGCCGGTGTCATCCCAACCGACCAGGATGATGGCGTGGTTGACGCCGCCGCCGCAGTAGGAGGACTCGTTGGTCTGGAAGATACCGCCGCTATAGGACTGGAAGGCCGAACCGGCACAGACGGCGGCGGCCACCGGGCCGTAGGTATAGATGGCTTGCTTGATGTTTTCCACGGGGGGCACGCTGGAATCGTTCCCTACATAGGCCCAGGAAGCGATCTTCTCATGGTGGGGGTGCGGTGGATTACAGGGCACATCGGAGGCCTGGTAGGGAAAGTCGGCCTCGTAGACCGCACCGGCGGCCGATTCCCCTGGCGGTATCTTCCATTGATGGTAATCGTGGGCCCACCAGCCGCCGTTGCAACCCCAGCCCTCGGTATTGCAGGAGACCAAATACTGCTCGGACAGGTTCTTGGAAAGCCCGTCCTTGATCAGGATGTTCGATTCCAGGGGGCCCACCGTGCCAAAGGCCCAGCAGGAGCCGCAGTTCCCCTGGTCACGGATGGGTGTGCAACCGCCCTGATTACACCAGTTGAAGGAAGTGGGCAGGGTAGAGAGGGATGTACCAGCGTTGTTCTGGGACATCTCGGCCAATCCGGCCACCTTGGGGAGGCCCGAGACCAGGTCGGTGGGGATCGGCGCGACGACTTTGACCTGGAGGGCGAAGGTGCGCAGCGGCTCGGCCTTCTCCCAAGTCCGGCGGTAGGCCAGGACGAGCGTGACCTCGCCCTCGGAGATGCCGACGAAGCGCATCTCCTGCGTGCCCGGAGCGCCGAGCAAACCAGAAGAGGGAATCCAGGTCTCCCCGGCCAGGCGGAGGATGCGCTGGTCCAGCGATTCGATCCGCCAGCCGTAGCCGGTGGAGGGGTTGCTTTCCAGCCCGACGACCAGTATCTGGTTGCCGGTGAGGGTGATGCTGCCGCCGCTTTCCTGAAGGCCGACACGGACCTCATTGGGCTGGGGTGGTTCGGAGGGGTAGGAGGCAAAGGAAGGCATTCCGCTGACGAGCATCAGGATGAGGGCGGCGATAGAGGCCAGAAAAACCGCGCGCCTTTTCATGCTTTTCCTCCTGTTAGGAAGCAAACTTCGCATTCTAGCGCCAAGTGGCGTGCCAGGCCATCCATCGTGTCTTAGGCGCCATCACCTCCTGTAGGACAGCCCCCTGGCCCGGTCCGGCATAATGCCGGTTATCAAGGAACATGCCGCCACACAAGTTCCTGTCTTCCAGCGGCCCAGTACAACCTGCCGTCACCATCAGCCCATTGTTCTCGGAACGGTTACCGTGTGGTAATAGCGAACGCCATAAGGTTTGACCGACTTACAAATTGACATCGCAATTCATGCCGCCGTTTAGCATCCTTGGTCATAAACTCTATCGGGGCGACGATTTCGTTAATCCCCGCCTCGATCAGGTCCGGGAGGCGATCAAAGTCAAAATCACCGAATTGCGTTACTCCCTCAACATCCACGCCAACAACCTAGAGGCGCAAAAGGAGCAAGGATAAGGCTGGTCGAAGCCCCTGAGGTTTCGGCGAGGACGGTGGAGAAGCGCAGCCTACGATGAAGATGATGCTCACCAGTGTCTGCAAGTTTAGGAGGATTACATAGAACTATATGATCCTCCCCAAGGGCGACTTTTACAGCGTCATAGGAATTGTCTGCCTGGTAAGGTCTAAGATCTTCCAAGTCTTTCCAGTCCATGAGCCCCATCAACTACCATCGGCCGGCGCCCGCTTTTTATTATAGCCCAAAAGAAGGAAATGTCAAGGCCCTTCTCGAAGTGTTTGTGAATAGGCGAAGGCGTTGCCTTCGCCTACCCTGCCCTCGGGTTAGGGGCGTAGAGGCGTAGCAATGCTATGCCCCTACGCCCCCAATCGACCTCCAACATGGCCGGGAGGCTGAGGATTAATTGCCCTCCCGCTGCATAGCCGCCTCAATCTTGGCCCAGGTATCGCGCAGGGCCACGGTACGATTGAAGACCAGATGTTCGGGAGTGGAATCGGAGTCCACGCAGAAGTAGCCCAGGCGTTCGAACTGGTAGCGACTGCCCACCGGAGCGCCGGCCAGGCTGGGTTCGACGCAGCAGTCGGTCAGCACCTCCAGCGAGTGGGGGTTCAGGTTGACCGTGAAGTCGGCATCGCCTTCCACCTCCAGCGGGTTGGGCTTGAGGAAGAGGCGGTCGTAGAGGCGCACCTCGGACTTCAGGGCGTGGCCGGCCGAGACCCAGTGGAGAGTACCTTTGACCCGCCGGCCCTCCGGCGCCGAGCCGCCCCGGGTGTCCGGATCGTAGGTACAATGGAGTTCAACCACCTCACCGCTGGCATCTTTGACCACGTTTACGCACCGGATGAGATAGGCATAGCGTAGGCGTACCTCCCGGCCGGGAGCCAGCCGGTAGTACTTGGGCGGCGGTTCCTCGCGGAAATCGTCCCGCTCAATATAGAGCACCCGGGAAAAGGGCACCTGCCGCGTCCCCATCGAGGGGTCTTCAGGGTTGTTGATGCACTCGACTTCCTCCACCTGACCCTCCGGGTAATTCACCAGGACCACCCGTAGCGGGCGCAGCACGGCCATCACCCGGGGGGCACGTTTGTTCAGGTCCTCGCGTATGCAGTGCTCCAGAAGAGCGATGTCTATGGTGCTGTTGGTCTTGTCCACGCCGATCATCCGGCAGAAGGCGCGGATGGCCTCGGGGGTATAACCACGCCGGCGCAGCCCGCGCAACGTGGGCATCCGGGGATCATCCCAGCCGGAGACATAACCCTCCTCCACCAGCCGGCGCAGCACTCGTTTACTGAGCACCGTGTAGGTCAGGTTGAGGCGGGCAAATTCGATCTGCCGAGGGTGGTGGACGCCCAGTTGATCCAAAAACCAGTCGTAAAGAGGGCGATGGTCCTCATAGGCCAGGTCGCAGAAAGAGTGGGTAATGCCCTCGATGGAGTCGCTCTGGCCGTGGGCCCAGTCGTAAGTCGGATAGATGCACCATCGGGTACCGGTACGGTGGTGCGGGGCGTAGATAATACGGTACATAATAGGGTCGCGGAGGTTGATGTTGGGCGAGGCCATATCAATCTTGGCCCGCAGGGTGCGGGAGCCTTCGGGAAACTCGCCGGCGCGCATTCTCCGGAAAAGGTCCAAATTTTCCTCCACCGAGCGATTGCGGTAGGGGCTTTCCCGGCCCGGTTCGGTCAGGGTGCCCCGGTAGGCCCGCACCTCCTCCGGGCTAAGGTCGCAGACGTAGGCTTTGCCCTTCTTGATCAATTCCTCCGCCCACTGATAGAGTTGTTCAAAGTAATCGGAGGCGTAATATTCCCGATCCCCCCAGTCGTATCCCAGCCAACGGATGTCTTCCTTGATGGCCTCGACGTATTCGGCTTCCTCCTTCATCGGGTTGGTATCGTCGAAGCGTAGGTTGCATAGTCCGCCGAATTCCTCAGCGATGTCAAAATCGATACTCAAAGCCTTAGCGTGGCCGATATGGAGGTAGCCGTTCGGTTCGGGGGGAAAGCGGGTATGGACGCGGCCGCCGAAACGTCCGGTGCGAACGTCTTCGGCCACGATCTCGCGGATAAAGTCGGTCGACGGCCTTGTGCCAGTCGGATAGTCTTTCTTTTCCATAGGCCTTCCTCCGCAAATTGCCAAGAAAACGGTGGTTGAAAATCGTCACCCTGTCGCCCCAGATGGGATATAGTATACCGCAGAAACAAAAATGGGGCAACTTGCCCGACGTTACCCTGGTGTAGGTCGGTTTGTCAAACCGACCGACGAATTTGGGACACACCCATTAGCCTTGCGTGTCTGTTCCCAGAAGGTCAACCCGACAACCGGGGGCATTATCCGTGTCCTATGGGGGCGAAAATTAGGCCCAATTCCCACCGCGCTCTTGCCCCAATAAAACAAAACGCCAACCGTCCCTACAGCGGTTGGCCATCGTCTTTATGCCGGCCGCCCGGCGGAGCCCGAATGCTCCATAGCCCAGGCCGCCCATCGCTTCTGCTGGGGGACAGGGATTCGAACCCCGATCGGCTGATCCAGAGTCAGCTGTCCTACCGTTGAACGATCCCCCAACGCTTTTTATTATACCACAAACTGCACCATTTGGCAAGCGTGCGTGCTGTAGACGACGGGCGCGCGCCACTCACCAAGGGCAACCTGGCTCCTGCAAAGGCAGGAGCGGCGGGTTTCCAACCCGTCGCTCCTGTTTCATAAACAAGCCGCTATCCTCTACCCTTTCCGAAAGGCGACGTGGCCGGCCTCCGCATCCACCACCACCGTGTCCCCTTCACGGAATTCGCCCTCCAGCATCTTCAGGGCCAGCGGGTCCAGTACCTCCCGCTGGATGGCCCGCTTGAGCGGCCGGGCCCCGTAGGCCGGGTCGAAGCCGACCTCGGCCAGGTGGCGGCGGGCCGCCTCCGTCCACCGCAGTTCCAACTTGCGCTCGCGCAATCGCTCCTGCACCCGACGCATCTGGATTTCCACGATCTGGCGAATCTCCTCCGGCCCCAGCGGGTTGAAGATGAGAATTTCGTCAATGCGGTTCAGGAACTCGGGGCGGAACTGCGCCCGCAGCGCCTCCAGAACCCGCCGACGGACTTCTTCCTCCTGCCCTTTGCGCAGGTCCTGCAGGTAGGGGCTGCCCACGTTCGAGGTCATGATCACCACGGTATTTTTGAAATCCACCGTGTGGCCCTGGCCGTCGGTGAGCCGGCCGTCGTCGAGCACCTGCAGGAGGACGTTAAAGACCTCGGGGTGAGCCTTTTCGGTCTCGTCGAAGAGGACGACGCTATAAGGTCGGCGGCGTACCGCCTCCGTGAGTTGCCCACCTTCCTCATAGCCCACATAGCCGGGCGGCGCTCCGATGAGGCGGGAGACGGTATGGCGCTCCTGATATTCGCTCATATCGATGCGCACCATGGCGTCTTCGTCGTCGAAGAGGAATTCGGCCAGCGCCCGGGCAAGTTCCGTCTTGCCCACGCCGGTGGGCCCCAGGAAGAGGAAAGAACCCAGCGGCCGGTTGGGGTCCTGCAGGCCGGCCCGCGCCCGCCGGATGGCGTTGGAGACGGCGGCGATGGCTTCGTCTTGGCCGACTACACGGGTGCGCAGCCGCTCTTCCATATGTACAAGTTTCTGAATCTCCCCCTCCAGGAGACGACTCACCGGGATGCCGGTCCATTTGGCCACCACCTCGGCCACGTCCTCCTCACCCACTTCTTCCTTGAGGAGCGCGCCGTCCCTCTGCAATTCGGCCAGCCGGGCCTCCTGCTCGCGCAACTCCTTCTCCAGTTCGACCAGCGTGCCGTACTGGAGTTGGGCCGCCCGGTTATAGTCCAGGGCGCGCTGGGCACGTTCGATCTCGCCCCGTACCTCGTCCATGCGGGCCTTGGTCTGGCGGATGGAGTGGATGGCCTGTTTCTCCTGCTCCCAGCGGGCGCGCAGGGCCTGGCGCTTTTCGCCCAGGTCGGCCAGTTCCCGCTCGATTCGCTCCAGCCGTTCGCGGGAAGCCTCGTCGCGCTCCTTTTTGAGGGCGGTACGCTCGATCTCCAGTTGCATGATGCGGCGTTCGATCTCGTCGAGTTCGGCCGGCATCGAGTCGATCTCGATGCGGAGGCGAGAAGCGGCCTCGTCGACCAGGTCGATGGCCTTGTCCGGGAGGAAGCGGTCGCTGATGTAGCGGTGGGCCAGGACCGCTGCCGAAACCAGGGCGCTGTCCTTGATGCGCACGCCGTGGTGCACCTCATACCGCTCCTTCAGCCCGCGCAGGATGGAGATGGTATCCTCCACCGAGGGTTCGCCCACATAGATCGGCTGGAAGCGTCGCTCCAGGGCGGCATCTTTCTCGATATGCTTGCGGTACTCGTCCAAGGTGGTCGCCCCGATGCAGTGGAGTTCGCCTCGGGCCAGCATCGGTTTGAGCATGTTGGAGGCGTCCATTGCCCCCTCGGCCGCGCCGGCCCCTACGACGGTATGGAGTTCGTCCATGAAGAGGACGATCTGCCCCTCGCTCTGGGAGATCTCCTTGAGCACGGCCTTCAGCCGCTCCTCGAACTCGCCCCGATACTTGGTGCCGGCGATGAGCGCTCCCAAGTCCAGTTGCACCAGGCGCTTGTTCTTCAGGCCCTCGGGGACGTCTCCCCGAACGATGCGTTGGGCCAGCCCCTCGACGATGGCGGTCTTGCCCACGCCTGGTTCGCCGATGAGGACGGGGTTGTTTTTGGTGCGCCGGGAGAGGACCTGGATGACGCGGCGAATCTCGTCGTCGCGCCCGATGACCGGGTCGAGTTTGTTTTCCCGGGCCAGGCGGGTGATGTCGCGGCCGTAGCGTTCGAGGGCCTGGTAGGTCGTTTCCGGAGTCGGGCTGGTGACGCGCTGGCTGCCGCGGATGCTGGTGAGGGCGCGGAGGACGGCGTCGCGCCCCAATCCGAAGCGGCGGAGGATTTCCTGAGCCGGCCCGCGGATGCGCTCGTCGGCAAGGCCCAGGAGGAGGTGTTCGGTGGAGATATATTCATCGCGCAGCCGGCGGGCTTCTTCCTCGGCGATCTGGGCCACCTGGGAGAGGGCGGGCGAAAGGTAGACCTGGGCGGCCCCGTAGGCCTGGGGAAGGCGTGCGAGTTCCTCCTGTACCATAGCCAGCATCTGGGCCGGGCTGGCCCCGACCTTTTGCACGACCTGCGGCACCACCCCGTCGCTCTGGCCCAGAAGGGCGGCGAGGAGGTGGAGCGGCTCGATCTGGCTATGGTGTCGTTCCTGGGCCTCGCGCTGGGCGGCCAGGACGGCTTCGGCGGCCTTTTCGGTAAAACGGTTCAGATCCATCGGTTATCCCTCCAAAATTGCTGAGGCAAGGATAAGATGAAGACGTTAGAGAGATGATAGAGGAGTATTAGCGGGAAGTTGAAAATTGCAAGTATGTTGCTTGACAAGATAAGTATGCGCTTGGTTGGTGCTGATCTGGACAAAAAGAGCGGGTCCTAATAAACTCTCACCCTAACCTATCCCCACAGGAGGTGAGAAACTATGGACCCGCAACAGGTATTTTGCCACAACTTGGACTGTCCTGCAAGAGGCCCGCTCGGTAAAGGCAACATCATCATTCATAGCCGCAAAGTCAGTTGTACAAAGGCTATACAAAGGCTGGTGGCACAATGGGCAACCTGAGCAAGCGCACACTTACCCATCGCACCTTCAGGGCCGAGTTTTTGCTTCAGGCTGGCCGGAATCGGATTGTCCTGGAGTTGGAAGCGGGAAACTTCCGGCCGAACGTCCTTCAACTCGGGCCAAGGAGCCCAATGGAAATCCTCGGCCATGCTACCTTCCTATCGGCCATCCCATACTCCGGCAGGCCGGATAGCAGAGATGGCCCGGCCAGAGCCTAGGGCGGGCAATTCCTTTCGCCCACAACCAGCGATTGGATAAGCAACCCCAGGTCACGTGGATCATCCCCAAAGCCGACCGCCCGCGGATTCCAAGTCTCGCAGCGAATCTCCAATCGAGATTCAGACTCAGCAGGAGGCAACTTGATCGCCATTTCCTGCGGCTCGGGCGAGCGAGGCAGCGTGATTTCAGCAATCGTTTCACCATTCCAGAGAAATTGTACCAGAGCCGGCGGAACGGCCTCTGGCCGGAATCCAACTGCACGCATCCTCAAACAAAGCGGAGACGCGCTTGTAGGAAGAACAAGGGTGATGCCCTCTCCGCTCCATTCCGGCTGCGGGGAGAAGTATTCCAGCGTACTTGGACTATCCGGCCGGCGTTCCACCCGATACAGCCCCTGGGCCGAGCGTAACAGGACGGCCTCCCGGGGCAGGCGGTCCAGGGTAGCCTCGGTCCCCCAACTTTCCAGCACAAAGTTGTCCACCTGCACTATGCTCATTCCTCCATACAGAAGCGAAGGAGGGCGTGCCAAGAGAAGGTAGGCAGGCCCGTCTTCGGCCGGCCACTCCCGAAGCAACCGCCATAGTTCCTCCCAGGGGATCGGCTGGGGCAGAGCAAAGGCCTCTTTCCCGTAGAGGAAACGGAGCGGGGTAGCCAGGGCAACGCCGAAATGGTCCACGAAAACGGGAGCCTGCGCCGGAATCTGCCCGGCCAGTCCCGCCAGTGCCTCCACCGTCCCTGCCAGTTCGGGCCGCGAGGCCCATGGGGCATCGGCCTGGACCAGAAAGAACAGTTGCAGCCCGAACAGGAGGCTCACCCCTCCCCGACGCACAGCTCGTCCCAGGGGTACACGACGCAGGAAGTACAGCGCTGCAGCCATACCTAGAGTCAACCAGGGAAAGACCAGAGGGATGTAACGTCGCATCATCCAGAAATGGGAGGGGTAATCCATCGTGCTGTGCACAAAGACGGCCCCCTCCAGGGCGAAAGCGACGAAGAAGGGAAGCGAAGGACCGTCCAGACGCCGGCCCAGCCATCCGAGCAGCCCCACGATGGCCAGCGCCAACCCGATGGGCGAGAGGTACCACAGCAGCCGCAGGAAAGCCTGGCGATGGTAATTGGTCCGCCACTCCCCTTCCACATAGAGTTGGGCCGGCGAAAGAAGCGGCCAGACCACAGCCCCGTAAAGCACTGCCAGAAGGCCCAGGAGGATTAGAAACCGGCGTAACCTTTCCTCCTGTCCCAGGAGGCGAGGCAAAATACGACCGATCGGCCGGCGGAAGGCGTAGGAGAGGCCGAGGCCGGCCAGGCCCAGACCGAGCAGGAGAAACCAGGCCCAGGCAGGCAGGAGGTAACTGTGTTCCAGCGAAGTACGAAAGGTCTGCAGATAGGGCCAGGAGATCAGGGCCATATGGACTGCGGCGTGGACCAGGAACAGGCTATAAGTCCAGAGGAAGACCTTCTCATTCGCCCTTGTTCGGAGTACAAGCCCTCGTGCCAGGAGGTAACCGTAGAGCAGAAGCGGAAGGAAGAGGAACTCGAGCTTGGCCAGGGCGATCTGGCCCAGGGCCGCGCCCGCCAGCACAGCCAGGTCGGAGCGGGCCGGCTCGTGCAGCGCCCGTTCGAAGAGATACCATCCGCCCAGGAAGAGAACAAGGGTCAGGCTTTCTGCCCCCGGCTCCCGGGCAAACCAAATCTGGGCCGGGTTCAGGGCCAGGAGCACCACGGCTACCGGGGCCGCCCACCTCCCGACCAGCCGTCGAACCAGGAAATAAAAGGCCAGCAAGGCCAGCAGGGTGAAAAAGGGCGTGGCCAGCAGCGCGGAAGGCAGTCCTCCTAAGGCATAAAAGAGGGCCAGCCAGGACGGGTACAGGTGCAAAAACTGGGGGAAGACCTGGCCGCTTTCCCGGTCGGTAAGGTAAAAGCCGGGGAGGAGCCAGCGCTGGCCGATATAGGAGGAAAAGAGGAAATCCCCCTGCGACGGCAGGGAGGCCAGCATCGGGTCGCGCAGGGCAATTCCGCCGGTACGAGCGATAGAAGCGCCGATCAGGACATAGACGCCCGGGTCCTGGCCGCCCAGTACCCATTCTCCGGGCCACGCGAGAAGCACGGCGATGGCCAGAAAAAGGAACAGCGTCCCCACATCCTTCCACTCCCAGCGAAACCGGGGGAAACGCCATCGGCAAAAGTGCTTCCAGCGCAGGGCCACCACCAGGCCGCTCTCCAGCAGGAGCAGGGCTGCCAGAGGAAGCGGTGAAAAGAGGCCCAGTTCGGCCAAGAGGAGAGCCTGTTCGCCGCAGAGAAGGAAGCCGGCAAAGAACTGGCAGAAAAGGGCCTCGCTCCAGGATAAGGATTCATCAGCCGGGGCGAAAGAACGATAGAGAAGATATCCCGGAAAAAATAAGAGGCCGAGGATGTTCAGAATGCTCATATCCTTATCCCGACGGTTGCAGGAGGGCTCGCTCCTTTGCTTCCAGAGCCTGGAAAAACCGCTCCAGAACCGCTGGCCAGGTATAGTATTGAAGGACATAGGTTTGCCCAGCCTCTCCCAGCTGTCTCCGCAGGGCCGGCCGCGTCAGGAGGTAGTCCAGGCAGGCCTCGAACTCCAAATAGTCCCGATAGTACAACCCGGCGTTGCTCTTTCGGCAATGGTAGGTGGTTACGGCACAACGAGCATTAACCAGGACCGGCGTCCCCTGGAGCCAGCTCTCCATCAGGACGATAGAAAAACTCTCGATCGTTGAGGGCTGGACAAGGAGCGTGGCAGCAGCATAGGCGTCGTGCTTGTCTTGTTCGCTCAGCACCCCCAGATCCACGATCTCCTTTTGGTTGTCTTCCGAAGAAACCTCGATTTTTCCGGGGCCTGCGAGGAGCAACCTCAACGCTCCCCGGCGTCTCCTCTTATAGGCACGGAAGTATTCCATAAGGATGGGAATGCCTTTGGAGGCATCGCGCCGGCCAACATAGAGAAGAAATGGCTCTTCGATGCCGTATCGGGAACGGAAGCGGTTACCGTCGCCTTGGTGGTCAGTATCTACCCCTACCTCTATCAGAAAGGCTTGCTCCGGCGGCACATGGTAAAGCCGCAAAGCCAGATTACGCTCCGGCTCCGAAAGACATAGCAGCCACGGCACTTGTTCCATCAACCAGGCTGTGGCGCGGTGGTAAGCATAGGGCTCGTCGTGAAGGCAGGGCAAGAGAAAAGAGTGTCCCGGGGCAATTTGCGTCCCCCAGAAGGTCAGGTTGTGGGAATAAATGAAAAAGACGAAAAAGGCCTCCTCCTCTCTGGCGATGGCCCGGTACAGGGAATCGCTCTGGGGCATCTCCAAGAGGTGGGCTACCTCTTCTGGAGGAAATACCGGCAATTTTCGCAGGAGGTCAAGCCGCTCTTCCCAGAAAGTGGCTTCTTGCCAACGGCAAATGGGAAAGCGGCGGATCGGCACACCGTTCCATTCCTGCGTGCCGGGTGGGTAGTAACTCTCAAACCAGGGGAAGGTGTACCCCCGGGAGGTGGTGGTGAAAACCTCGATGGGCCAGCCGGCCCGACAGACCTCCTCGGCCAGCCGCCGACAGAGGTTCTCTGCTCCGCCGACCGTTTCCGGTCCGTACCAGGTACTCACAAAGACGACACGACGCACCTGCCCCCCCTGTTTCTGGAAAACTCATGCTGCCTCCAAGGCTACGAAATAGAGGAAGGCGTGCTTCCACCTTCCGACCACCTTTGGCGGGCTACTTCTCGCCGGATTTCCTCCATTATGGAGGCCACATCACCCTCCCCACCCCAAGTCGGCACGGGTTGAGGTGAGGCTTCCTCCTCCAGGACAGAGCGGATGAAATCGAGATAGGCCTGGGCCGAACGTTCAAGAGCATGATAGGTCTGGATGTAACGCCGGGCTTGTTCGCCGATGTGTCGACCCAGGACCGGGTCATGCACCAGGGCATCCAGGTAGGCCAGGGCCATTTCTTCCTCAGCCTTTCCTAAATCCACCTTCAGGCAACAATCGTCGGGAAACTCGGCATATTGGCCGATGTTAGAGAGCAGGACCGGCTTGCCCATACCCATAGCCCGGATCAGTCCCCCCGAGGTTTCCCCGGCCAGCGGATAGCGCAGGTTGATCAGAACGTCGGCGGCCAGGATGTAACTCTGAAAGGTAGGGACATCCACAAACCCGGTTACCCGCACCAATCCGTCCAGTCGAAGGCGACGGACCAGATCCGTGATGCGCACTTCGGGGTGATCCGGCCCCACAATGGCGCAGCGGCTGTGGGGGAACGCCCGGCTGAAAGTGGCAAAGATTTGCAGAAGCACTTCGATTCGACGAGAAGGTGTTACGATTCCGGGAGAGACGATCAGAAAGGTCTCCGGATCATACCCCAAACGGGCCTTGATCTCCCTCTGCGGCAGGCCGGCATAGGGAGAACGCAGAGTCCCCATGTGATGGCGCACGACAGAGAGGCGGGCCGTGGGGACGGCCTGAAGTACCGCCTGCCGCGCCGTCTCACTGTGGACAATGATGCCGCGGCTGCTTTCTACCACTCGCCGGATTCCAGGGTAAAGGAAATGATCCAGATGACTCCATATGCCTGCCTCACGTCGCCGGAGCAGGGAGAAACCCTCCCCTTCGGTAAAATTCCTCAAGTAGGTGACCACATCGCCTTTCTGAACCAGGTACTCTCCTAAAAAGTGCTGCAGAACCGTGTCGTGCAACACAATTACACCGGGGTAACGTTGCAACATCTCGTAAATGTAGGCGTGACAGATGTGGTTTCCCATATGGTAGAGGGGAATATCAAAGGGACAATCTCGGTGGAGGTCGTCAAAATCACGGTAATCATGGATCGGGAACTGCCGGCGAATAAGAAGGTTGGTGGGCTCATACCCATCCACAAAGACGGTGATCTCAGCCCCTGCCTGCGCTAAGGCAGGAAGCAGTTCTTCGCTGTAATCGGAAATGCCGGAAGCCACCGGCCGCAGCGGACTGAAATAGGCAATGCGCAAGGCACACCTCCTTACTTCCGGGCGATGACAGCATAGTCGGCGTAGCCGTAGAGGAGGTCGTTGAGCCGGCCGAAATTGGTGTTCAGGAGCGCCGCCATTTCCCCCCATTCGCTTCCTCCACCTTCCGGCAGGAGCACCATCCGCACCCCTTCGGGCACCGGATGGAGATAGCGCACCTCGACTTCCCGGAAACCATGCATCTCCAGCAAGAAGGTGAGGGCTTGGGGATGAACCGGCTTGATATGGGACATATCCAGGTAGAAATAGTTCACCAGCGCCCAGAGGCAGAGGGGATTGGGCGTCTCCAAAATCAGGTAGGCCCCCGGCTGGAGTTTGGCCCAGGCCGTCTGGATGAGTTCCAAAAGGGTACGCGGCGGAAGGTGCTCGATCAGGTGGGCGGCAAAGAGACCGCCCAGGGAACCGTCCGGCAGGCCAGCCAGGTGTTGCAAGGCATCCCCTTGAAACGCGCGCAGCCCCTTCTCCTGGCATCGGCGTACCATCTCCTGGTTCAGGTCCACGCCGTACCCCTCAATCCCGCTCTCGCGCAAGAGTTCCAGAAACTCGCCCTTGCCGCAGCCCAGGTCCAGGACATTTTTCCGACCCTGGAAAAAGGGCAGGTACTCCTGCTGCAGCGCCCGTACCTCCTCCTCGCGACGGTAGAGGTCTTCGAAGCGGTAATAGTCGTGGTCGCGGAGGGCTTCGCGTTCCTCGGCAGCGGCCGGCCCAACCGCCGACGGGCCTCCTGGCCCAAGCCGGGCCAGGAGGCCGTCGAGTTTCATCCGCAAAAAGGCCAGACCTCGGCGGTCAAGTTCTTGCCGGTGGGCCAGTTCCTGATAGCGCTGCTCCCGGCGGGCTTCGGCCTGGGCCAGGGAAGCCCTCAGGCGCTCCTCAGCCTCGTCCAGTGCCGCGCGGAGGTCCTGCAGAGCGGCATGGAGCGCAGCCTGCTCCTGGTCCAGCGGGTAAAACATCGCATCCATCCGCCGGACCAGGTCGTAGGAGGAGGTCTGGACAAAGTGGTAAAGGTCCCGCAGGACCTGGACCACAGCAGCATTGAAGTGGACCTGCTGTTGGAGGATGGGCAGGACGTACCACTTGGTCGAGATACGGTTCCAGCGCTCACGGAACCAGGCGATGAGGGGGCCGAGGATGGGAAAGCGAGAGCGGAAGGGCTGTTCCTGCACCTGCCAGAGGCGGCCTACCTCTTCCAAATGGTGCCGCAGTTGAGGAAACAGGCGGAGGTCGCGGTCACCATAAAGCAGGTCTTCCTCCTCCTTCTCCCGTATAGAGCGGAGGAAATCGCTTCGAGCCCGGACCTGCTCGCGGACTTGGCGCAGGCGTTCGGCCAATTCCCGGTCCAGAACATATTCCTCTGCCATAGAGACCTCCTTCTTAAACCGCCCGCCCCATCAGCCGGCGGAGCAGGCGCGGTATCTCCCGATTTTCCCACACCACCAGGAGCGGCACGGCGTTGAACAGGGAGGAATAGGTGCCGCTGGCCAGGCCGATGAACATGACCAGGATGAATTGCTTGATCGAGGCTCCACCAAAGAGGAGGAGTGCCACCATCACGAACATGGCGTTCAACTGCGTGGTCAGCGAACGATGGAGCGTCTGGGTCAGACTGTGGTCGACGATCTCCTCAAAGCGTAGCCCCCGCATCCGGGGAGTGTTCTCGCGGATGCGGTCGTAGACAACGATGGTATCCTGCACCGAAAAGCCGATCACCGTGAGGAGAGCCGAGAGGAAGAGGGTATCGGCCTCCCAGCCCCAAAGCAGGCCGGCCAGCGAGAAAAGCCCCACCGTCACCAGGATGTCGTGCACCATCGCGGCGATGGCACAAAAGCCGTAGCGGAAGGGGTGCGGCACTTTGCGAAAGGCAAAGGTGATGAATGCCAGGATGACCAGCGAGGCGGCGATCACCGCATAGATGGCGTTGCGCGTGACTACTTGGCTGATCGAGGGGCCCACCACGTCGAAGCGCCGCTCGACGACCTCCTCGAAACGTGCCCTCAGCGCTTCCATCAGCCGGCCCTTGGTCGCCATATCTATGACCTGAGTGCGTACAATGGCCACCCGGTTGCCCTCCGTGAGTTGCACCGAGGCCACATCCAGCCCCCCTTCCTGGAAGACGGAGCGCACTTCCTCCGATTCCACCGGGCGGGGCAGGCTGATCTCCACATACGAACCACTGGTAAAGTCGATGCTCAGCCGGACCGGCGTGCCGTAGCGGACGGTGGAGATGACCATCGCTACCAGCCCCGGGACGATGATCAGGGTGGAGATAAGGAAGTAGAGGTAACGGTGGCGCGTCAGGTGCAACATCTAGGGCCTCTCCAGGATCACGCCCAACAGGAAACGGGGGTGGCGTTCCAGATACGGGCCGAGCGCGCCGTAGACGGCCCGCAGGAAGGTGCGGGTAACGGTGATGGCGCTGAACATGCTCACGGCCACGCCGATGGCCAAGGTGATGGCAAAGCCCTTGACCATGCTGGCCCCCAGCGAACGGCCAAAGAGGTAGAGGATGACACAGGTCAGCAGAGTGGAAAGGTTCGAGTCCCAGATCGAAGTCCAGGCCCGGTCGAAGCCGGCCTCTACGGCAGCCCGCAGCGTTTTCCCGGCCCGCAGTTCCTCCTTCATCCGTTCGAAGATGAGGATGTTGGCGTCCACAGCCATGCCGATGGAGAGGAGCAGGCCGGCCACGCCGGGGAGGGTCAGGGTAACCGGGATAAGTTTGTAGATGGCAAAGATGAGGACGGTGTAGATGCAGAGAGCCAGGCCGGCCAGGACACCCGGCAATCGGTAATAGAGCGTCATAAAAAGGAGCACCGTGCAGAGACCGATCATGCCGGCCACAACGCTCTTGTTCACCGAGTCCTGCCCCAGCGTCGGCCCCACGGTGCGGTTTTCCGCCACTGTCAGGGGTACCGGAAGCGCCCCGTAGCGGAGAAGGAGAGCGATGCGCTCCGCCTCCCGCCAGGTCATCCTCCCGCCGCTTATAGAAGCCGCCCCATCGGTGATGGCCTCCCGCACGACCGGGGCGGAGATCACCTTCTTGTCCAACACAATGGCCAACGGCTGGCCCACATGGGTCCGGCTCCATTCGGCCAGTTTACGCGTCCCTTCGGCGTTAAAGCCCAGAAGCACCATCGGCTCCCCGGTGAGTTCCTTGGGCTGGGTACCGATGCGGTTGGACACAAGTTCGTAGCCGGTGACCACGGTGGGGTAAACCCGGGTCCAGGTGATAGCGGCGATCTCTTGGGCGGTCAAGCCGTATGTCGTACTGATGATGGCACCCGGAGGCAGGTCCTCGCCCAGGGTATCCACAAACTCCAGGAAGCCGGTGCTCTGGACGGTAGCCAGAGCCTGCTCCGGGTCAGGGACGCCGGGCAATTCGACGATGATGCGGTTGGCGCCCTGCACCTGCACCACCGCCTCCGTCACCCCCAAACCGTTGACCCGGTCGTTAATGATATCCCGGGCTACTTCTATCGTTTCCCCACCGGACGCGGCCGTGTTTTCGTAGACTTCGCGCACAAAGTCGGCTATCCCTCGTGGGGTGGACCAGCGAGAAAGGCTCCACGAGATCGGCCGGACCCGGGCCTCTAGGATCACCTGCGTCCCGCCCTGCAGGTCCAGCCCTAGCCGCAGCGTCGTGGAACGGATGAGGCGCTCTTGCTCAGAGGTCGAACCTTCCGGCACCGCCCGCCAGAAGGCGATGGCCGGGCTGCCCAGGTCGATCCAGAAGCCCAGCCCCGTCAGGAGCACAATAAGGGCCAGCAAAATCCAGTCGCGGCGCGACAAAGGGAACCTCCAAGAAATTCAGCCGTAGTGCCGACCATTATACCACGGCCGTCAAGGGATGCAAACCGATTTGCATTTTGAAACGGGATATGGTACAATAAAATCACGCGGCTGTAGCTCAGTGGATAGAGCACCTGCCTCCGGAGTAGGTGGTCGGGCGTTCGAGTCGCCCCAGCCGCGCTTTTTGGTCCTTGCCGGACACCGGCAAAATCACCTTATGTTGCCATTGATCATCGTTCGTGGTGCACCGTGACGCCACTTTCGGCGATTTCCCCGCTTGGAGGCCCCGAGGCGAGGCATCGTGAAAGAGCCCGTCCGAAAACTCTCGTGAGAAGTGTTCGTGGGTAGGCGAAGGCAGTGCCTTCGTCTACCCGGTGGGAGGTTTCGGGTAGACTCTAAGGTTCCCCCGGCCTTCCCACCGGAATCAGGTAGAGCGGTGTCTCTGCCTGAGATAGCCCCAGAACCCGGCGCACTCCTGCATCGTCAAAGGCACCGATGGGGACGGCACCGAGGCCCAGGGCGGTGGCCTGGAGGAGCAGGTTCTGCGCGGCATGGCCGGCCTCCAGAAAGACGTAACGCTCCGCCCGATCCCCGTACTTGGCCGCGGTACGGGAGACCACCCCGGTGATGACAAAGAGCGCCGGTGCCCGAAGTAGTGCCTCCTGGTTCAACCCGACCATCCAGATCTCCCGCCGCAGGTCGCTCCGTCCCCGCACCTCCAGGCGATGGTCGGCCGGCCGGTAGTGATACCAGCCTTCGGGCAGCACCAGGTACACCTCCAGCGGGTAAAGGGCTCCGGCCGAGGGTGCCGTGCGAAAGCCCCGCCGATCGGTGACCCCCTGGGCTGCCCAGAGGAGTTGCGAGATTTCCTCCCAGGATAGCGGCTGTTCGGTGTAAGAGCGGATCGAGCGCCGCAGAGCCAGTGCCTCCACCAAGCTCATTCCCCCCTGAGTTTGGGGCGGCGGCAGAGCAACTTCCTCTGTCGTAGCCGTCGGGGTTGCGACCGGCCCTCCGCAGGCTCCGCCGAGCAAAAGGAGCAAAAATAGGGCAAGTAGGTAGCGTCGCATCTGCATCCTCCTCACCAGACTCGGGCACATTCCACCGGGTAGGGCAGAACCCTATCGGTGTCCCGTTCCAGTGCCCTCAGTAACGCTCAACGGTCCTGGCTAGCCAGTGTTGCAGACGGGAAGCGATTTCCTCGGGCAGGCCGGCCCGGTTGGTCAGGGTCACTTCCACCAATTCCACATCCGGCCGGCGACGGACCTCTTCGATCAGGGCCGGCCCACGCAGGGCAATGCTTCCCAAAAGTGGGCGCGGGTCGTCCAAAAGTTGCCGCACCCGTGTCTGGAAAAGCGTCGAGAAGCACTCCATCTTGCCGATCTCGTCTATGACGAAGAGTTCCACTTCCTCCAGCCGCGGGTCCAGGAAAGGCAGGATGACTTGCTCAAAGGCGGCCACGTCTACCCCATAGGCGCCCACCCGCCAGGGGCCGGCCCGTTCCACGTGGGCCAGGACGATATCGGGGCCGCCGAGGACGGCGGCGCGGAAGCCGAGCCGGCCGTGCGGGCCGCGAATCTCGGCTGTGGTAAAGCCACCCAGACGAAGGCCCGGCAGCCTCTCCAGGACATGCCGGATGACGGTGGTTTTGCCGATGCCCGGCCGACCGGTCAGGAGAAGGTTGTGCGGCATATCGGCCTCCTTCCTCATCGGTCCTTGGTCGCTAGCGTCGGCTCCCCCCGCAGCCACCGCCAGAGTGCAAGGAAACGTGGGATAACCCAGGAGAAAGCCAGGTAAAGCGCCGGCCGAACGACGAAATCATAGGCGCCGATGCGGGAAACGAAGCACCCGCCGAAGCCGGCCTTGAAGCGATATACGCCCCAGAGTGGGTCATCCGGCCGCGGTTGATTGGGCGCCCCCCAGAAATCGTAGGTCGTGCAGCCGGCCACTTTGGCCCAGCGCATCGCTTCCCACTGAAGGAGGTGGTTGGGCATATGCTCCCGCTTGCGGCCGGAGGAAGCGCCGTACATATACCAGGCGCAGGGGCCAAAGTGCAGGAGGAAGAGGCCGGCCAGCACATCTCCCTCGTGTTCGGCCAGGAACAGACGCCCCCACCCGGCTTCCAGGAAGGTCTGCCAAACCTGCCGATAGTAGGAATAGGGACGGGTAAGGAAGCCGTCGCGCCGGCCCGTCTCCCGGTAGAGTTCGTAGAAAGCCTTCAGGTCGGCCGCCATCCCCTCCCGCACCTGCACCCCCCGCCGTTCGGCCAGACGGATGTTGTAGCGTGTCTTGGGCTTCATCCGGTTCAGGAGCGTCTCTTCGTCGGCCCGAAGGTCCACCAGAATCGTGTTGCGAAACTGCACATCTTCTCCCCGTCTCCAGCCACGTCGCCGAAGCACCTCCAGGGCAGCGGCGTCCTCGGCGGCGATGTCGGGGTCAACTTTGATGAAGATGGCTCGTTCTCGGAGGGCCTCCTCCTCCAGCATGGCCAGAGCCGTCTCCAGGCAGGCCGGCCCGTCCTCCGCCAGAAGGGGGCCTTTGGGCACATAGAGGATCGAAGCCCGCAGGAAGGGAACTTCTCGCCGCAGAACCAGCGCTGCCACCCGTGTCTGCCTTCCCTCTTCCAGGAGAAGTCGCCGGGGCGTCCACCCGGTGGCCCGCTTGATCTCTCCCCACTCGAAGGACTGGAGGATATGGGGCTGTGGGAAAGAAAGCAGCAGGCGGTCCCACTCGCCGCCGTCGCGAACCTCGCGAACGTTCATCCGAAGCACCTATTTCGACGAACCAGGCCCAAAGCAAGGCCCATTATAGGCCCCGGCCTGGCTGCTGTCAAAACGGATGCGGGGTCTCCCGACCCCCAAGGTGCTCCTGCGCCCCTCGCCTCCCCGTTCGGGGACAGGTCGGCCTCGTTTCCGGCCGGCGAGGCCAGGCCGCTTCAGGATACCATTGGCCGACCTTCCGCATCTAGGTTCGTTTTCCACCTCCTTTCGCCGCCGGTGGAGGGCTGGGCCGGAGATGCCTGGCCCGGCCACCATGCAGTCGCTGCCGCTTGTACGGCACCGGTGCCGAGTGGCCCTCACCCACCCCCGGCGGAAAGGTAGGAGGTGAGGGCTAATCGTCCCGCAGCACCAGCGGCAGATAGACCTGGTACGGCCCCTCCGGAAGCACCCGCACCGGAAGATGCCCCATCGCCTCCCCGCCGCAGATGTTCATCCCGGTCACCGAACGGTGTCTTCAAGTTAGTAGGCCAAGCCGACAACCCGGAGCATTATCCGGGTTGCAGGAAGGCGAAAATTAGCCCGATTTCCGCCTGCTGTGATCCTGATGCCTCTTTGGGCTTACTAAATTGAGACATTACGCAATCACAAGGACGAACGACCCGGGGGTGAACGTTCGATGATCAACGTTCAACGCTCTCGGTATTTAGAACCCATCCGAAAACTCTTGTGTGAGGTGTTTGCGGGAGGGCGAAGGCGCTGCCTTGCCTACCCATCCGGGGGTTTTCGGATAGGCTCTTAGTGAAGCAAAACAACGGAGGAGAAGTGTGGTATAATCTTGTCCGTGCCCTGATTCCCACGAAGGTGCCGACGTGCTGACATGCTAGCGGTATCCCGAGGTGGCGATGCATTCAGGTTGGTCCCGGGCGGTACAAATCCTGGTTACCCTGCTCCTTCCGCCGGCCCTGCTGGGCCTGGCGCTGCGGCTGACGGCCACCCCCCCTCTGGTACGGTGGGAATACCGGCGGCCCGATTTTCCTCCCGACCCCTACGGCCTTTCCACACCGGAGCGCATCCGGCTGGCCGAGGCGTGTCTGGACTATCTCACCGGCGCGGGGATCGAACGCCTGGCCGGGATTCCCCTGGAGGATCGGCCGGCCTTCAACCCAAGGGAACTGGCCCATATGGAGGATGTCAAGCGGGTGCTCTGGGCCCTGTGGGGGGCAGGAGCCGCATCCGGCCTGCTGGCTCTGGGCGGAACCGTCGCCCTGGCCGTCCATCCCCACACCCGCCCCCGGGCTCCCATCGCCCTCCTGGGGGGAAGTCTCCTCACAGTGGCCCTGGTGGGCGCCGCCGGCCTGCTTATGCTTCTGGGTTGGGACACCTTCTTTACCGGATTTCACAGGATTTTCTTCCCTCCCGGCTCCTGGACCTTTGCCCATTCCGACACCCTGCTCCGCTTGTACCCGGAGCGATTCTGGATGGATATGGGAGGAATCCTCGTCGGCTTCATCCTGACCGGCGCGCTCCTTATCGCCGGAGGGGCCTTTCTCTGGTTCAGGCAGATTTCCCGCTCCGGGCGATAACCCCTATAGCGGCCAGATCACGGGCAGAAGCAGGAGGATGAGCGCCGAGAGGAGAAAGGTCAGCGGCAGGCCCACCCGCAGGTAATCGCGGAAGCGGTAGCCGGCCGGCCCCATGACCAGGACGTTGACCGGGTGGCCAAGCGGAGTCAGAAAGGCCATCGAGGTGGACAGGGCCACGGCCATGGCCAGGGAGCGAGGGGCGGCCCCGATCGCCAGAGCCGTCTGGATGGCCATCGGGGCCACCACACTGGCCACCACCGCCCCGTTCATCACCTGGGTCAGGAGCGTGCCCAGGAGGAAGAAACCGGTCAGGAGCGCCCAGGGACCCGCCGGCCCCAGCAAATCCACGATATGCCTCGCTAGGAGGGAAGCCGCGCCGGTCTTGGTCATCGCCATACCCAAGGGAAGCATCCCGGCGATGAGGAAGACGCTCTTCCACTCGATGGAGCGGTAGGCCTGGTCCATGGTGAGGACGCCGCTCAATACCATGAGAAGCGCCCCGCCCAGCATCAGTTCCCCGACCAGGGAGGGGAAAAAGGCCACCAGCACCAGCGTGGCCGCCATAATGGCCAGAGCCGGCCGGCCTTTGCGCAGCGGCGCGGCTTCTTCTTCCTCTCCTAGAAGGACCAGGTCGGGCTCTCCCCGCAGGAGCGGCAGACTCCGGCGCGGCCCCTGCAGGAGCAGGGCATCGCCGAACTGGAGCGGCAGGTCGCTCAGGGAGGTGCGGATGGGCCGGCCGGCCCGCCAGATCGCCAGCACATTCATGCCGTACTTTTCCCGAAAGTGGACACTCCGCAGCGTCTGCCCGATCAGCGTGGAGCGCGGAGCCAGCACTGCCTCCACCACGGCCACCTCCGGAGACTCCAAATCCTCTTCACACCATGGGCGTGGCGGGAGAATCTCCAGGTAGGGCGGCACGTCCCGCCGGCGGAACTCTTCCAGTTTCCCCTCGAGGAGCACGATGTCCCCTTCCTGGAAGAGGGTATCCGGAGGGGGCGAAGGAAGCACTTTTCCCCCCCGCTCCAGAGCCACGACGGTGAGGTTGTACCGCTCGCGGAAGGTGCTCTGGGCCAGCGGCCGGCCGATGAGGTAGGAGCCGGCCGGCACCCGCGCCCGGAAGAGCCGCTCGCCCAGCCGGTACACTTCCACCAGGTCGCTCTGCCGGGAAATGGCCCAATCCCGCTCCGGGAGAAGTTGTATCGGCAGAAGATGGCGGCCCCAAAGTACCATATAGGCCACGCCGACGAATACAATCGGCAGGCCCAGGGGGGCAAAGTCCAGGAGGCCGTAGCCAGGGAGCCCTCGCTCCCGTAGGAGGCTGCTAACGACGATGTTGGTGGTGGTCAGGAGGGTGGCCATCCCGCCCAGGATCGTCCCCAACGCCAGCGGAAAGAGCAGGCGGGAAAGGCTCAGGCGGGCCTTTCGGGCCGCCCCGGTGACGGCCGGCAGGAGCACCGAGGCGGCGGCGATGTTGTTCATAAAGAGGGAGAAAAAAGCCCCGGCCAGCATCACGATGGCGACCAACCGACCCTCTTCCTTTCCTCCCAGACGCAAGAGAAAATTCCCCACCTGGTCGGTCACGCCGCTGCGCCGCAACCCCTCGGTCAGGATAAAGATGGCCAGGATCGTCACCACGGCCGAACGGCTGAAGCCGGAAAAGGCCTCCTGCGGGGTCAGGACGCCGCTGAGCCCCAGGGCGACGACGACCAGGAGCGCCACCAGGTCGGAGCGCAGCCGGTCGCTCAACAGGAGGGCGACGGCGATCAGGAGGATCATAAAGGTGAGGAGCAGATCCCGATCCATCCGAAGTCCAGCATAAACCTACGACAGCACTCAGCGGCCAACAGATCGTTCGACCCATGCCCGCGCCCAGGCGTCGGCGGCGCGGATGGAGGGTAGGTCCACCGACTCGGCTGGCCGGTGGGCCTCCAGTGCCCCGGCGATGAGCCGGGGGATGTCCAGGAAACCGATGTGCCTCTCCAGAAAGAGTGCCACCGCCACCTCATCGGCCGCCGAGAGCACCGCCGGGTAGGTTTTCCCGGCCAGGCCGGCCTCCCGCGCCAGGCGCAAACAGAGGAAACGTTCCTCGTCCACCGGCTCAAAACAGAGCGGGCCGACTTCCGGCCACTTCACCGCCGTATAGCGATGCGGAAGCCGTTCCGGATACCCCAGGGCATACTGGATCGGAAGCCGCATATCGGGAACGCCCAGTTGGGCCTTGACCGAACCGTCGCAGAACTCGACCAGGGAATGGACAATGCTCTGCGGATGCACCACCACCTCGATGCGCTCATAGGGCACCCCGAAGAGGTGGTGGGCTTCGATCACCTCCAGTCCCTTGTTGAAAAGGGTGGCCGAGTCCACCGTAATCTTGGGGCCCATCCTCCAGATGGGGTGGGAAAGGGCCTCCTCCGGCGTGACATGGGCCAGGCGCTCCTTCGGCCAGGTGCGAAAGGGGCCGCCGGAGGCGGTCAGGATGAGGCGCTCCACCGCCGCCAGGGGTTCTCCCTGGAGGCATTGCCAGATGGCGCTGTGCTCGCTATCCACCGGCCGCAGCGTCACCCCGTAGGATCGGGCCTCGGTGGCGACGATCTCCCCGGCCATCACCAGCACCTCCTTATTGGCCAGGGCGACTTCCTTTCGCGCCCGAATGGCGGCCAGAGTGGGAGCCAGGCCGGCCGCCCCGCTCGTCGCCACCACCACCAGGTCCACCTCGGGAGCCGTAGCCAACGCCACCAGTCCCTCTTCGCCACACAGCAGGGGAACGGGAAAATCCTTTACCTCGACCTCGGTGCTCCCCAACCCGGCCAGGGCCGGCCGAAACGTCTCCACCTGCCGGCGCAGCGCTTCCACATCGCGGCCGGCAGCCAGGGCGTAGACGGAAAAGCGGCCAGGATTAGCCGCCACCACCTCCAGCGTCTGCCGGCCGATGGAGCCGGTGCTGCCCAGGATGGCCAGGCGCTTCATCGGAGCACCAAGACCAGGAAGTAGTAGACCACCGGAGCCACGAAGAGGAGGCTGTCTACCCGGTCGAGCATCCCTCCATGCCCGGGGATAAGTCGGCCGGAGTCTTTCACCCCGGCCTGCCGCTTGAGGAGCGATTCCGCCAGGTCACCTGTCTGTCCCAAGGTCCCCACCAGCAGCCCCAGAACAGCGGCCCAGGGGTAGGAAAGAGGTAGCCCCAGAAGTGGCACCAGTCCCAGGGAGATGGCGATGGAGGTGAGCAGGCCGGCCGCCGCTCCCTCCCAACTCTTCCTGGGGCTCAGGTACGGGCTCATCCTGTGCCGCCCCCAGCGTACCCCGACGAAATAGGCCGCCGTATCACAGAGCCAGACCAGGGCAAGGACGGCGACGATCCACCAGAACCCCGCCCCCAAGGCCGGTCCTCCCCAGGCCTGCCAGAAGGGAGGAGCAAAGTCCGGCCGGTTGATCTCCCGTAGCAGGACAAAGTGGGAAAGGGGCCAGGAGACATACAGCGCGCCGGAGAGGGTCAGCCCCCAGGAGGCCATGGCGCCCCCGCGGTCGCGCTGCAGGAGTTGCCCAATCAGGGTAAGGAGGATGGCCCCGGCCAGCGCCCCACCGACGCTTATGTGGCCGGGGAGAGTCCAGGGCAATGGAAGTTCGGCCATCCCCGGCAGGCGCACCAGGCAGCCGCAGCCGCTCTCGGCCGGGGTGATCAGGGCCGCTAGGATGAAGAGCAGAGCGCTCAGGAAGCCGGCCCAGCGTACGGGGCGTAGGCCGGTTGCCCCGAAGAGGGCATAGGCCTCGTAGAGGGCCAGCCCGGCCACGAGGGCCACCAGGAGGGCCAGGTATGGTTCCCCCAAGGCCACCAGGGCCAAGATGACCGGGATCAGAACGACGGCGCTCAGGATACGGAGGCGAAGCACGGCAGCATCCCGAAAAAGGGCTTACCTTTCCTCCAACCCCCCGAACTTGCGCACCCGTTTCCCATAGGCCTCGATGGCCCGGCGCAGTTCCTCCCGGTCAAAGTCGGGCCAGAGGGTCGGGGTGGAGTAGAATTCGCTGTAGGCCGCCTGCCAGATGAGAAAGTTGCTCAGGCGCATCTCCCCGGCCGTGCGGATGATCAGATCAGGGTCGGGGCAGCCGGCCGTATAGAGGGCAGAGGCGAAGCGTTCCTCGGTTACTTCCTCCGGAGAAACCCCGGCGGCCACAAGCCGGCGGGCAGCATCCACGATCTCGGCCCGGCCGCCGTAGTTAAAGGCCACGTTCAGGATAAGCCGTCGGTTGTCGCGGGTGCGCTCTACGGCCTGCAGAATTTTGCGCTGCAATGCCTCCGGCAGTCCCTCCAGCCGGCCGATGTGCCGCACCTGCACCCCGTTCCGGTGCAAATTTTCCGTCTCCCGTTCGATGACCTCGCTCAGGAGGCCGAGCAGGCCCTGCACTTCCTCGGCCGGCCGGGACCAGTTCTCCGTGGAGAAAGCGTAGATGGTCAGGATTTCGATCCCTTCCTCCGCGCAGGCCTCGACGATGCGGCGGATGTTCTCGGTTCCGGCCCGATGGCCGGCGAGCCGGGGCAGGCCGCGCCGCCGCGCCCACCGGCCGTTCCCGTCCATAATAATGGCGATATGCCGCGGCCGGCGGGCAACTTCCTGGGGCATCCTATCCCGTGACTTTTCCCGTAGCCTCAAGGGTTCTCCCCGTGTCCAACGCTCTTCAAGATCGGACTCCAAACTTGGCTCAAAGTGTCAAACTTCCATGATCTCCTTCTCCTTCGCCTCCCCCACCTTTTCGGCCGCCTCATAGTACTTTTCCGTCAGTTCCTGGAGGTCATCTTTGGCCCGAAAGAGGTCGTCCTCGCTGATGAGTTTCTCCTTCTTGGCTTCCTCCAGGTCCTCGATGGTGTCCCGGCGGATGTTGCGCAGGGCAACTTTGCAGGCCTCGACCCGCTGACGGACCCGCTTCACCAGTTCGCGCCGGCGTTCCTCGGTCAGATAAGGGATGGCCAGGCGAATCACCCGACCGTCGGTGGTCGGCGTCAGCCCCAGATCGGAGGTCAGGATGGCCCGCTCGATCTCCTTGAGGGCACTCAAGTCCCAGGGCTGGATGACCAGGAGGCGCGGTTCCGGCGCAGTGATGCCGGCGATCTGGTTGAGCGGCGTGGGGACGTCGTAGTAGTTAACCATCAGATGTTCAACCAGCGCTGGAGAGGCCCGACCGGTGCGCAGCGTGACCAGTTCCTCCCGCAGGGTCTCGACACTCTTTTTCATGCGCGCTTCGGCGTCGTTCAGGAATTCTTCGATCATCGCTGCCTCCTGTGCCCGATTCCTATCGGCTCGTTCGGCGTTTTATCCTTGTAGCGTACCCCTTGCAGGGGCGAGGTTGCCTCGCTCCTACAAAGGGTTGCTCGGCCGGTCAATCCTCATGGCGCGGCCATTTCAAGGGGTAGGGGTCGTCTTCGTCGGCACAGATCAGAGTCCCCACCCGTTCGCCCAGGATGATGCGCTCGATCTGCCCCGGTGCCTGCACGTCGAAGACGATGATCGGCATGTGGTTATCCATGCACAGCGTCAGGGCGGTAGAATCCATCACCTGGAGGCGGCGGTTGATCGCCTCCAGGTAGGTTAGGCGGTCGAAACGACGGGCCTGGGGGTTGCGCCGCGGGTCATCGTCATAGACGCCGTCCACACCGTTCTTGGCCATCAGGATCACCTCGGCCTCGACCTCCAAGGCGCGCAAGGCAGCGGCCGTATCGGTGGTGAAGTAGGGGTTGCCTGTTCCGGCGGCCAGGATGACCACGCGCCCCTTTTCCATATGGCGGATGGCCCGCCGCCGGATGTAGGGTTCGGCCACCGCCTCCATGCGGATGGCCGTCTGCACGCGGGTGAAGATGCCCCGCTTCTCCAGGGCATCCTGGAGGGCCAAAGCGTTGATCACGGTGGCCAGCATGCCCATATAGTCGGCCTGGGCTCGTTCCATGCCCTGGGCGGCGGCATCCATCCCCCGCCAGATGTTCCCGCCACCGATGACTACGGCGACCTGGACCCCATGGCGCACTGCCGAACCGACCTGCTCGGCGATGAAATGTACCACCTGGGCGTCGATGCCGTAGCCGGCCTGCCCCATCAGGGCTTCCCCGCTCATCTTCAGGAGGATACGCCGGTACTTGGGATCAGCCATCGGTTCTCCTCCCTCACTCCCTAACCCCCTCTCGGGTTAGGGGCAAGGGGTGGGGGGTCACGCCCCCAGTTCAAAGCGCACAAAGCGCCGCACGACCACGTTTTCCCCCACCTGGGCTGCCAGTTCGCTCACCAGGTCTTTGACCCGACGCTCCGGATCGCGGATGGAAGGCTGTTCCAGGAGACAGACCTCCTCGTAGAACTTGGCCAGTTTGCCTTCTACAATCCGCTCGATGACCTGGGGTGGCTTGTTTCCCTCGATCTGACTGCGGTAGATGGCCCGCTCCTCCGCCAACACCTCTTCGGGCACGTCCTCTTTGGAGAGGAAGCGGGGGTTAGTGGCCGCGACCTGCATGGCCAGTTCGTGGGCCAGGTGGATAAAGCCCTCGGTGCGGGCCACAAAATCGGTTTCACAGTTCAACTCCACCATGGCGGCGATGCGATTGCCATGGTGGATGTAACACTCGATACGCCCCTCGCGGGCCTCGCGGCCGGAGCGTTTGGCCGCCTCGGTCAGGCCCTGCTCCCGCAAGATGCGAATCGCCGCCTCGATATCGCCCCGCGTCTCCGCCAGGGCTTTGCGGCAATCCAGCACGCCGGCCCCGGTACGAGCCCGCAATTCCTTGACCATTTCGATCGAGATCTCCAACGCTGCCTCCTTATTTCAAGGCCGCTCTCAACGAGCCGCCACCTGCTGCAATTTCTGGAAAAATCCGGCCTACTCTTCTTCTTCAACCTCTTCCTCCCAGATCTCCTCTTCCTCTTCCTCCTCCACCTTTCTTCCTCGGAGCATGATCGCCGGAACGGCCGGGACCGGTGCGACGGCCTCCAGGCCCAGTGCCTCACGGCGGTTTTGCCCCTCGATGACGGCATCGGCAATTTTTCCGGCGATCAGCCGGATGCCGCGAATGGCATCGTCGTTGCCGGGAATAGGATACTGAATCAGGTCGGGATCGCAGTTCGTATCCACGATCGCCACGACCGGGATTTCCAACTTGTTGGCCTCGTCCACGGCGATGTGCTCCCGGTGAGGATCTACCACAAAAAGGGCGCCGGGAAGTTCGTTCAGCCCGCGCAACCCGCCCAGGACGCGCAGGAGTTTTTCCAACCTCTCTTCCAGAATCTTGGCCTCTTTCTTGGGCAGGCGGCTCAGGTCGCCGCTTTCCTTCCGCGCCAGCAGTTCCTCCATATAGTCCAGACGGCTGCGGATGGTGACAAAGTTCGTGAGGGTCCCTCCCAACCAGCGGTGGGTGACGTAAGGTTGCCCGCAGCGGATGGCCTCTTCGGCAATAGCCGTCTGAGCCTGCTTCTTGGTCCCGACGAAGATGATCTTACGTCCGCTGGCGGCCACCTGCACGACGAACTCGTAGGCCCGCCGCAGGTTGACCAAGGTCTTCTGAAGGTCAATGATGTGGATGCCCTCCCGTTTGGCAAAGATGTAGCGCCGCATCTTCGGGTTCCAGCGCCGGGTCTGGTGCCCAAAGTGCAATCCGGCCTCCAGGAGGGCCTTCATGGTGATGATCGGTTCGCGCTGTTCGGTAGCCATTTCTTCCTCCGTTTTTCTTCCGCCTCCTTCCTCCCGGGGAGGACCCCCTCGGGGGCACGGCTCCGCCGGTCTGGAGGCGTGCATCGTTCTTGCTGCGCTCGGTGCAGCAGGGCGTAGTATATCACAGGTCCAGGCTTTGCACAAATTCGGTTTCGCATTCAGGGAGCGGAGAGCAGGGGGCAAGAGTAATTTTCACCGGTCAGTCTCCGCGGATGCTATATCCCCGGGGGTCTATGCCGGGGCCGGCCTCGAAAGAGGAACGAAGCACCTTCCAGAGCAGAATCCGGCCGGAAAAAAGGGGGATGGCGGTCAAGGCCAGAGGCCAGATTTCCCCATAGAGCCATTGCCAGAAAGTGGAGGGCAGGACAGCGGCACAGATCCACCATAGACTCCACCGCTGCCAGGGATGAAGCCATGACCGGCGCCGAGCCAGGAAAAGCAAAGGAGGCAGGAGAAGGAGCGCCGCATCATGTCGCAAATGGGGGGCAAGGATCGTCACGACCACCACGCCAAGCAATCCCGCGCTATCCCACCCGCCTTCGACCCAGGGGGGATTCCGAGAACACCATAAAAGTCCCAGCCCGGCCAGGACGGGAAGCAGGGTGGAAAGGAGAGGTGGCGCGGTTACCAGCGGATAGAAGGCTCTGCCGGCGGGTTCCCAGCCTGAAGGCCAGGAGGTTCCGGCGGCGCCCAGAAGCGCCGCCGTCACCCCCTAGAGCGAGCCGTCCAGCCCGGTCAGGGACAAGCGCATCATCCGCTCCGCTTCGGGAAGGAAGCGGAAGAAGGCCAGGGTTGTCTCGGTCCCAACCAGCAGAAGGTTCAGACCCCACAGGAGCAACGTGAAAAGGACCGCCGCCCCTACTGACCAGAGACGCTTCCGGTAGAGTTCGAACAGGAGCAAAAGTCCCCAGACCGGTTTGAGATGGGCCGCCAGGGCAACGCCCAACCCGCGCAGGATTTCTCCCCACCGGCTGGCACAGGTATCGCTGAGCACGGCCGGCAGCAGGAAAAGGAGCAGAAGCACGTTGACCTGGCCCAGGATCAAGGTGGTGACCAAGGGCGGAGCCAAGAAAAGTACCGGAAGAGTCCAGCGCAGGCTGGAGAGTTCTCGCTGGAATAGGAAAAATGCGGCAAGCAACAGCATACCGAAGAGGCCGGCGTTCAAAACGGTCCAGAAAACGACCGCATCGGTGTAGGGTAAGCGGCTGAGCGGCCGTAGGAGCCAGGCGAACAGCGGTGGATAGAGATAAGGGAAGGGCTGCAATCCGAGGCTTCGGCCCGTTTCGAGAAAGGTCCGAGCCTCGTACAGGCCGGCCGGCTGCTTCTCGAGCACCCTGGCCCCGACGTAATAACAGGAAAAATCCCAGTAGACTTCTCCTCGGGAGAGCGCCTTTCCCAACTCTATCCAGGCAACCAGGCCGCTCAGGGCAATGACCGCGAACAGGGCGATCCAGAGGGCGAATTCTCCGAACCGAAACCAGCGTTTCACCCCCTTCCTCCTTACGGCTTTCCCCACAGGAGGATCGCTCCAACCCCTAACAGAACCGCTCCCCCTAGGGCGACGAGAAACCAACCCCACCATATTCCCGCTCCGAGCAGCGGCCGAAAGAGGAGGGCAGAGGCCACCAGAAGGCCGGCGACCAGAATGCCCAGCGAGAGGCGGAGGGCCAGACGGTCCAGAACCGCCAACGGTTCTTCCACCCGGCGCATTTCCCATCTCAGGGAAAGGTCCCCCTCCCGAAGCCGCCTTAGCACCCTCGGCAGTGTCTCCGGCATCTCCTGGAGAAGTTCGCTCCAGTGTCCCAGGCTTCGGCCGGCCCGCCGGCCCAGGGCTACGGGAGAGAGAACTTCTTCCAGGAAACGGCGGGCATAGGGCCGGGCTACGGCGAAGGGGTCAAATTCGGGATCCAACTGCAACCCTACCCCCTCCAGCATTCCCAGCATCTTGCCCAGAAGCCAGAGTTCGTTAGGCAGGCGCAGGCGACGGCGGAAGGCGATCGGCATGGCTTCCTCCATAATTTCGCGGGCCCGGATCTCTCTGAGCGGCCGGCCGGCATAGCGTTGCAAAAGGTACTCCAGATCCTGACGCAGGCCGGACCGGTCTACCCCCTGCTCCACTAGACTCATGCGCAGCAACTGCTTCACCAACCCCTCTGTATCCAGCCGCACGGCCACGGCCAGAAGTCGGACCAGATCTTCGCGCAACTTCCGCGAAAGCCGGCCGACCATGCCGAAATCCATCGCCGCGATGACTTCGCCTGGCATCACAAAAAAGTTCCCCGGATGAGGGTCGGCATGGAAGAAGCCGTCCTCAAAAACCTCCTGCATCACCACCTCGGTGGCGTGTAAGGCGACCCGATGGCGGTCCAGGCCGGCCGCTTCGAGTCCGGCAATATCGTCGATCTTGATGCCGCGCACCCGCTCCAGCGTCAACACCCGACGGGTGGTTCGTTCCCAATAGACCCGGGGGACGTACAGGTAGGGAAAGTCGGCAAAGTTGCGGCGGAAACGCTCGGCGTTGCGCCCTTCCCGGACAAAGTCCAGTTCGCTGCTCAGGGTATGGGCAAATTCCTCCACGATGCCGCATGGGTCGTACAACTCGGTCCGGGGAAGTTCGCGTTCCAGGAAGCGGGCCAGGCGGCGCAGGATGTCCAAGTCCAGGGCGATGACCTCCTCGATGCCCGGCCGTTGCACCTTGACCACCACCTCCTCGCCCGTGGACAGGGTGGCGGCGTGCACCTGGGAAAGGGAGGCGGCGGCCAGCGGGGTTTCCTCAAAAGTAGCAAAGAGGCGTTCCAGGGGAGCGCCTAGTTCTTCCTCCACCTGGCGGCGCACCTCGGCGAAGGGAAAGGGGGCCACCCGGTCCTGGAGACGGACCAGTTCGGCGATGTAGGCAGGGGGGACGAGGTCGGGGCGGGTGCTGAGGATCTGCCCCAGTTTGATGAAGGTGGGCCCCAGTTCTTCCAGCGCCAGACAGAGGCGACGGGCCGGCGGGGGTACAGCGGGCAGACAGGGGCGGAGGAAAGGTACCCGGCGCGGCCGGGCCATCTCCAGCAGGGAGCCAAAACCGTGCCGCAGAAGGATACGGCTGATTTCCTGATAGCGCTGCCAGCGCCTGGGAATCAAAGGAAAAGGCCTTTCCAAAGGTTGTCCCCCTGATGAGGCCGATGGAATCTCGACCGTCAGAATGGGAGTTCTTCCGTCTCCTCCTCTTCCCCAGGAGGCGGGCCGGCCTCTTCCGTCAGCCGGGTAACGCGGAGTTCGGCCTGATCCAGGAGACTCTGGCAATGCTGAGCCAGTGCCATGCCCCGCTCGTAGAGGGCCAGGGCTTCTTCCAGAGGCAGTTCTCCGCCTTCCAACCGCCGGACAATTTCCTCCAGCGTGGCAAAGGCCTTTTCAAAGGGCAGATCGGCTTCTTCGGCCACCGTCATCGGCTCCTCCTGGCATACTTTTCCGGCGTCTAATCGCCTATAATTTTAGGGGATGGTTCGACAACCTGTCGACACTTTCGCGCACCTCGAAACAGGACCTGGCCCTTGCGGCCAGTATTTTGCGGAAAATAAGCCGCATTTTGCGCCAGCCGTGGATTTTTTAACACCGAAAAAGTGTCAACCGATCTCCGCCGGAAAATAAACCATCCCAATTTTAGCACAGGAAAACGTCGCGAGCAATCACGACGTTACACGTTCAGGGACAACCTCCGCCAGGGTTTCGCCAGGCCGGCCTACGAATTTGTAGGGCAACTCCGGAGTTGGCCTACAATAGGTGCGCACGCACTTGCATTTGCCAGATGGGGCAAACTGTGGTATAGTATAAACATACGGGGCGTGGCGCAGTCTGGATGAGCGCGCGCGGTTCGGGACCGCGAGGTCGACAGTTCAAATCTGTCCGCCCCGACCTGGAGGGCGATCCTCTGGGGGAACCCTCCCCCGTCGGAAAGATGAAGAGCGAGGAGGTCGGAAATGCCGCATTTCATTACCGACGAATGCATCGCCTGCGGAGCCTGCGAGCCGGAATGTCCGGATGGCTGCATCAGCGAGGGCGAGGAAATCTACGTGATCGACCCGGACTGTTGCACCGACTGCCATTCCTGCGCCGAGGTTTGCCCGGTAGATGCCATTGAGGGCACCAAGAAAGAGTAAGGGCGTCCTGGCAGCGCCCTGAATCTGGCGGTATCCCCTGGGATACCGCCAGATTTTTTACGGTTCTATTGCCCGCAACTCTTCCAATTTTCCCCCAACTGCTTCCCGACGGACGTAATCGCCGGAGAACATCTCCAGGCCGAACTTTTTCCGAATCCAGGGGTCGAGTTCCTCCCGAATCGCCGCATAGTCGCGACGAAAGCGGGGGTCGTCATCCAGTCGGGCCAGGTAGGTCCAGAGGCCGTGGGTATGGATGAAAGTGGGGTGGAGGGTGTCGAAGACATAGTTATGAAACGCCGCCAGGTCCGGCCGGTGGAGCAGGGTCAGGGCGACTGTGCGGTCGGTCAGGCCGCCCAGGTCATAGACCTGGAGCCGGCTGTAGTACAGGGTGCCGCCGACATCGGGGAGGAGGATGGAAGCGTTCTCCAGCCCCAGGACATCGGCGTAGCGGTCGAAACGGTAGGCGAAACGGGCCACCTTGGCGAAGGGAACGGAAGGGTCCTGGGCAAAACGGAGCGAACGTCCGCCGAATTGCAAGAGGCTGAGCCCCCAGGATGCGGCCAGCAGGAGGTAGGCCAGGCGCTCCCTGAATTGGGGAGGGCGCTTCAGGCATCGGAGCAGGGCCAAGGCAACCGCCACCGCGTACAGATAAAAGAGCACCACAAGAAGGGTGGCATAGCGGAATTCCCCATGCCAATCGGTGGGCATCAGGACGTAATCGGCCAGGGCCAGGAGCAGGAAGACGACCAGGACCAGGTGCTCGTGTCGGAAACGGCGGAGGGTCAGGAGGACCACGGTTATCACCCCAAGGGACAGGAGGGTCAGTCCCCCGAAGGGGCCGGCCACGGCGTAGAGGCCGTCGAGGACTTTGGAAAGCGCCTCCGGTCGGAGCAGGACAAGGTTCAGGAGGTCCTGCAAGGTAGGCCCCCCTTTGGCGTAGTAGGTGTTCGGCACCCAATCGTGGTAACAACTCCAGCGAAAGGCCAGGAAGCCCCCGTAGATCGCTGCAAAGAGGCCCAGGTAAGCCCCCAGGGCCGGCCATAACCGGGCCAGAGGCACCTCCCGGCGCAGTGTCCGCACCAGGATCAGGATAGGGAAAGCCGGGAAAAAGATCACCCCGTCCGGCCGCGTCAGCGCCAGGCCGCCGGCCAGAAGCCCGCAGAGCAGGCCGGCACGCAGGGTCGCATCTCCCAAGACCGTGCTGCGAAAGGTACAGAACAGCAAAAGGCAGAGCAGAAGGACGTACAACGGGTTCTCCAACCCGGAGGTCGTCCAGACGACAAAGGGGGTGTTGATGGCCAGAAAGGTCAGGACGACGGCTGCCATTTCCCGACCCCGCCGGTCGAGAAGGAGGAGGAGGCGGTGGAGGACCAGAAAGGAGAGCAGGACCAGGGCAGTGCTCAGCACCTTGGGAGTGATCGGTGGGGAAAAGAGGCCCAAAGCGAAGAAGGGGGCCAGGAAGACGGTCCAGAGAAAGTTGGAATAGCCCTCGACCGGCATCCGGCCCGGTTGAGAGACCAGCCCGTAGCCGGAGGCCAGGCTGCGGGCATAGGCAAAGGAAACCCCGGCATCGTCAATGAGCCAGGAGGCAAAGAGAAGGCTGTGCAGGAGGAAGAGGCCGGCCGGGAGGATCCAGATGAGCCGGCCACTAACGATGCGACAAACCGAATTCCATTGTTTCAAAGTCGCCTTCCTACAACGATTTCAAATTGCCAACAAGTGCCTCCGCCTTTACGGGACCGGACGCCGGAGAAGTCCCCTTATCTTATCATCACTTCCCACGTCTGGCAAAATGTGTGCGAAGCCACGGCGGATATCCGTTCACAAATCCCACGCGCCCTTTCTTGGCGGCCCTGGGGCCGTCTGCAGGGGTGGGTCGCCGGCCTGCCTCCGTTCACTATCGCCGACGGGGATGGGGCTCCAGGTCGCCGTGGCGCAGTTGGATAGATAAAATGGGGGTATTGCAAAAATCCCGAAGCATGGTATAATATTTTTTGGAAAGGAGGTGTATGATGCTAGCCAGAGTTACCAGTTGCGCGATTGTGGGACTGGAGGGAGCCCTCGTCCAGGTGGAGGTGGATGTCTCCAACGGGGTGCCCTCTTTCAGCGTGGTGGGATTGCCGGATACCGCCGTCCAGGAGGCGCGAGAGCGGGTTCGGGCCGGCATACGCAATTCGGGATCCCTTTTCCCCGGCAACAAGAAGGTCACCGTCAACCTGGCTCCGGCGGACCTGCGCAAGGAAGGGCCGGCCTATGACCTTCCTATGGCGCTAGGCGTGTGTATGGCCACCGGCCAGGTCGCCTCCGACCTAGAGGGAACACTGGTAGTGGGGGAACTTTCGCTGGATGGAACGGTACGCCACACCAACGGCATCCTGCCTATGGTCTCGGTGGCGCGGGAGCACGGCCTGAGGCGGGTCTATGTGCCGGAAGAAGATGCCGCCGAGGCGGCTCTGGTGGAGGGGTTGGAGGTCTACCCGGTGAAGAACCTGGCTTCCTTGCTGGACCACCTCAACGGCGTGGCCCCACTCCGGCAGTACCGGCCGGCCCCCTTGCCGATGGAGGCCGAGGTCCGCTATCCGGTGGACATGGCCGACATCAAGGGCCAGGAACACGTCAAGCGGGCGGTGGAGGTGGCTGCGGCCGGCGGCCACAACGTCCTCCTCATCGGCCCGCCGGGAGCCGGCAAGACCCTTATCTCCCGTGCCGTCCCTTCCATCCTGCCCCGGATGAGCATCGAGGAGGCGTTGGAGGTGACCAAGATCTATTCCGTCAGCGGGATGCTCCCCCCGGAGACTCCCCTTATCCTGCGCCGGCCGTTCCGCTCCCCCCATCATACCATCTCCCATGCCGGGCTGGTGGGCGGCGGGCACTGGCCCCGGCCGGGAGAGATCTCGCTGGCCCACCGGGGCGTGCTTTTTCTGGACGAACTGCCCGAGTTCGGGATGCGCGTCCTAGAGGTGTTGCGCCAGCCGCTGGAAGATCGGGTGGTGACCATCTCCCGGGCCTCCGGGACGCTCACCTTCCCCGCCAATTTCATCCTGATCGGGGCTATGAACCCCTGTCCTTGCGGCTACTACGGCGATACCGCCCGCGAGTGCACCTGTTCGCCGGCCCTGATCGCCCGCTACCGCCAGCGCCTGAGCGGGCCGCTCCTGGACCGCATCGACATCCACGTGGAGGTGCCCCGGGTGGAATATGAGAAACTCTCGGATACGCGCCGGGGAGAGCCTTCGGTGCAGATTCAGGCGCGGGTGGAGGAGGCACGGGAACGGCAACGGGCGCGCTTCCGGGACCTGCCCATCCTGACCAACGGGGAGATGGGGCCGGCCGAGGTGCACCGCTTCTGCTCGATCGACGAGGCCGGCCACGCCCTTCTCCGGGCGGCCATGCGCCAGTTGAACCTCTCGGCCCGGGGATACCACCGCATCCTTAAAGTCGCCCGCACCATCGCCGACCTCGCCGGGAGCGAACCCATCCAAGTGGCCCATCTGGCCGAGGCCATCCAGTACCGGCCCAGGGGAATGCAACTGTGAGGAGAACCGTGGTATAACGGTGCGCTTCACCTGCGCCGCGTAGCGCAGCGGAGCGGCGTCAGGTGCAATTTCCCCTGGCCGGCGCGCCGGCCTTCCCACCGGATGAAACAGACTTTTCGTCCTCCTCCCACTATGATATACTCGATGCGTCAGGCACGCAAGCCGTACTTTGCGCAATGGTGTCCGGGCTTACCACCCGACCCGAGGTGCAACCTGGTTTCCGGCCACGATGATTTCGACACTGGTGGCGCCTCCGGCGACCCCGATTAGCAGGCTATCTTATCGAGGCTTGGTCATAATTCAAAACTGCATACCGGCTTGACGTAAAGGGGCCACCGCCGTATTCTGGCGGTTGCAGACCACCCAGATACGGAGGTGACCCGATGAGCATGATACCAGGAGAATCGCTTCTTGTCACGTTGGTCAAGCTGGTGGATCGTATTCCAATGCCCCCACCGCCCAAGCGGGGGCGCGGCCGGCCGAAGTTCTACCCGGACCGCTTGTTTCTGAAAGCACTGGTCATCATGATTGTGCGGCATTTGCACAAAGTCCATGAGTTGTTGACGGTGTTGAGCCAACCAACGCCAGAGATGCAAGCCTTGCGGGCGCTGCTGACGATCGACGGGCGGTATCCCAAACGCCGCACCTGGGAACGCCGCTTGAAAACGCTGCCGGCAACCTTGCCAGCGCAGATCGGATGCTTGGGGCGCTATCTGGTGGCCATAATTGCGCCTTGGGCCCACACCGGGCGCGCCGTCGTGGTAGACAGCACGACCCTGCGTGCGAACGGTGGCGTGTGGCACAAAAAGGATCGCGAACAAGGGAAAGTGCCGCATACGGCCATTGATACGGAAGCGCACTGGACCCAATCGGGCTGGCATGGCTGGGTCTACGGCTGGAAGCTGCATGTGCTGGCGGTCGTTGCGGCGGTCTGGATTCCCTTGGCGGCGGAACTGACCCCTGCCGATGCCGCCGACAACGAAGTGGCCCCGGCCCTGATCCGGGAGGCCCCCGCCGAGGCGCGCTACTTGCTGGGCGATCTCCATTACAATGCGCCCAACGTGCGGGAGGCCTGGGAACAGGACGGGCGGGTCCTGATTACGACCCAGTATGGCCCATATCCGCACACGGGAACCGGCGTCGAGGTCCGGCGCATCTTTCATAAGCTGCGCTCGCTGGCGATCGAGAACTTCCATGAGCACTTCAAGGGCATCTTCGACAGCCATGGGCAGGTTCCTACTAAGGGTCTACTCAACACACAACGGTTCGCTCTGGGGGCAATCTTCGTCTACCAGTTGGCGTTACTGTACCGTTTTGAGAATGGCCTCGATCTGAACATCGGCCTCAAGGCATTTCTGAA
>JASFBA010000023.1:0-10297 GCA_036172265.1 Chloroflexia bacterium
GTCGCGGGTGCGCACCCGCGAGCCCAGGTGTACTACCTCCGCCTCCTCCACCTCCTCGATCACCTGGACATCGGCCAGCAGGAGTTCCAGTTCGCGGATACGTCCCTCAATAAAGGCCTGGAACTCTTTGGCATCCTCGTATTCGCCGCTTTCGCGGACGTCGCCGTGGGACTTGGCGTCCCGGATACGCTGGGCCGCCTTTCGGCGACCTTCTGTACGCAACTGCTCCAGTTCCTCCTGGAGTTTCCGTAAACCCTCTCGAGTCAAAAGTGTCGGTGCCACCGCCATCTCCTGCCCATCTGGTCGCATCGCCGGCATCGGGACACTGGTGTCCCGACCCCTATCCTTCAGAGAAGAGGAAACGGGCATGCCCGATGCCCGTCTGGTCCGATCCGGCCGGTCTTCCTCCGGCCGGCCCAAGGCCCATTGTACTATATCTCCCTCGAACGCGCAAATTTGCAGGATGGGGGCGGTTGTAGTACAATACGGAAGGTCAGGCCCGGTTTAGGGAACCTGACCGACAACGGTTGCAAAGGTTTACTCGGCTTTCGAACGTGCCAACCTGGAGACGCCCGAACGTACAAACGGTAGGAGGGAAGCCGTGCCGGATTATCTACAAAAGACCACCGTGCGTGAGGTGATGCATCGGGGGGTCATTACCTGCAGCCCGGATACCGCCCTCAAGGAAGTCGCCCGGATTATGAACGCCACCGATGTCCACGCCCTGATCGTGGTGAACGAACGGGGACTCGCCCTGGGCGTGATCTCCCATATGGACATGTTGCGGGCCTTTGGCCAGGACCTCTACGCCCTCAAGGCCGAGGATGTGATGACCCACGAAGTGCTGAGCGTCCGGCCGGAGGCTCCTCTGGCCGAGGCGGTGGAGATGATGCTAAAGCACCGGGTACATCGCCTGCTCGTCTGTAGTGAGGAGGGCGAGGAGAAGGTTCCTCTGGGCGTGCTCTCGACCACCGATGTCATTGATGCGATGTGGGGCCGGCCGTGGCTATGGGAAAGGCCGGCGACGGAACCCGCGGAATAGCCAAACGGCGCAAAGGAGGGCTGGGCAATGCCAGTAGAAATCCCTAAAGAAACATGGACAGGCCGCGTGCTCGAGGTCACCCTAGGAGCCACCCCGTCCGAGGGCGGCACCCGGGGCCGCACGGTCACCGTAGGTGGAGAAAGCACCCTCCCCTTCCTGCACTATGAGGGCACTATCCCCCACCGCCCCGTCGTCGCTGTGGAGGTGCTCGACAGGAGACCGGACGACTGGTCCCTTCTTCTTCAGGAGGCCTGGGGCGACGCCTTGGACGACCCGGCTGCCTGGGCCGCCCGGGGAGTAGCCCTGGGGGCCAGCCTGGTGGCCCTGCGGCTGGAGGGCTGTCATCCCGATAAGGACGGCCGTTCTCCTCAGGAAGCGGCCCGGACGGTGCAAAACGTTCTAAAGGCGGTGGATGTGCCGCTCATCGTGCTGGGGCCAGGCCAGCCGGAGGCCGATAACGAGGTCCTGGTCGCGGTAGCCGAGGCTGCCGCCGGCGAACGGTTGGTACTGGGACTGTGCGAGGATAAAAACTATCGCACCATTGTGGCCGCAGCGCTGGCCCACAAGCACCTGGTTATCGCCAGTTCACCCATTGACGTGAACCTGGCCAAACAACTGAACATCCTCATCAGCGATATGGGGCTTCCCTTGGAGCGCATCCTGATCGATCCCACCACCGGGGCACTGGGCTATGGCTTGGAATATACCTACTCGGTCATGGAGCGCCTGCGCATCGCCGCCCTCACCGGCGACCGGCTAACCCAGTTGCCTTTTATCTGTACCGCCGGCTTCGAATCCTGGCGGCAGAAAGAGTCCAAGGTCGGCCAGGGGGTTCCTGAGGCATGGGGCAACTTCCGGGAACGGGCCATCGCCTGGGAGGTCGCCACCGCCACCGCCCTCCTGATGGCCGGCGCCGACATCCTGGTGCTGCGTCATCCGGAGACGATTCAACGGGTTGTGCGCGTCATCGACCGGCTGATGGGGCAAAAGGAGGCCTAGCCATGGCACTGAGCGGTCTGGAAATCTATAAACTTCTTCCCAAGACGAACTGCAAGGAGTGTGGCTTCCCCACCTGCCTGGCCTTTGCCATGAAACTGGCCCAGAAACAGGCGGAACTGAGTGCTTGCCCCTACGTCTCGGAGCAGGCCAAGGAGGCCCTGGCCGCCGCTGCGGCTCCGCCCATCCGCCTGGTCACCATTGGCGAGGGGGAGCATAAGGTCGAGGTCGGGAACGAGACGGTGCTCTTCCGCCATGAGAAGACCTTTTACCATCCGCCGGGGATTTTCCTGCGCCTGAAAGATACCGATGATGTCGCCGCGCGGGCCGGGCCGGCCCTGGCTTATAGTGTCGAACGGGTCGGGATGACGCTGGACCTGAACGGCGTCGCCGTAGAAAACGCCTCCGGTTCTCCGGAAACCTTCGCCGCCTGTGTCCAGAAGGTACGCAGCCTTTCTTCCAAGCCCCTGATCCTGATGAGCAACGATGTAAAGGCCCTCCGGACTGCCCTGGCTGTGGAGGGAGGCAAACGTCCCCTCCTCTATGCGGCCACACCGGAGAACTGGGAGGCAATGGCCGCCTTGGCCAAAGAAACCGGCCTGCCGCTGGCCATCCGCGACGGCGACCTGGACGGCCTGGCCGCCCTGACCGAGAAACTCAAGGCCGCCGGCGTCGAGGACCTGGTACTGGATCCGGGCAGACGGGACCTCCTGGAGACGCTGCATGTCCTGACCCACCTGCGCCGCCTGGCCCTGAGGAAGAACTTTCGCCCACTAGGGTATCCCGTCATCACCTTCCCCGGAGAGGGGGCCTCCGACCCGCTGGACGAGATGGTCGTCGCCGCCGAGCATGTGGCCAAATATGCCGGCCTGATCGTGCTGGACCATTTTTCTCCCTCCCTTCTCTACCCGCTCCTGACGCTGCGCCTGAACCTCTACACCGATCCGCAGAAGCCCATCCAGGTCAGCCCGGGCCTCTATGAGATCGGCAGTCCCGGGGACAAATCCCCGCTCCTGGTGACGACCAACTTCTCCCTCACCTACTTTACCGTAGCCGGCGAGGTCGAGGGCAGCGGCGTTCCTTCCTGGCTGCTCATCGCCGATTCCGAGGGCATGAGCGTGCTCACCGCCTGGGCGGCCGGCAAGTTCGATGCGGAAAAGATCGCCAAAACGGTCAAAGAGTATGACGCCGCCTCCCGGCTGGCCCACCGTAAACTCGTTATCCCCGGCTATGTCTCCTCCCTCCTGGGCGAACTGGAGGACGAACTGCCGGGCTGGGAAATCCTGGTGGGGCCGCGGGAGGCCGTGGACCTGCCTAACTACTTGAAGAACGTCTGGCGGCCGTAGGAACTTTTCCGGGCATTGGGTACAAGAATCGGCGATGCCCTGAAAAACGTTGGGCGAAGTTGCTGAAAGGCGGGCGGTTTCGGCCGTAATCCAACGGTGAAAATAGCCAGAACCGCCCACCTTTCACCAGGAGAAAAAGATGGAAGTCAAGCGGCTGTATCGTTCGCGGAAAGAGCGCATGATCGCCGGCGTCTGCGGGGGGTTAGCCGAATACCTGAATACGGACCCTAGTCTGATTCGGGTGATCTTTGCCTTGCTCACCCTCTTCACCGGAGGATTCGGCGGGGTGCTGGTCTACATCGTCCTGGCCCTCATCATCCCGGAGGCGCCGGAAGGGGCCACTCCCCCCTCCCCGCCGCCGGCCTAGCCGGGGGACGGATCACCGATAGGTGGATGGGACGAGCGAACTGATCGTCATCATCGTCTCCTGGAATGTGCACGAACTGCTGGCGCGCTGTTTGCGCTCGGTACAGGCGTCGCTGACCGCCGGGGGATTGGCCGGCCGGGTGATCGTTGTGGACAACGCCTCCACCGACGGCAGTGTGGAGATGGTGCGCCGCGACTTCCCGGAGGTTGCCCTGCTGGCCTTGGAGGAAAACCGGGGTTTTGCCGCGGCGTGCAATGCGGCTCTTGCCCCCACCCCCCTAGGGGTGGGGGTGAGGGTTCTCCTCAACGCCGATGTCGAACTGGAGGCCGAGACTATCCCGCTCCTGCTGTCCTACCTGGAGGCCCATCCTGAGGTCGGCGTCGTGGGGCCACAACTCCGTTCTCCCGATGGGACGGTGCAATCCTCCCGCCGGCGTTTTCCCACGGTGGGCACCCTCTTCTGGGAGAGCACGCTTCTGGAGGAATGCTTCCCAGGCAACCCCTGGGTCCAGCGCTATCGGATGCAAGATCGCCCTGATGATGTAGAGCAGGAGGTGGACTGGCTGGTGGGGGCTTGCCTGATGGTGCGGGCCGAGGCGGTGGCCCAGGCCGGCCTGCTGGACGAGGGGTATTTCCTCTACTTCGAGGAACTGGAGTGGCTCCAGCGCATCCGTCGGGCCGGCTGGCGGGTGGTTTACTTGCCCTCGGCCCGTGCAATCCACTACGGGGGACGTTCTACAGAGCAGGTGCCTCTGGAGCGCCACCTGCACTTTCAGCGGAGCAAGGTGCGTTACGCCCGGGCGACTTTTGGGCCGGCCGTGGTATCTTTCCTCCACCTTTTCCTGCTGGCCACCCACGTCTGGAAATTCCTGGTGGAAGGGGCCAAGTTCCTCCTGGGACACCGACGGGAAATGCGTAAAGAGCGAATGCGAGTCTATGCCGCCGTCCTCCGGGACGGGCTCAAGACCCGCTCTTCAGGAGGTTAAAGGCGTGCGTCGGGCAACGGCTTTCCTGGGCTTGTTCCTTTTCCTTGTGATGGGCTGCGTCGGGCCGGCCGGAACGTCCACTCCGGCCGAGATAACCCCATCTCCCGAAGTGGCACCTGCTATCCCCACCGCCGAAGCCACCGAAGTCGCCCTGCTCCAGGCCACGGCTACGGCGCGCCGCGCCGCCGAGGAGGGAATCATCTCCGCCTCGACGGCGGGAACGGTGCAGGAAATCGGGCATTATGGGAAAGGCTGGATGACCTCCCTGGCCTTTTCCCCAGACGGCACCCGCCTGGCTGTGGGCACGATGCTGGGCGTGTACCTCTACGATGCCGCAACCCAGGAGGAAATCCGCCACCTGCCCACCGGTTCGTCGGTGTGGAGCGTGGCCTTTTCGCCCGATGGAAGCCTGCTGGCCATCGGAAACTGGGAGGGTTCGATCCAATTGTGGGATGTGGATGCCGGGGAAAAACGCCGGAGCCTCCCGGGATATGCCGGCGGCGTATTCGGCCTGGCCTTTTCCCCAGACGGCACCCGGCTGGCTGCGGTCTCCTGCGCTCAAAGGACGGAAGTGGGCTGCACAAGCGGGGGAGTCGGCCTGTGGGATGTGGCCGGAGGAAAGGGAATCGTCCAATTGGAGGGGCATACCGACTGGGTGGTGGGCGTGGCCTTTTCCCCGGACGGCCAGACGCTCGCCACCGCTTCCCAGGACGGCAGCGTCCGACTCTGGGACCTCGCCACAGAAGAGGCCCGCCGGAAACTGGAGATGCCCGGGACGGAAGTACGCAGCGTCGCCTTCTCCCCCGATGGAACGCTCCTGGCGGCCGGGACAAGCGACGGTATGGTACGGCTCTGGGAAACTGGGACGGGGAAAACGCTCCAGGTGCTCACCGCTCACAGCCTGGAAGTGAACCAGGTGGCCTTTTCTCCGGACGGCCGACTGCTGGCCTCTGCCGGCGACGACGGCCTGGTGCGCCTCTGGGAAGTGCCGGGCGGCCAGGTCTGGCGTACCCTGCAGGGCCATACCTGGGCCATACCCGCTATCGCCTTTTCCCCGGACGGCCGCACCCTGGCCTCAGCCTCGTGGGACGGGACGCTCCGCGGCTGGGATCTTGTCTCCGGCCGGGAGAAGTGGGAAATCGGCCGGCACATTCTGAGCGTAACCAGCCTGGCCTTTGCTCTCCGGCCGTCCCTCCTGGTCCTGGGCCTGGCCGACGGCACCGTTCGTCTGCTCGACATATCCTCGCTGCGGGAGCGCAAGACCCTGTACGGACACACGGCGGCGGTGCGCACACTCTTTATCTCCGGCGAAATGTTGATCTCCGCCAGCGACGATCAGACCGTCCGGCTGTGGAAATTGCCCGACGGCGTCCTCCAGAGAGTTCTGCGCGGGCACACCGCAGAGGTGTCCTGTGCGGTCATTTCCCCTGATGGCAAATTGATTGCTTCAGGATCAAAGGACGGCACGATTCGGCTTTGGGAGATGGACAGCGGACGGGAAGTGCAAAAGATCTATGCCGCGGGCGAGGTATACGACATCGCTTTTTCGCCCGATGGAACGCTCCTGGCCTCGGCCTTGGAATCCGGAGTGCAACTATGGGCAGCGATTTCCGGCCGGCCGGTGCGAGAGGTGAGAAAGGATGTCGCCGCTCAGGCCGTGGCCTTTTCGCCCGACGGCCTCCTGGCTTCGGGCAGCAGCGGTCAGATCGAGATATGGGATGTGGCCGCAGGACGGTTGCTTCGGACGATGCTCCGGCAGGCCAACCTGCTGGAACTGGCCTTTTCTCCCGATGGGACGGTATTGGCCTCGGGCTGGCAAGATGGCTTGACCGTACTTTGGGAGACCCGGACCGGGGCAGAACTGGCCGGCCTGGTCGGCTTCCCCTACGGAGTTCCCCTGGACGTGGCGATCTTTCGTCCGGCAGTCGCCTTTTCCTCTGACGGCACCCTTCTGGCCATCGGTTCCTGGGATGGAACGGTACGGCTGTGGGGTTGCAAGTAGAGGCGGGTTCTAAACCCGTCCGTCGAGGAGAATATTGACAAATTGCACCAACTATAGTATACTAGCCCTTGCCCACTTGGGGCCGAGGCGTCTCAAGGTAGGAAATGGAAGATAAGCGGGTGAAGGAGATGGCGGGGAAACTGGTCATCGTCGAATCGCCGGCCAAGGCGCGCACCATCCGCAAGGTCCTGGGGGGTGGCTACGAGGTCCAGGCCTCGATGGGCCATGTACGCGACCTGCCCAAGAGCAAGTTGGGAGTGGACATCGAGGCCGGCTTCGTCCCTACCTACATGGTGCCTCGGGCCAAGTCCAAGGTGGTCCGGGAATTACGAAGGCAGGTGGAGCAGGCGGCCGAGGTCTACCTGGCCACCGATCCCGACCGGGAGGGCGAGGCCATCGCCTGGCACATCGTCCAGGTGACCCGTCCCGAGGGCAAGCCGGTGCACCGAGTGGTCTTTCACGAGGTCACGCCGCCGGCCGTTCGGGAGGCCTTCCAGCACCCCCGCCGCCTGGACATGAACTTGGTAGATGCCCAGCAGGCCCGGCGCATCCTGGACCGGCTGGTGGGCTACCAGATCAGCCCGCTCCTTTGGAAAAAGGTCCGGCGGGGACTTTCGGCCGGCCGGGTGCAATCGGTGGCCGTGCGTCTGGTTGTGGAGCGCGAACGCGAGATCGCCGCTTTCAAGCCCCAGGAATACTGGACGGTGGAGGCGAACCTGGCCCAAATTCCTCCGCCCGGAAAGGGACGACAACCGGAAGATGTCTTCCGCGCCGTCCTGGTCAGTGTCCGCGGGAAGAAATTGGGACGCTTTGACCTGAAGACCCAGGCCGAGGCCCAGGCCATCATAAATGAACTGGAGGGGGCTACCTATCGGGTGTTGCACCTACAGAAGAAGGAAGTGCGACGCCGGCCGCTCCCGCCTTTTATCACCAGCACCCTCCAGCAAGAGGCCTCGCGCCGCCTAGGGATGGCCCCCGGCCGCACCATGCGAATCGCCCAACAACTCTACGAGGGCGTCGAACTGGGGGAGGAGGGCTCCGTCGGCCTCATCACCTACATGCGCACCGACTCCACCGCCGTCTCCCCGCTGGCCCAGGAGGAAGCCCGCGCCTTTATCGCCGGAAAATGGGGGACGTCGTACTTGCCGGAGAAGCCGCCCGTCTACAAGACCAAGGTGGCTCTGGCCCAGGAAGCCCACGAGGCTATCCGCCCCACCTCGGTCTATCGGGAGCCGGAGGCGATTCGCAAATTCCTGGATCGGGACCAGTTCCGCCTTTACGACCTCATCTGGAAGCGCTTCCTGGCCAGCCAGATGGCCCCGGCGATTCTGGAACAGACGGTAGCCGAGGTTCTGGCCCTTCCTCCCACCCGGCCCTCCCCGACAGGGGAACAGGGGGATCGGGAGATGGGGTACATCTTTCGGGCCACCGGGTCGGTGATCCGCTTCTCCGGCTTTCTGGTCGTCTACCAGGATGAGGAAGGCGGTCCTTCGGCCGGGGAAAAGTTCCTGCCGCCGCTGCGGGAGGGCGAGCCGCTGGACCTGGTGCAACTCCTGGCCCTGCAGCACTTTACCGAACCGCCGCCGCGCTACACCGAGGCCACCCTGATTCGGGAACTGGAAAAGCGGGGCATCGGCCGGCCCTCCACCTATGCTCCGATTATGGAAACGATTCGGGAGCGGGGCTATGTCGAGCGGGTGGACGCCCGCAGGCGCAACTCCCCCCTGCGCCCGACGGAACTGGGCTTTCTTGTGAACGACCTCCTGGTAGCCCATTTCCCCGACATCCTGGATTACAACTTTACCTCGCAGATGGAGGAACGTCTGGACAAAATCGCTGCCGGGTCCCTTGCGCGGGTGCCGGTGCTGGAGGAGTTTCACCGCGCCCTGGTGACGGAACTGGCCCGGGCCGAGACGGAGATGCGGGATGTCCGGCGAGAAGCCGAACCGACCGATGTCCTTTGCGAGGTATGCGGCCGGCCGATGGTCATCCGCTGGGGGAAAAACGGGCCCTTCCTCTCCTGTTCGGGTTATCCGGAGTGCAAAAACGCCCGGGATTTCGCCCGGACGCCCGAGGGGAAGGTGGTGCCGGTGGAGAGGCCGGCGGTGGAAGTCAGGGAGGACTTGGCCCCTTGCGAAAAGTGTGGCAGCCCGATGACGGTGAAGCAGGGGCGTTTTGGGCCGTTCCTGGCCTGCACGAACTACCCGGCCTGCCGCCATACCCGTCCTCTTCCCTCGGAAGCGAGGGAAGAGGAGACGAGCGAAGTCTGTGAAAAGTGCGGCCGGCCGATGGTGCTGCGTCGGGGCCGCTACGGCCCCTTCCTGGCTTGCTCCGGCTACCCGGAGTGCAGGAACACCCGCAGGGTCGCCTCCCGCAAGCCTTGACGACAGGCTTATTTTTGACAAGAGGGGATAGGGAGGGCTATAATGTCCGGCGGGAGCCCCAGTAGCTCAAGTGGACAGAGCGGCTGCCTTCTAAGCAGCGGGTCGGGGGTTCGAATCCCTCCTGGGGCGCTGTTCGTACTGCAACCATTTGCCGTTTATGGCAAAATTCGCTCGTTTGGCCGAACTGGTGGGTGATGAGCCGCTTTTTGAAACGGCGTTGCTCCTCGCGGGTGGTGTTGGCCCCAACGGTGCGCGTCGCTAATTATCGCGCTGGGTGGTAGTGGGACGTCTGTATCCACTGCGGCGCGGCCTGTACGCGCTCGCCCCGCCTTTCCAGGCCACTGACTACGACCGGTAAGCCAACGATAGCGCGAGGCTCTGGGGAGGATAGACGATGCTGTCCGAAGCCCTCTTCTCCGCCGTCGCCGAAGCCGTCTTCGGCCATCTGCTCCAGAAGGCCGGCCTGGCCGGACGGGTGTGCACCGTACTAGGCGTGGACCCCCAGCACCGCGCCTTCTGGACCGCGCTGGCGCGTGCCTACGCCGCCTTCGCCCGCCGGTACCCCGACCTGACCGCCCCGCTCTTTGACGACACCTTTCTGAAGGGGCCGGCCGCGCCCCTGTCGGCGCAGTCGCTCACCCGCCGCGGCCGTCCTGACCCGGCCGACCTGGCCCGCTGCTGGGCCGAGCACCTGGGCCACCGCGACCCCGCTGCCCGGCCACACCTATCTGAGGCCACTCGCGCCGCCGCCGACTTCTTAAAGTTGCTGGAGGCGGAACTGGCAGAACAGCAGACGCCGCGACTGCTGTGGGACACGCGGGCACTGAAGGAGATCAAAGCGGATTTGGAGCAGGTCTTGCAGCGGCTGCAAGCGGTACTCCTATGCACACCATCCTGGTCGTAGAGGACGAACCTGTCCTCCTGGAAACGTTGAGGTATAACCTGAAACGAGAGGGCTACCGGGTCCTGACCGCCACCGACGGATGGGCGGCGGTGGAGACGGCCCGTCGGGAGCGCCCGGACCTGGTCATCCTGGATGTGATGCTTCCCGACATAGACGGCTTTGAGGTCTGCCGGATTCTTCGGCGAGAGGCCACCACTCCTGTCCTGATGCTCACCGCCCGCACCGACGAGGTGGACAAAGTCGTTGGGTTGGAGGTGGGCGCGGACGATTA
>JASFBA010000024.1:0-15391 GCA_036172265.1 Chloroflexia bacterium
GGCCCGGTGGTCACCCATACCTATGCGACGACGGGCACCTATAGGGTGGTACTCACGGCGACGAACGCCTGCGGCACATCTTCAGTCCAGATCGAGGTGGAGGTGGCCTTTTGTATCGCCCCGGCCGGCCTTATACTCACCTATTCCCCCCGGCCTTTGCTCCGGGGGGAAACAGGCACCTTCACCGCTACCCTGTCCGCCGGGAGCGCACCTCTCCACTACCTCTGGTCTTTCGGCGATGGCGCCCCGCCGGCGGAGGGAGCGGTGGTACAGCATACGTATGCCACCGCCGGCCGCTACACGGCTACCCTGTCCGTCGGGAACGACTGCGGCTCACTTCAAGGGACGATCCCTGTAGACGTACTCGCTCCGCGTTTCCAGGTCTACCTGCCGCTGGTCGCCCGAAACCTTTACACCGGGGATGCTTATGAGCCGGACAACATCCCAGAGCAGGCCAGGCCGCTTTCTCCAGGCCAATCACAACGGCACTCCTTCGGTCCGGAGGGCGACATAGACTGGGCCTACCTCGACCTCACCGCCGGCACGACCTATTACATCGAGACCCGTGATCTGACCGGCGGGGCCGATCCCATCTTGGACCTATACGTGCATGGATACTACGATAGCCCGCTTGTCCATAGCGATGACGACTGTGATGGCCTTGCTGCCTGCTTCGAGTTCGTCCCGCCGCTTTCGGGCTGCTACGACCTGCGGGTTACCAATTTCCCGGGTGGGGCACACTGGGGACCGGAGGTGCAATATACCCTGGAGGTAACGGTTCGTTAGGTTGGCCCGGCCAAGGCCCGTGGGGGCGGTCCTTCCTCGTCCCCACGGGCCGATCCGGGGGGAGAGGAAGATGGAAAAGTGGATCATCCTGGTCCTGCTGTTGCCCTTCTGGGTGTTTCCGGCCGCCAGTCTGGCCTGGGCCGGACCGCTCGAGGACGCGCTGCCCCCCGCCCAGGCATCTCCACCACCTACTACCTCGTGGCCGACCAAGACGCCCCAACCTACGGCAACGGAGACCCCGTGGCCGACCAAGACACCCCTGCCCACGGCGACGGAGACCCCCCGGCCGACCGAAACGCCGGTGCCCACCGAGGCTCCCCCCACGGAAACGCCTGCATCTTCCCCCACACCTCATCCAACCCGCCCACCCACCGACACGCCCCTTCCCACCGAGACGGCTACGCCTTCCCCGGCCCCTTCACCCACGGAGATACCCTCGCCGCCTCCTGCGGCTACCCGTCCGCCCTCATCGCCCTCTGCTACCGCCACCTTTGCACCCACCACCACGCCCTCGCCGCGCCCCACCTCCCCTCCCATCCCGACGACGGCCCGGCCCACGGCGACCTGGACGGCTTCGCCTTCTCCTTCGGCGACCCCGTCTCCAACGGCGATGGAAAGGGCAGCCCTGCCCACCGCTGGTCCTTCGCCTCAGGAGTCCCGGCCGGGCGGCGCGACGGCCGGTGAGGGAGAAGGGCGAGGGGAGACGACGCTGCTTTTGCTCCCGGCCTTGGCCGGCCTCCTGGCCCTGGGCCTTGTCCTCTTTCTGGGACGACGGAAGAGGCCGGCCGAGGGGGCCGGGCCGGCCCGATCAACCGTACCGGAGATCGCGCCCTCCGAAAGTGTTGCCCCTATTCCGGAGGAGAAGTCGGAGAAGGATGCGGAAAGGGCCCGGCTCGTCGCCCTGTGGCAACGGTTCGCCCGGAGGCTCAGATGACTTCTCCCTACCGCCTCTAGGGCAAGCCATAGACGAAACGATCAATCGTCCTCCACCCGCACTACGGCCACCACCTTGCCCTGAATCTCTACCGGGTCCTGTCCGTTCTGGGGATACAGGTGGATAGGGGCCATCGAGGCGTTGGCCGGCTGCAGGCGAATGTGATCTCCCTCCCAGAAGAGTTGCTTCAGGGTGATGTAACCCTCGGGATCGTCGGAATCGGTCAGGCCGGCGATGACCAGGTCGCCGCTTTCAGCGATGGATTGCGGGCGGACGATAACGTAATCGCCTTCAGCGATGCCGGCACCGACCATGGAATGGCCGCGTACCCGCAGGGCAAAGGTGCCGGGGCGGGCCCACTCCGGGGGCAGGAGGAGGACTTCTTCCCCCGATTCGTGGTAGGCCACGGTAACGTCATAGCGGCCGGCAGCCACCTCGCCGACCACCGCCACCGGCCGGCCCCCCGCCCATTCCAGGTGGCTCCGGGGTAGGCGAATCATCACCACGGCCGAGTTGAACGGGTTGGGGAAGAAGGAGATGGACGGCCCGGCCGGGGTTTCCGTGCCGATGTAGTGAGGCCGGCAGTGATCCCGCGGCCACATCGTTACCTGCCCGTTCTCCAAAGAACGGAGAAAATCCCAATGATTCCCTGGCAAAGCCATGTTAACCTCCCGGGTTCGGAGGCCTCGGCGGCAAAAAAGAACCGCCGGCCAGAACATCTATTCTGTTTATAGTATAGCACATTTGTTTCCAAATGTCAAGCCCCATTCTACGCGACAACCGCTTTGTCGAGCAGAAGAACCCCCTGGCGCGCCATTTCCTCGACCATGAGCGGCTTGATATTGTAACCCAGACCTTCAACCTGCCCTATGACGTGTGTCTACCTGGAGGAAAACTCCTCATAGAGTAAGATTATCTGCGATTTAACTCGAAATTTGCGCCCCCATCCAGGCTATAGTACAATGTTGGAATAAGGACCAGGCGAGGACTCGAATGCAGATTGCCATCTTCGGTCTTGGAGGAGTTACCCAGACCTTTCGCCAGTGGCCGGAACGGGTGCTGGGCGAGCGACTGGTCTGGCTGGGCCATTCGGTTGTCTTTTACGGCTACCGTGACCCGCGCTCTCCTCACCTGCGGGAAAAAGAGGAGGAAATCGCCGGCATCCGTGTCCACCGCCTGCCGTCTCGCTTCTGGCCCTCCGGCGCACTGCGCCGGGCCATGGCCGGCGAGGTCGTCCCGGATGTGGCCCACTTCTTTCACCCTCGCAACGTGCTGGCCTTTTCCGCCGCCCGCCTGCTCCGACGCTGGCGCGTGCCGATCGTCTACACCTGGTTGGGGCCGTTCCATGACCCCTTCCTGGTGGACAACCGCGAGGACCCCTATAGCGTTCCTCCGCACTATGAGCGCTTGATCTATACCTTCCCGGACCTGCTGCGCCGGGTACTCCGCGACGGCCATCTGCGTACCCACCTGCGCAACTACTTTCTGCACCGGCCGCTTTTCCAGGCCGATCTCCACCTGGCTTGCTCCGAACACGAAGCCGAAGAACTGGCCCGGATGGGCATTCCCCAGGAGCGCATTCGCCTGGTGCCGCTCTGGATCGAGCGCGATTTCATCGCCGCTATCCCCCATCGGCCGCCAGAACGGACCTTTGGCCGGCCGCTTCTCCTCTATATCGGCCAGTTGACCCCCCGCAAGGGGGCGGACCTCCTGGTGGAGGCGATGCCGGAGGTTGTCCGGTTCTACCCGCAAGCGGCCTTTGTCTTGGTCACCCACAACCCAGCCGGACGAGAGGCCCTGCTATCCCGCGCCGCCGCTCTGGGCCTGGCCGATCGCCTGCACATCCTCGGCCCGGTCTCCGAGGAGGAAAAGATCGCCCTGCTGCGGGCCTGCGATGTCTATATCCTGCCCACCCGCTACGAAGGCTTCGGCCTGCCGCTTCTGGAGGCGATGGCCTGCCGGGCCCCGGTGGTTACCACGGACATCCCGGTCGTGCGGGAGATCGTCCGCGATGGCGAAAACGGCCTTTTGGTTCCCCGGGGGGATAGCCGTGCCCTGGCCCGGGCCATCCTTCGCCTCCTCGAAGATACGGAGTTGCGCCGGCGGTTGGCAGACGGCGGAGAACGGACGCTGCGCGATCGTTACGATGGAGAGCGCCTGGTGCAGCAGGTCCTCCGGGTCTACCACGAGGCCATCGCCCTGGCCCGGCAGGGGAGGAAGCGGAGTGGATGAACGGGCTTACTTTGCCGCCCAGGAGCGCAAGTCGGAGGCTAAGGTGGCCTGGGAGTACGGCCGACTGCTTCGCCTGGCCGGACAAAAGCCGCCTCAGGGTCGGCGGGTACTGGATGCGGGGTGCGGGGCCGGGCCGGGGTTACGCATTTTTTCCCGCTGGGAAAATCGCGTTCTAGGGTTGGACCGTTCCTTCTATGCCCTGCAGAGGGCCCGCCAACAGGTTCCCGAGGCCGGCCTGGTCCAGGCCGACCTGGTCGAGGGCCTCCCCTTTGCCGAGGGGAGTTTTGATTGGGTTCTCCTAGGCGATGTGCTGGAGCACATGAACCAAGGCGAGCGTCTGCTGAGCGAATGCTGGCGAGTCCTACGTCCTGGCGGCATCCTTTTGGTGCGTACCGTCAACCGCTGGGACATCCGGCGTTTCTTCCTAGGCCGGCGCTGGTCGGGCGTGGCCGACCCCGGCCACGTTCGCCTTTACAGCCCACCGGAACTGCGTCGGGCACTCCAGGCGGCCGGCTTCTCCGGAGTGCGGGTACGGACCGGAGTCAAGCCGCTCTTCTGGCTGCCGCTGCGTTGGAGGTTCGGCCTCCCCGGCCCGCCGCTCTTGGGCAATGGGCTGGTCGGAGTAGGTTGGAGGACCTAGTGCGGAAAGGAGAGGCCCGGTTCCTGGTGGAGCAATACGGCCGGAGCGCGGCGGTGGGCGACAAGCCGGAGTACTTTCGCCTGCACTGCCGGCGCTACCTGGCCCTCCTGGAGGCGTTGGAAGTGCCGTCGGGCAGCCGGGTGCTGGAGATCGGCTGTAACCCGGGCCAGTTCACGGAGATACTGGTGCGGGCCGGCTACCGGGTCTGGGGGTTGGACCTGCGCCCAGAGGACCGTTCGTCCCTCTGGATCCGACTGGGCGTAGAGGTTCGTCGGGGCAACCTGGAAACGGATCCGCTCCCCTATGCCGAAAGTTCCTTCGAGGCGGTGGTTCTTTCGGAGGTGATCGAACACCTGGCCGGTTCTCCCCTGCCGGCCTTGGAGGAGGCATATCGGGTGCTCCTTCCCGGAGGCCAACTGGTGTTGAGCACGCCCAACGCCTGTTCCCTCCGGGAGCGGCTTTTCCTGGCCGGCCGGCTATTTTCCTTTCGCAGCCTGGAGTCGACGGAGGAGTTCCGGCGGCGGATGCGTCTGCGGGGCGAGGAGCGTTATACCATGCATCACCGCCTCTACACCGCCGGAGAGGTACACTGGTTGCTCCAAGAAGCCGGGTTTGCCCATATAAAGGTACGGTATGTGGCCGCCCGGGAGGGCGTTGGGGTCACCTGGCGGCGGATGCTTTCCCGGCCCTGGCGGGGGGTGCCTAAAGTGCTCCTCTGGGGAACCGCCCTTCTCCTGCCGCCGCTGCGCTCCACCCTGCTGGCGGTGGCATGGAAAGCCGCCGTTTGAGGCCGGGGGGACCTTATGGCCGTATTTCAGGGTATCGGACTGTCCAGGGGAATCGCCATCGGGCCGGCCTTCCTCTACCGGCCGGCCCCGCTGGAGGTGAGCCGAAGGCGAGCGGGAAAGGTCGTAGAAGAGATGTCCCGCTTCGAAGGCGCCCTGCAACACGTCCAATCCCATTTACGGGCCCTGCGGGCGGCCATCCCTTCCGCTTTGCGTCCGGAGACCGACCGCCTTCTGGAGGCTCAGGTGCTCCTGCTGGCGGATCCAGCCCTGGTAGACCGCACCCGAGGCGGCATCCTGGAGGGCCGGCCGGCCGAACAGGCTTGGCAGGAAGCGGTGGAATCGTACCTTTCGATCTTTGCCTCCATCCAGGCCGAGGACCTGCGGGCCCGGGCAGCCGACCTGCATGACGTGGGGCGTAGCGTGTTGGCCGCTCTGCTGGGGCACCCGGACGCGGCCCTCTTTCCCGCTACTCGGGGAGCGATCCTGGCGGCCGAAATGTTGGGGCCCAGCGAAGCCCTGCAACTGGCCGCTCATCCCCCGCGAGGGCTGTGCCTGGCCCGGGGCACGCCGACGGCCCCGGTGGCCGTCGTGGCCCGGCGGTTAGAACTGCCGGCGGTCATCGGCCTAGGGGAGGATTTCCTGCGGCAGGTTCAGAACGGCCAGACCGTTGTGGTAGACGGCAGTACGGGCCTAGTCGAGGTGGAACCGGAAGCGGAGGTGCTGGCCTATTACCGCGAACGGCAGCGCCTGCTCCAGGAGGCCCGGCCGATCCGGGATGCGAGCGCACCGGCCGTAACCGCCGACGGCTGGCGAGTGGATGTCCGTGTAGACCTGGAGCAGCCGGCCGGGCTGCTTTCAGCACTGGCTAGCGGGGCGGAGGGAATCGGCCTGGCCCGCACCGATTTCCTTTTCCTGGGGAAAGAATCGCCTCCCAACGAGGAGGAGCAGACGGAAGCGTACCGCCGCCTTCTGGAACAGGCCCCGGCCGGCCGGGCCTTTTTCTGTACCCTCTCTGCCGGCCCGGAAATGCCGCTTCCCTTTGCCGCCGAGCCGGAACTGCGCAACCCCTTGCTGGGGTTGCGGGGCGTGCGCCTCTCTCTGGCCTACCTTTCCGCCTTTCGCGAACAACTGCGGGCCATCCTGCGGGCCGGAGTCGGTCGGCCTATCGGGGTGGTCTTTCCCATGGTTGAGACCCTGGCCGAACTGCGCGCCGCCCTGGAGTGGCTGGAACGCGCCCGGCTGGACCTGCAAAACGCCGGCCTTCCCCAGGCCCAGGATGTGGAAACCGCCCTGCTCCTCCAGACACCGCTTGCCGTCCTGGGGTTGGAGGCACTCGCCGGGGAGGAGGTCGGTTTCTTCCTGGACCTGGATCGGCTGACCGAATACCTGACGGCCTGTGACCGGAGAAATCTACGGGTGGCCCACCTCTTCCGCCCGTTGCATCCCGTAGTGTTGCACATGGTGCAGGGAGCGGTGGAGACGGCGCACCGCCGAGGTCGGAGGCTGGATGTCTGCGGGGAATCGGCCGGCAGTCCCGGTGCGGTGGTCCTTCTCCTGGGGTTGGGCGTGGACGGCTTCTGTCTGCCGGCTGAGCGCATCGCCGGAGTCAAGTTGCTGCTGGCGCGCCTGAGCATCCCGGAAGCCCGGTCTCTGGCCAAAGAAGCCCTCTCTAGGTCGAGCGCCGCTGAGGTGGAAAGCCTGGTGGAGGCTTTTGGGGAATCCCGGATGCCCCGGTAAGGGAGCAGTTCCTACTTCTTCCCGCTTGTCGGCCGGCCGCCTCGGGCTATAAAGGTCAGGATCGGCGCGGGCGAAGGGGTGGGGCTGGGGACGGACGTGGGGATCGCCGTGGGGGTCGGGGTCGGCGTGGGGGTAGGAGTGGGGGTGGCCGGCCGCTCGATGATCACGTGAACGGTAGAGGTTTCGGTCGGTCGGACCTCGATTCCGGCCGGAACGGTGAAGGTAACCGGCAGGTCGTACTCTCCGGCGTCCAGGCCGCTCAGATCCACCTGGGCCCAGAGGTGGTCCAGCGCCAACCCCTCCAGGGCCTCCAGCGGCCCCTGTATGACCACCCGGAGCCAGGTCGGCTCCCAGGAGGCCCGCAGGCCTTCTCCCAGGCCCGTGGCCCGCACCGGGAGCGAAAGGTGCAGCAGAGGGGTGATGCTCCCAAAGTGCACTGTCACCGTCACCCGGTCGGGGGAATTGATCAGAGAGACGTTGGGGGGCACATTCAATCCCACCGTTTGGCTGAAATCCTGGCTACGTCCGGAGATGTCCACCGGCAACGTCTCCAGGTAGGGCACCTGGGTCAGGATGGCCGGGTCCCCGCTGAAGATGGTCACCATATCGGGGAAAACCTCGACGGCATGGAGGTAGAAACCGGCGGCCGGTTGTCCCCAAGTGACCGGCACTACCGAGACGGCACGGTGTCCGCCTTGGAGGGCGATGGGCACGGTCACGGTGAAGGTGGTAGGAACGACCGTGACGCCGCCGACCTCGTTTCCGGCGGCATCCACCGCCACCGCGGACAGGGGGGCGTTTTCCAAAGAGGCCACCCGGCCGGCCAGATCCACGCGAATCTGCACGCCGGCCACCAGTTGCATCCGACTTCCGGGGCCCTGCACCAAAGCACGGCTGGGGACGACCAGGGGCGTGCCCACAATGTAGGGCAGTCCCGGCTGTCCCTGCAGGCGCACTTTGATCGGCAGGAGCGTCCGTTGGACTTCTTCAACCCGCACCTGGACCTTTTCCGGACGGACCGTCCAGGCACGGACCACCTGCCGGGTTTCCACCTGGACGCGAAGTTCGTAGATCCCGGGCTCGGCAATCGGGCTCAGGTCCAGGTAAAGGCGAAAGTCATCGGCCGAGAGGTGTGTGGCCTGCGGAGCAAAGACGGTGAGAGAGGCCGAGGGCAGGATCGGCAGGGGAATGCCCCGCTCGTCGGTCAAGATAAAGTTGGAACGCAGGCCCTGGGCCTGTAGAGGAACCTCCTCGAACTGGAACTGCATCTCCGGATTCCGGCTGATCGTCACATAGACCCAGACCACCCAAGCCAGGATCAGAGCGACCAGCAGGCGGAAGAAATGGGTACGGGTCGGACGGTAGCGCTGGAGAAACGCCCTCATACCTTCCCTCTCCTGGGAAAGGCCCGTACTTCATGCAGGTGAAGGAGGGCCTCCAGCAAGCCGGTGAGTTTCTCCCGATCCAGCCAGCGCACCATACGTCCCCGCTGAGCCACAGAGATCGCGCCGGTCTCTTCGGAGACGACCACGGCGATGGCATCGGTCGCCTCGCTGATGCCGATGGCGGCCCGGTGTCGCATGCCGTACTGATAACTATCGAGCACATCCTCGCTCAAGGGCAGGACACAGCCGGCCGCCAGGATTTGGCTTCCGCGCACCAGGGCGGCCCCATCGTGGAGCGGGGCGTTCGGGTAAAAGATAGATTGCAACAGCCGGGCGGAAAGCCGGGCATCCAGGCGAACGCCGCGCTCGGCATATTCGTCCAGGCGGATGGAGCGCTCCAGCACGATCAGGGCGCCGACGCGCCGGTAGGAAAGTTCGACGCAGGCCAGGGCGATCTCGGCGATGGTCTCGTGCATCTCCTGGGCAGCCGAGGGACTCCATGGGCGTTTGGACCAGGGGCCGCCATGGCCCAGATTCTCCAAGGCCCGACGCAGTTCCGGCTGAAAGAGCACCGGGATCATAATGATCATGGCCGGCAGGGCGTTATCGAGCAGCCAGCCCAAGGTGGTCAGATTGAACGCCGAGCGCAGGACCAGGGTCAACAGGAGGACGATGAGCAGCCCCCGTAACAAAGGGATGGCCCGGGTGCCCTGGAGGACGGTCAGAAGGAAGTAAAAAAGGAGCGCAACCAGGAGGATATCCAGGAGGTTGCTCAGGTCGAGGCGGGAAAGCAGCCAGAGGATCTGCGCCATCGGTCTTCTCCTCTAGCCGGAAGCGTCCGCCTGAACCCCGGTCAGGGCTTCTTCCTCCTGGATACGCCTGGCCACCTCGGCGTTGTCCGGTTCCAGACGGAGCAGGCGACGGTACAGGCGCAGGGCCTGGCCGTGTTCGCCCCGGGACGCCAGCAGGTCGGCCAATTCTCGCAGGGCCCAGCGGTCCTGGGGATCGAGCGCCAGAACCTGATGCAGGGCGGCTATGGATGTTTCGGCATCTTTCCTTCGCCGGGCGATACGGGCGATATTGCGCTGCTCCTCCAGGGCATCGGCCAGTCGGCCGGCCAGGATGTGCAGGTTGACCAGTTGCTGACGGGCGGCCACATCCTCCGGGGACAGGCGCACGATACGGTCATAGACCTGGTAGGAGCGGTCATGGCGGCCCAGGGTCCAATAGACATCGGCCATCTCCTGGAGGCTGGCCACCGCTTCCTCGATCAGGCCGCGCTTCTGCTGCAGTTCGGCCACCGCCTCCAGTTCTTCCAATCCCTTATCCACGTATCCCCGGCGGATGTAAAGGCGGCTCAGGTGTTTGCGAACGGCGATGTTGTTGGGGGCCAGGCGAACCATATGCTGGTAGATCTCCAGGGCGCGATCCAGTTGCTTGGTCTGCTCATAGTGCTGGGCCAGTTCGTTCAATTCGGCCAGGGCCTGTTTCAAGTTGCCCTGGCGGAAGTAGAGGTCGGCCAGTTTGGTGCCGGTTTCCCGGTCGAAGGGGTGGGCAGATTTGGCCTGGTTCAATGCAGCGATGGCCTGGTCCATCCGGCCGGCCTTGGTATGGGCTTCGGCCAGCCAGTGATAGAAGGTCAACGGAGTGGGTACGGCAGCGAAATCGGGCAGGCCGGGCTCGGCCTCCGAAGGCGCCAGCACCTTGGCCCACTCCAGACCCTGCTCCAGAACGCGGATGGCCTCCTCCGGACGCCCCAGAAGGAGGTATGCTTCGGCCAGGGCACGGCAGAGGCGGAGTTGCAGGGGATCGCTCGGCTCCGGGCCGAAACGGCGGTAGGCCCGCTGGAAGTTTTCCAGCGCTTCGCTGAGGAGGCCGGCCTGACGTTTCAGCAGGCCCAGGGCGTAGTAAAGAAACGGGCTTTCCTGCAGGAGAAGCGCATCTCGGTACTCCTTCTCGACCGTCAGAGCGGCCTCGTGGTCCTGTTCGGCTCGCCGAAGGACGGTGGCGAGCGATTCCCAGAAGGCCCTCTCCTCGCCCAACTGGGCCAGGGCCACGTTGACCCGGGTCAGGGCGCAGGTGTCCTGGGGATCCAACTGCAGGGCACGGCGCAGTTCCCCCAGGGCCGCATCGGGACGGTCCATCTTCAGGAGGAAAAGGCCGTATTCGAGGTAGACCTCCTTATCTTCCGGAGCCAGGGCCCTCACCTCGCGGAAGGTCTCTATGGCCCGACCGGTCTGGCCCAGGCGGAAGTAGGACTGGGCCAGTTGTATCTTTTCCCGGACGGCCTCTTCCGTTTGGCCGAGTTCGAGGAGCAGGTCGGCCAGGTGGCTGCGGGTGGGGACGGCATCTGGGGAGAGGGCCAGCATCGCCCGGTATACCTCCACCGCCCTTTCCTTCTCCTCGCGGGCCAGGTAGGTCTGGGCCAAGGCCTGGTACTTGGCCAGGGCCATTTCCGGCCGGTCCTGGCGTTCGTAGATCTCGGCCAGGCGCAGGTGGATGGGCAGGTAATCTGGAGCCTGGACGATGACCTCGCAACAGGCGTCAATGGCCGCGTTGAAAAGGCCCCTTTCCAGGTAGATGCGACTGGCTTGGACGAGTTCCTGCACCGGCTCTTCCAGGCCGCTGGTATCGAGTTCCCGCACCGGCAATTGCACCGGCACCGGCGGGACGATGGCCAGGGCTTCCTCCAGCGGCTTGACCGTGACCGGGGCAGGCGGGCCGGCCGGGAAAGCGGCCTCGGTCCGGCCGGCGGCGCGCAGGAAATCGGTGATGGGACGCAGGGTGCCTTCTGTGAGGGGAGGGATGGAGGGGGCGGCCTCCTCCACGGCCATCTCCTCGGCCGGCTCCCCACGAACCCGCCCCTCGATGGCCGGCAAGATGCCCGTCCCCAACTGGCGCAATTTCTCGAACATGCTCCGCTCGGTAAGTTCCTGCGCCCGCCGACGAAACTCGTCCGTGCGCCCCTGCTTCCAGCGTTTGCTCTGCAAAAAACCGGCCAGGGTAGCGTAAAGCGAAGCGGCCCGGGCCAGGTCTTTTCGGCGCTCGTGGACATCCGCTGCCGCCTCGTACATCTGGATCAGGTCCTCCACCGCCTCCCGTCCGATGCTCTGCAGGTCTACCAGATGGATGGCCCGCTCAAACTCCTGAGCCGCCTGGTCCAACTGCCCCAGGTCGCGGTAACATTCCCCCAAGGCATAATGGCTGGAAAGGGCAAATTCGTCGTCGCCGGTAGCATCCTGGAGAAGGCCTACTGCCTCCTGGAGACGGCCGACTTCCTTGTAAAGGAGGCCCAGGCTGTAGAGGACGTCGGCCCGGCGGAGTCCCCCTTGGACGGCCCGTTCATAGAGCCGGAGTGCCCCTTCCAAGTCACCCCGCTCCTGATGTTCTGCGGCCTCGCGGGCCCATTCTTCCAATTGATAGGTGCTGACCACGGCCGCCGGGGCGGTTTCCACGGGAACCTCTCCCCGTTCCTTACGGGCGGCGACCTCCCGCCGCAGGCGGAAGAGGAGTTCCTTGACCTGGCGGTTATCCGGGGCCAATTTGAGCGTCTCCTCGCCCAGGGCCATGGCCTCATCCAGCCGGCCCTGGCGAAAGAGCAACCGTACCCGTTCGGTCTGTACGCGCACCGCACTGGGACGGTCGCCTGCCCGAAGGTAGAGACTGGCCAGGCGGTTCAGTACCTCGTCATCCTGGGGAAGAAGTTTCTCCAGGCGCTCCAGCACGGCGATCGCCTGGGGAACCTTGCGGTGAAGCACGTGCAGATCGCTCAGGCGGAGCAGCACCTCCCGCGCCTGGGCCAGATCCTTGCCCTGGATGTAACTTTCGGCCAGCCGCTCCAGAATCACCGGGTCTTCCGGAGTCTCCTGCTGGAGTTTCCGGTAGACCTCCTGGGCCTCCTTCCAGCGCTGCAGCCCGGCATAGGCGGCGGCGATGCCCAGCCGTGCATCCATGTCCTCGGGGAATTCGGCTGCGGCACGCTGATACTCCCTCAGCGCGGCTGCCCACTGCTGCTTTTGGGCAAGTTCCTGGGCCCGCTTCATGGCAGCGTTGTAAATCCCCCGGTTGCCGGCCATTTCTCTATCTCCCGCTGGGTAGGCGAAGGCTGTGCTTTCGCCTACCTGCAAACACCTCACCCATAAGTTTTCGGATATCTACTCCAGTGCCCCGACCAGTTCTACCAGAAGCGCCTTCTGCACGTGCAGGCGGTTCTCGGCTTCGTCCAGGACGACCGAGTGCGGTCCGTCGAGCACCTCGTCGGTGATCTCTTCGCCCCGATGGGCCGGCAAGCAATGTTCCACGATCACATCCGGCCGGGCCCGGGCCACCAGGGCGGCATTGACCTGATAAGGGGCAAAGACCTTCCGTCGAACTTCCGCTTCTTCCTCCTGGCCCATACTGGCCCAGACATCGGTGTAGAGAACATCGGCCCCCTGGACGGCCTCGGCCGGGTCGTGGACGATGTGCAGGGCACTGCCGCTTTCCTGGGCCAGACGGCGGGCCCGCTCCACCACCTCCCGGCGCGGCTCATAGCCGGGCGGACAGGCCGCCCAGAAGTCCACCCCCAGCATGGCACAGGTCAGCATCAGGCTGTGACAGACGTTGTTGCCGTCGCCGATGAAGGAGAACTTGAGCCCCTCCAGCCGGCCCTTGTGCTCCCAAACGGTCAAGAGGTCGGCCAGGGCTTGGCAGGGGTGCTCCAGGTCCGAAAGGCCGTTGATAACAGGGATGGAGGCATACTCGGCCAGGGTAACGACGGTGCTATGGGCAAAAGTCCGGGCCATGATGAGGTCGGCCCAACGCGAGAGGTTGCGGGCCACATCGGGCACCGTTTCGCGCACGCCGAGTTTGATGTCGGCCGGCCCCAGGTAGATGGCGTGGCCGCCCAGGTGGGTCATACCGGCCTCGAAGGTGTAGCGAGTGCGGAGGGAGGGCTTTTCAAAGATCATGGCCAAGGTCTTCCCGGCCAGGAACGGCCGGTTTCCCCTGCCCTTCCACTCGGCCTTGAGTTCCTGCGCCCGCCGGAAGAGGTGGAGGACCTCCTCCCGGTTCAGATCGGCTATGCTGACCAGATCGCGCCCCTTGAGCATCTCCGGCTCCTTTTCTATCGAATACGAAAACCTTCTTTTGTCCGCGCAAACTTCAGTATACTACACAAGGGCCGTCTGCGCAAATAAAGTTGCCAAGGAGTGAGGAAGTTATTTGTTCGTCCACTTGACAAACTAACCCAAGTGTGGTATACTATAAAGCAAAGCCGAACCTGAGGAGGCGTCTTATGGAAAGCACCTCTGCCGACCTCAGCCTGATGCGTGAATACAACGAACGGCTGGTGCTCAACCTGGTCCGTCGGGCCGGCCGGCTTTCCCGTGCCGACATTGCCAAGCGCACCCATCTGAGCCGTTCCACTGTCTCCAGCATCATCGTAGACCTGCTCGAGGCCAACCTGGTGCGGGAAGTGGGGGCCGGCCGCTCCCGCGGCGGACGCCGCCCCATCCTCCTGGAGTTCAACGGCCAGGCCGGCTACATCGTGGGCGTGGACCTGGGAGCCACCCACATCCTGGCCCTGGTAACCGATCTGGAAGCCCGCCCCGTTGCCCGCCTGGAGGAACCGTTCACCATCGAGGAGGGACCCGAGGTCGGATTGGAGCGCGTCGTCCGCTTGATTGGGCAGGCCTTGGAACAGGCCGGCCTGCGGATGGAGCAGGTCTTTGGCGTGGGCATCGGCATCCCCGGCCCCCTGGACTTTGCCACGGGCAAGCCCATCTTCCCCCCCATCATGCCCGGTTGGCACGATACGCCCATCCGCGAGCGCCTGCGGGAGCGTCTGGGAAAACCGGTGCACCTGGATAACGACGCCAATTTAGGGGCCATCGGTGAGTACTGGTGGGGCGCGGGGCGAGGGGCCCGCAACGTGGCTTTTATAAAAGTGGGCACAGGCATCGGCTGCGGCCTGATTCTGGAGGGGAAGATCTACCGGGGCGAGATCGGCAGCGCCGGCGAGATCGGACACACCGTCATTGACGAGGACGGCCCCCCCTGCCGCTGTGGAAGTTCCGGCTGCCTGGAAGCCCTAGCCGCCCGGCCGGCCATCTTGCAGGCCGCCCGGCAATCCGGAAAATTCGCTCGGAAGGATAACATCTCTATCCTGGACCTGATCGAAGCGGCCTACCAGGGCGACCCTACAGCGCGTCTCCTCTTCGCCCAGGCCGGCCGCAGGATCGGCACTGCCCTGATCGGCCTGGTGAACCTGCTCAACCCCGGGGTGATCATCATCGGCGGCGGGGTGGCCCGCGCCGGCCCCCTCCTTCTCGACCCGCTGTGTGAAACGGTGCGCCGGCGGGCCCTCGGTGTGGCCGCACCTCGTACCCGCATCGTCGCAAGCCAGTTGGGAGCCGAAGCCATCGCCATCGGCGCCGTCACCGTCGTGCTCCAGGAACTCTTCAGCGGTCCCGACCTGGCCGTCCCTATCCATCCCTACACCGTCCTCGAGGGGGCGGCCCGGCCTGCGACATAGATCGAAAAGACCAGAAAGGGGGGATGCCTAGCGATCTGTACCGGAACCTTCAGAACAACGGGTATCATGTACCCGCGATCACGGATTTACCCTGAGGAGGATGAAGATGAACAAGCGATTTCTTGCTCTGACCGTTCTGGTGCTTCTGGGACTGCTGAGCGCCTGTGTCACGCCTCCTTCGCCGACGGCCGTGCCGACGGCCGTGCCGACGAAGCCCCAGCCCATCACCATCGCCCTCTGGCACGCCTGGACGGGGGCGGAGGAGACGGCGCTGAAGGAGATCCTCGATAACTTCATGGCCGAGTATCCCAACATCACCGTCAACCCCCTCCAGGTGCCCTTTGACCAACTGCAGAGCAAGTTCACCACCGAGGC
>JASFBA010000025.1:0-4268 GCA_036172265.1 Chloroflexia bacterium
TCAAGCCTTGAGAGGCAGGACCTGCTTACCCTGCTCGGCCAGGCCCGGCCGGCCGGGCGGGAGGTCACCTTCTTCCTGCTCGAACCATGGGTGGAGGGGAAGCCCCAAGAATTTGCCGGCCGGCTGCAGCCGCTCCTGGACCTGGCCCTCCCGCTCTCCCGCCAGGGGGTCTATTTGAAGGTTTTCCTGCCCGACATCGTTCGCCCGCTTGACTGGCAAGGGAACACTTTCTGTCTCCGCTGGACCGAGGACGAACTTCTGGAAATGCTCCGGAGGCGGCTTCGGACATCCGGGCTTCAGGAAGGAACCTTGGAAAGCCGGGCCTCTCAGGATACCGCGGCGAGGGTGCCGGATGTGGACCGCCGGTTGGTGAAACGCGCCAGGGGCTCTCCCCGGGGACTCGTTCGCTTGGGCAACCGGCTTCTGAAAATCGTAGCCAAACATCCGGAGGACTCCCGTATTTTGCCGGCCGACCTGGAGCAATTGGATTCGGGTGGAGATGTCTGAAATTATGGAACAAGCGAGGCCGAGCCCCATGGAACTTTTCCTCACCTTGCACGCCGAGGAAGAGGGCGACTGGCTGGCGGAGTGCTTCGTCCCCCCGGAGGATTTCGAGCGTATCGCGGGGGAGCGCTCCATCGTCGTCTTCGGCCGGCCCGGGTCCGGCAAATCGGCCCTCTGCAGGATGGTTGAGCGGAAGGCGCATGAAAGCCGCCGGCTTCCGGTCCGCTGGTCTCTACTAGAGGCCGCGCTCCTCTCGACGGAGGGGCCGGCCCTGACCGCCCAACTGTCGGCCGTCTTTGATGCCTGCGCCATTGCCCTGCTGGAGCACCTGTCCTGCTCTCCCTCCCTCGACGATGTCCCGGCTTGGGCCATGCAAATGCTGCGCTGGTTTATCCATCGCTTCATACGGGGACATCTCTATGCCCGGGTGGGCCACCTCCTGACGCCGGGAAGCCGCCTTCCACAGCCGTTCACAGTGCTCCTTGCCCCGCCGAAGAAAGACCTGCTCCCGGCCGACGACTATCCGCTGATTCTGGCCGAACTATCCAAGGCCCTGCGCGCTGCTGGCCTGAAGGGCATCTGGATTTTGGTGGACATCGGCGGCATCGGGGGCGAGGCGACGGCCGGCCTGGTGGCTTCCCTCCAAAGACTCCTTAGCGCCCTGCCCCTCTTTGAAAAAGAGGGCTTCTCCTGGAAACTCTTCCTCCCTTCCTGCCTCGAAGCGCAACTGGTCAAACTCAGCGGCCTGGAGCGGAGGCGGCTGGACTGTTTCCGCCTGGAATGGGAAGCGTCGGCCCTCCGCCAGGTCGTCGAGCGCCGGCTGGCCCTGGCCACCGGAGACCCCTCCTTGCGCTTGGAGGACCTGTGTTCCGCTCCCGCCTGGCTCCCCTGGCTGGAGAAGGTGGGCGGGGCCATCCCCCGCGAATGGCTGGAGCAGGTTCGGCCGGTGCTGGAACACTACCTCCGTTCGGGCCGGCGTCCGATGGACGAGGCCACCTGGCGAGTGCTGCGCCGGAAGCATCCGCCGCGCCTGCACCTGGATGAGGCCGAGGAGGTTCTCTGGGTGGGAGGGTGGGGGATACCTTTATCCAAGATCTCCGAGCAGTCGTTGAGTCTGCTCTGTTACCTCTATGCCCATCCCAATCGGACGGTCTCCCGGCCCGAACTCTACTTCTTGGCCTACAAAGGGATGAAATATATTCCGCGTATTCCGGCCGATGATGGGTACGAAGCGCCGAAAGAGTACCGCAGCCTGCTGGATACTGCCCTCTGGCGGCTGCGCCAGGCCATCGAGCCTGATCCGGAGGATCCCATCCTGCTCCGCGCAGTTCGGGGGAAGGGCATACGTTTGGAGGTGCGTTGGTAAGAATATTGTGAGAATAATGCGAGAAATCCGTATGACCTTCGGGATGCAAATTTCGATAAATTAAAAATATCCCCTCCAAGTTGATCGAGATTACAGAAAGGAAAACAAGATAGTCAAGACACCCGCGTCCGATGGGCCGACGTCGCAGGAAGATACAGACATGCCTCGCACGCAAGAAGCACTAGGCTGGCTGCAAAAGGAAGTGGGGTTGCACTTTGACCCCTTCCAACACCTGGATGCGGGAAGTGACCCCTACCTTCACCGCTACCTGGTGGATTACGAGGCTTTCCCGCTTCTATGGAAGGAACAGCCTACGTTTCTTTTTGCTCCGCCCGGTGGCGGGAAGAGCGCCTTCCGCGTCCGTCTGGCCGCGGCTTGTCGGGCGGAGTACGAAGGGAGGCGTTTCTTCCCCATCACCTTCCTTTTGCCCGCCCCGGAAGTGCTCGGCACGCCTCCGGACGAAACCGTTTTCTTTACCTTCCTATCCCGTTCGGCAGCCGGCGAACTCTTATTTCACCTGGCCTACCGGGCCTACCGCTTCCCCCACCTGGAGCGTCCCCTGCAGAGGGAACTGAAGACGATTCTTACGGAAAACTTGCCGGCCCCCCTCGAGTATTACCTGGATCAACTCGAAGAGGCCGGCAACCTTTCTCCCCTCGCCGAAGCCTTCGATCCGACCGCCCGAGACCTGCCGATCGAGCCGCTGCCGGAGACCCTGCGCACCTTCTGCCAGACGATGCGCCGTCGTCGTCGGAAACGCCGCCCCCTCCCATCGCCTCAAGAACGTTTCGAAGCCCTCGTTCGGGTGCTCTTGGAGCGTCTCCGGTTCGAGGCCGTCTTTCTCCTGGTAGACGGAGCCGATGCCTATGTTGCCCGGCCGGAAGTTCTTGAGCCTCTGCTACGCCGGACCCTGGAGTGGGCCGAGAGGCACATCTTCATAAAATACTTTCTTCCCACAGAGATGCAAGACCTGATCGAGGAAGGGTTTCCTCAATTGACCGCCTCGATGCCGAAAGTTACGATAGAATGGACGACAGAACGGCTGGCCCAGGTGTTGGAGGAACGGCTGCGGGTGGCCAGCCGGGGGATGTTCACTTCGTTCCGGGGCATGGGCACGGTGGGCCTGCCCGTGGATCCTGAGAAGTATCTGGCCGCTCGCGTCAGCCCGCTCCTCCCTCGGGAGGTGATTTACCTGGCCGAACTGATCCTGGACGAACACCTGCGGAGGGCCGGTCCCTCCGGCCGGATCGAACCCGCCGACCTGGAGGGGGCTGTCGCCCGCTACCGAAAGGAGAAAGGGCTCAATGGGGCATCCCCACCGGGGGTTCGGTAGGGATATGGCGGTGCCACACTCCTACTCACCTTGCCCTAGGCATCCTGAACCACCTGTGACCCAGGCTTCAACCTGTGCTACAATGTCTCCAAGGCATGGGCTGAAGCCCGTATTCTGTGATACCCTGAACTGGCGACAAGGGTACGGTATTTGCCTAAAAGGGAACCGGCTGGGGACCCTATAAGGAGATTGGGAACTATGGACACCTTGAGATATTCCCCCGACCTCTTCACCGACCGGGAGGAGGAGATAGATTTCGCCCTGAGGGCCGTCGAGGAGTGGGCTGCCGGTGAGTACCCTAGGGGAAAAGCGATTCGTTTCACCGGCCCCAAAGGTTCCGGCAAATCCTGGCTCCTCTGCGAGATCGGCCGGCGGCTCCGAGAGAAGTACCGAAGCGCGATCGTTATCCGCCACCTGATTCTGGGAGAGGATCGGCCTTGTGAGGAACCCTTTCACCTCCCCCCCTCTAGGCTGAAGAAAGGATACTGGAACGCCGATACACGCGATATTCTCGTTTATCTGGCCGAGCCCCTTGACCTTTCCGTCCCCCTGCCGGCCACGGTTGAGGAATGCTCGAACTTTCTGGTAGGCCAATACCGGAAGTCTGGCCGGCGGTTGGTCCTCCTGGTGGACGGGGTGGACGAACTGCCCTTAGACTTTGCTCTAAACTATCTGGAAAAATATGTTCTGCAACCTCTCCTGGAACAGGCCGGCGCCCTGGTGGTCCTGGGAGGTCGGTTGCCGAAATCAGGGGAGGCCTGGGTCTCCCTGGTTCTGCGCGGTGCTGAAGAGCGGTTTCTACCTCCCTTTACCTCTCCTCAGGCTGAGGATCAACTGGAGAGACTTGGGGTTTCATCGCCTGTCTCTCCTGCAGAGATTGTGCAGAGAGGAGGTGGCTACCCCCAGATCAACCGCGACTTGGCCGGAAGTCTTGCTGCAGGTAAATCTTGGGGAGAGGCCCTCCAGGACACGGCAAACGGAGTCCTTCGGGATTTTCCCCAGGAGATACAACAGAATTTTGGGGACCTCTGCGTCTTGGCCGGCTTCGATCTGGATGGGTTAGAG
>JASFBA010000026.1:0-28609 GCA_036172265.1 Chloroflexia bacterium
ACACCTACGAGGTCGTCCTCACGGTGGATAACATCTCCCAGACCGCCTCGACCACCGGCACGATCAGCGTCTACCCGCTGCCGCTGGCCTCCTTCGACTACAGCCCGGTCTCCGGTACGGCGCCGCTCACCGTCTATTTCACCAACACCTCCCAGTACGCCGTAACCCCGACCTGGTCCTTCGGCGACGGCACCTACGGGGCCGGGAACACCGTTTCCCACACTTACACCCTATCCGGCACCTACACGGTGGTGCTGACCGTTACCAGTCCTTACGGCTGCGGCACGGCCACCGCCACGCATTCTATCGTCGTCCGGCCGGCCGAGAGGCGCTACTACATCTACCTGCCGCTGGTCTTCAAGGGTTATGGCGCAGGAGGGCGGTAGGAGCGACTCCCGGGGGCAAACCCGGGGTGGGTAGGATGTGGGGGCCGGGGTTATCCCCGGCCCCTTTATATTGCAGGTCGGATTGCCGATCCGCCCTGCAATAGGTGAGGCCTGTTGCCCGATTCGCCCCTTGGTATTATAATGCCCTCGTCCCGAACGACAAGGAGCGAATATGCGGAAAATCGCCGTCGTCAACTTCAAAGGAGGCACCGGCAAAACGACCACCGTCGTCAACCTGGGCGCCGGCCTGGCCCAGCGCGACCAGCGGGTCCTGCTCGTAGACGTGGATGCCCAGGGAGGACTGGTTCTCTCCTTCGGCCTTGTCCCCGAAAGGACACTCGCCGACGTCCTTACCGGCAAGGTGTCTACCCAGGAAGGCATCGTCCAGGTCCGGCCTTATCTGGACCTCCTTCCCAGCGATAACACCCTCCTCCAGGCCCAGCGGGCGGTCTCTCATAATGTCAATTGGCAAAGTGTCCTGGCTGCTGTGCTCAGGCCGGTGGAAGAGCGCTATGACTTTATCCTCCTCGACTGTGCGGCTTCCCTGACCTTGCTCAATGTGAGCGCACTATCCTGTGCTACCGAAATCTTTGTCCCCACCCAGGTCGAATACCTTTCTCTGATGGGCCTGAACCAGGTGCTGGAGAATCTGGCCCGTATCCGCTATCCGAACCGACCTCGTCAGGAGGTCCAAGACCTGGGCATCTCGTTCATCATCCCCACGATGTACGACGTGCGCAAACGCCAGTCCCGTCTCCTGTTGGCCGAACTGCGCCAGACCTACGGCCGGCGGGTGGCTCACCCCATCCGCATCAATGTTCGCCTTTCCGAGGCCCCGGCCCACCGGCAGACCATCTTCGAGTATGCGCCTGGAAGTTCCGGGGCCTTTGATTACGCCCGCCTGGTAGACCTGGTCCTTCAGGAAACGCTCCTGGCCGGCGAAGAGCCGATTGGGCTGCAGCGACCTTTTCTGATCGGGCAGCAAGAAGTCGTCCCGGAGGAGATGCCGCCGGAAGCGAGAACCCCCGTTCCTCTTGTCCTCCCCGGGGAAACGCCGTCCACACCTGCAACAGCGGCAGTGTCGCTTTGCCCCTACTGCGGCTCCGCTCTGGCGACCCTGACCGTAGCCGGCTATCGGGTCTACCAGTGCGAACGCTGCGGCTACCAGAAACAAGTTCTGTTGCGCGACCTGCGGAATCGGTAACCAGATGCGGAAGGTGTGCTATAATAGTTTCTAGGGGCAACCTTGGGTTGCAAGGTGAAGGCGACCTTTGGAGGCGTCTTTCCTGTCCCTGGAGCCGACGGATTTGAGTACGGATCACGAGTTGACTTGGCTTTTCCTAGCCGGCCTCCTCCTGGTACAGGCGTTGCTTTCGGCGGCTGAGGTGGCCGTTTCCTCCCTTGCCGGGCGTCCGGAACTGCGCCAAAGGCTGGAGCACGCCTCGGGGATCACAGCGCGGCTCCTCCTGCGCCTAGGAGAAGAGAGCACCCGCTTGCTTACCACCGTACGCCTGGGCACCGCTCTGGCCGGCCTATTCTCCGCTGCCCTTGTCGGACTGGAACTCGCCCCTGACCTGGCGGTCGGCCTCTCTCTGTCCCGCCCCGGGGCTCTGATCCTAAGCGTGCTGCTCCTGGCCGGCACGGTACTCCTCCTGGGCCATCTCCTACCTCGGACATTGGCCGGCCGTTTTCCTATCGGCGTGGGCCGAATCGTCGCTTGGCCCCTCTACCTCCTGACCCTTCTCCTCCGTCCTCTGGCCTGGCTCTGGAGCGTCCTGAACCGACTGTTGGCCCGACTTCTGGGAGCAACGCATCCGGCAACTCCCTACGGCCGAGAAGAGGAAATCCTGACCCTGGTGGACGCTGCCGAGGAAGGCGGGGCCATCGCCGTCGAAGAGAAGGAGATGATCAGCGGCATCCTGGAGATGGGCCGGACGCTGGTCCGCGAGGTGATGGTCCCACGCACCGACATCGTGGCTCTGGACGTGGACACCCCGCTCCTGGAGGCGCTAGAGGTCATCCTACGGGCCGGACATTCGCGTATTCCGGTCTACCAGGAAACCGTTGACCAGATCGTGGGGCTGCTTTACGCCAAGGACCTTCTGCCGGCCTTGCGCGACGGTCGGCATGACCTTCCCCTGCGGGAACTTTTACGGCCGGCCTACTTCGTTCCCGAGACCAAAGTGGTGGATGACCTCCTGCGCGAACTCCGCAACCGGCGCACCCATATGGCCATCGTTGTGGACGAGTACGGCGGAACCTCCGGCCTGGTGACCATCGAGGACCTCCTGGAGGAAATCGTCGGGGAAATCCAGGACGAATACGACCGCGAGGAACCGCTCCTCCGCGACCTGGGGAATGGGGAGTTCCTCTGCGATGCCCGCCTGAGCGTAGACGATGCCGAGAAGAAACTCGGCCTGAAGGTTCCGCCAGGTGAATTCGATACCCTAGGTGGGTTCATCTACGAGCGTCTGGGAGCCATTCCCAAGGTAGGGGATCGCGTGGTCCTGGGAAGCGATACGATCACCGTGGAAGAAATGGAAGGGATACGCCCGACCCAACTGCGCATCCGCCGGGGCGGAGGAGAGCCGCCGGCCCACTCATCCCAAGATGAAAAGGAGACCCAACCCGATGAATAGCGACCTCGAGGCCCTTTTGGAGGCGGCTAGGGAAGCCCGGAAACGAGCCTATGCCCCCTACAGCCGCTTCGCTGTGGGAGCAGCGCTCCTCACCGCCTCAGGAAAAGTGTTTACCGGCTGCAATGTGGAGAACGCCTCCTACAGCCTGACGATCTGTGCCGAACGGGTGGCCGTCGGATGTGCGGTGGCGGCCGGGGAACGCGACTTCGTCGCCATGGCCGTAGTAGGTCCATCGCCAGGACCGGTTTCACCCTGTGGGGCATGCCGCCAGACCCTGGTGGAGTTCAACCCGAGGATGCGCCTGGTCCTGGCCAACCTCCAGGGCGAGGTGCTGGAAACGACGGCCGGCGACCTCCTGCCGGGCGCCTTTACCGCCCATGACTTGGGATTGTGAACGGCTGGGGAAACTTTACCCTTTGGGAAGGGTGAAATAAAAGGTACTGCCCTGCCCAGGGGCGCTGTGCAGCACCCCAATGCGGCCGCCGTGGGATTCGACGATCTTTCGGGAGATGGACAGACCCAGACCGGCTCCTCCATAGGCCCGGGTGGTGGAACTGTCCACCTGGAAGAAGCGCTCAAAGATGCGCTCGTGGTACTCTGGAGCGATACCGATGCCGGTATCGGAGACCTCGCCCCAGATCTCTTGCCCCCGGTCGCGCAAGGTGACCGTCACTTGCCCCCCGTTGGGGCTGAACTTGATGGCATTGTCCAAAAGGTGCAGGAAGAGGAGTTTCAGGGCCTCGGCATCACCTTGGATAGAAGGCAGTTCCGGAGGAATATCCAGCACCAACTCGATTCCGGCATCCCGTGCCCGTTCGCGCATGGAATCGACCACCAGGATGACGATATTCCGCAGGGATAAGGGTGCCCGCACCGGCAGGAGCACGTTGCTCTCCTGAAGGAAGAGGATGTCGTTCACTCGCCGAATCACGATCTCCGTGTTCTCCGCAATCACGTCCAGGCATTCCGCCTGCATGTCCGTCAGCGGGCCGGCCCGGCCGTCCATAAGCAACTGGGTGTACCCCTTGATGGCTGTAAGCGGGGTGCGCAGTTCGTGGGAAACGGTGGAAAGGAAATCGGACTTCAAACGGTCGAGCGTCTTGAGTTGCTCGTTGGCCCGCTGAAGTTCGGCGATCTTTTCCTCCAGGCGAGCGACCAGCCGCTGGCTGTACTCCCGCAAATAAATCGGCTCCTCCTCCCGTTCCACCACCTCCTTCTTCCCTTCCATAAACTCGCGAATCTGGCGGGGCAGACGATCCACATCCACCGGCTTCTGCAAATACCCATCGCAGCCGGCCACGAGGGTCCTTTCCCGATCCCCCTCCATCACAGCGCTGGCCGTCAGAGCCACGATGGGGACATCCCTCAGCGCCGGGATGCTTCGCAGTCGGGTGGTGACCTCGAAGCCGTCCATGCCGGGGATGTTGATGTCCATAAGGATCAAGTCGGGCATTTCTTCCTGCGCCCGCTGGATGGCGCTGAGGCCGTCCTCTGCTTCAACAACCTCGTAGCCATAGGCCGTAAGGATTCGAGAGACTAGAAGGCGGCTCTCAGGATTGTCTTCTACATAGAGAACCTTTTTCTTCATCTCTCCTACTCCCGGAAGTCAGTCTTCCTCTTGGGCGGTTTCCTCCTCCGGTGGGTGATCCCGCAGGGGCAAGGTGAAGTAGAAGGTGCTTCCCTGGCCCACTGTACTTTGGGCCCAGATGCTTCCGCCGTGCAGTTCCACCAGGGCCTTGGCAATGGTGAGTCCCAGGCCGGTGCCGCCGATCTGGCGCGTGACGGTGTTATCGGCGCGGTAGAAACGATCAAAGATGTGCGGGAGGGCTTCCTCGGGAATGCCAATGCCCTGGTCTTCTACGCTGACCAGGAGACAGGGGGGAGGAGTAGGGAGGCCGCGGGCCTGCTCCGGGGAAAGGACAGCCTCAGCCCGCAGGATGACTTCCCCTCCCTCGGGAGAATACTTGACGGCGTTGCCGATCAGGTTGTTCAGGATGACCCGCACCTTGTCCCGATCCAGGTAAAAGGGCGGAAGGTCTGGGGGAACGTCTATCAGCAGGGAATGGCGCTCGGTCATCAGGGACTGGAGTTGGGTGGACAGGCCGGCCACGACCTGGTAGAAGGTGGCCTTGCTCCAGTACATCTTGATCTTGCCCCGGCTCAGCCGGGAGAGGCCGATGAGGTCATCCACCAGGCGGGAGAGGTGCTGGGCCTGGTCGAAGATGGCCTGGATGAAACTCTGGCGGCGGTCGCGCCGGAAGTCACGGGTGAGCAGGAGTTCGCTATAACCGAGGATGGAGGTCAGCGGAGAGCGCAGTTCGTGGGAGACGACGGTGATGAAGCCGAGTTTTTCCCGTTCGCTATCCTCTTCCTGTCGGGCGTCGCGGAGGAGGATCACCCGCCCGCCGGGCCGCTCGTCTTCCTCTTCCCAGAGGGGGGCAGCGACCAGCCAGACCCTCCGGCCGGCCTGTCGAAAGTCTAGCCAGGCCTCGGTCAGACCACGTTCCAGGGTTCGGGTGCGTTCCAGGAAGCGGAGCAGGGCCGATGGGTCCTGGAGGGAGGGGCTCAATACGGCCGCCAGATGCTCATCCAGCGGGGTGCCCTCGGGGGGAGGTTGATCCAGGCCGAGGAAATGGGCGCTGGCGGGGTTGGCCAGGATGACGTGTAGGCGCTCATCGGTGACGATGACGCCTTCCGGCAGGTTGGCCACCAGGCCGGCCAGCCATTTCCGCCGGGCCTGGAGTTCGGCAAAGAGGCGGGCGGTAGCGATGGCGACGGCGGCGTGCTCGGCCAGCGTCTCCGCCGTCTGGAGATGGGCTTCGGTATAGGCGTTCAGGCTGGAACTCTCCAAATTGAGCACGCCGATCACTTCACCGCGCCATTTGATCGGCACGGTCAGTTGGGAACGCGTCTCCGGGCGAACGGCCAGGTAATCGGGCTCCTCGCGCACATCGGGGATAAGGGCCGGTTGCCCGGTTCGGGCCACCCAGCCGACGATGCCGACGTTCCAGTTGATGGTCCGTTCAGCCAGGAGCGCATCCTCGGCCGTAACATCGGTAGCGTAGCCGGAAAGGGCCTGGATAGTGTATTCCTGCCGCTGGGCATCCACGCTCAGGACGGCCCCGGCATCGCTATCGGTGAGTTCCATCGCCTTGAAGAGGAGAAGGCTGTAGATACGCCCCTCCTCCAGCGCAGCGCTCATCTCGCGGCCAAAGGTCAGGATGATGTTCTGCTCCTCCAGGCGACGCTGCAAGTCCTCCAACGGGCCGATCTCGGGAACGACGCGCTGGATGGCCGCGCTCAGCAGGGGAGCCAGCGTTGTCAGAAGGTCCAGGTCGTCCTGGTCAAAGGCGTTGGTCTGGGTACTGACCAGGGCCAGCGTGCCGACCAGGTGGTCGCCTTGGAGGAGGGGGACGCCGATGTAGGAGTTGTAGGCGGTCTCCTGGTGTTCCGGGCCGGACCTCAAATCGGGCAAGAGAAGCGGCGTGCGCTGAAAGGCCACCCAGTTGCTGTAACTATCCACCGTGCTACCGTAGCCCATAAAGAGGCGGCTGTTGGCGCAACGTACCAGCGGAGTTTCCTGGCGGGGACCCCATAGGAGGAGTTGGCCGTCCTCGTGCGGGATCAGGCCCTGGAGGTTGGTGAAAAGCAGGGTCACCAGGGTATCCAGGTCGGTAGCGCTGTCCAGAGCCCGGCCCAGGGCGGCGAGCCGTCCGGCGACCTTGGTCTCCGGCTGAGGCCGGCCTAGGAGAAGGTGCAGCCAGTGACGTCGGCCCTGGTGTACCATGGAGTGGAGCAAAGGAAGGAGCGTTCCCGCCGTGGCTGCGGCATGGTCCTCCACCGTGAAGGCCTCGACCAGCGTGCGCTCACAGGCGTCCAGCAGGGCGATGGTCTGGAGATAACGTTCTTCCGATCCCAATTCGGCCACCCGCTCCTGCTCATGGGCCAGGAAACGGGCCATCGGGGCAAAGTCCTGTTGCTCCAGGGCCAAGAGCAGGCCGTCCAAACACTCGACGATGCGTCGCCCCAGGGTACGGGAAAGGGTACGGGCCTCTCCTTCCTGCCGTAACCAGTAAAAAGTCCGCATAGCCAGACGGTCCAGCGCGCCGCGCTGGTCCAGAAGGATTTTCCCAGCGTTCCTGGCCTTTTCCCCGTCCATCCTCTTATCCAGGAATGCCCGCTGCTGGCTTCGGCCCATTGTCCCGAGATGAAACCAGGGGGTCTTGTTTTTATTATAGCACAGGAAAGAAGAACCGGCAACCATTCATCGCCGATTCCTGGTGGAATTGTTGTTCTGGCTTGAAGTGTGGTATAATGAAGAAGAGTAAAGGCGGTGCATAAGACCCTATGCTCGGTATCCCCTTCGGCGATCTAAAGCGGCAGACTCAGGCCATCCGGGCCGAACTGGATGAGGCTGTCCGGCGCGTGTTGGCAAGCGGCTGGTACATCCTGGGGCCGGAGGTGCGGGCTTTTGAGGAGGAATTCGCCGCCTATTGCGGGGCGCGCTACGCCATCGGCGTGGCCAACGGGACGGAGGCGCTACAACTGACGCTGGTTGCGCTGGGCATCGGCCCGGGGGACGAGGTCATCACCGTGCCCAACGCCGGCGTGCCCGGCACGGCGGCCATCCTGCTGGCCGGGGCGCGCCCGGTTTTTGTGGACGTGGAGGAGGAAAGCCACAACCTGGATCCGAACCTCCTGGAGGCGGCCATTACTCCGCGCACGCGGGTGGTGATGCCGGTACACCTCTACGGCCGGCCGGCCGCCCTTGCCCCCATCCTGGAAGTGGCCCGCCGCCACGGCCTGGCCGTCGTGGAGGACTGCGCCCAGGCCCACGGGGCCCGCTATCACGGCCGGCACGTCGGCACTTTAGGCGACGTTGGCTGCTTTTCCTTCTACCCCACCAAAAATCTGGGGGCCTGCGGCGATGGAGGCCTGGTCATCACCGACGATGAGGCCCTGGCCGAACGGCTGCGTAAGTTGCGCAACTACGGCTGGGACCGTAAGTACCACTGCGAACTCCCCGGCGGCACCAACAGCCGGTTGGACGAACTTCAGGCTGCCCTCCTGCGGGCCAAACTCCCTCACCTGGAAGAATGGAACCGCGCCCGAAGGGTGCGGGCCGGCTGGTACGATGAATTGCTCTCCGGGATTGTTTGCACTCCCGCTCCTCCTCCCCCCGACGAGGAACACGTCTACCACCTCTATGTCATCCGCAGTCCACAACGCGACAACCTCCAGGCCTACCTTCGGGAGCAAGGCATCGGCACCGATATCCATTATCCCCTGCCCACCCATCTTCAACCGATCTACCGACACCTGGGCTACCGGGAAGGCGATTTCCCGGTAAGCGAGCGACTGGCCCGCGAGGTGCTCTCCCTGCCGCTCTACCCCGAACTGACGAGGGCAGAAGTGGAACAGGTGGCCCAGGCAGTGCGAACCTTTGTGGAAGAAAGCCGATGACGCTGGACCGTCTGGCGGCGATGCCCCGCCTCTGGAACGTATTGCGCCGGCTCCTGGAGGCCGACTTCCATGGTGAAAAGGCCGTCATCCGCCGGGAACTGCGCTCTTGGCAGAAGGAGAGGCGGGTTTCAAAGCCGTCCTTACGCCTGCTCGATTTCGGCTGCGGCACGGGCGAACTGGCCCCTCTTTTCCCGCCCGAAGGCTATGTGGGAATGGATGTGAGCGAGGTCTATGTGGCCTACGCCCGACGTACCTACGGCCCCCGTTTCCAGGTGATGGACGGACAGGCCCTGGCCTATGCCGATAACGTCTTCGACGAGGCGCTGGTGGCCGGCGTCTTCCACCACCTTCCCGATGAAACGGTCCGTCGGATGGCGGGAGAACTCTCTCGGGTGCTTTGTCCGGCCGGCCGATTGCTCGTGATGGAAGACGTCCCGGCCCGCGACTGGTGGAACCTCCCCGGCCGCCTGATTCACCGGCTGGACCGGGGGGCCTATATCCGCAACGAAGGGGAGTATCTGGCGCTCCTTTCCGAACACTTTGCCCTGGAACGGGCCTACCCCATGCGCAGCGGCTTCTGCGATTACCTGGTTCTGGTCCTCGCCAACCGCAAGGGGCGGGTTTGAAACTGGCCCCCCGTCCCGAACATCCGATCCCCGGCATCCCCCAACCCGGCACGATGTAGTCGGCCTGATTCAGCTCTTTATCCACCGCTGTCAAATGGATCGGCACATCGGGATAGGCTGGGGAGAGGCGCTTCACGCCCTGGCGGGCGGCAATCAGGCCGACGAACTTATCCGTCGTGCCCCCCAGCGCTCGAGGATGTCCACCGCCGCCACCGCTGAACCTCCGGTGGCCAGCATAGGGTCCAGCACCAGGCAGACGTCCACGGTGGGGCTGACCGGGAGGCGCGAGTAATACTCCACCGGCTGCAGGGTGCGTTCATCCCGCACTGCGCAGGAGGGCAAGTTTGTGCGTGTTTTGTATTACGTATTACGTATCACGTATCACGTATTACATATTACGTATGGCGTTTATGGGTGGCGCGCCACAGGCGGAGTTGGCGCAGGAGGAGCACCACGCCGCCTAGTGCTATTCCGATGATCGGGGTGCCCGACCCGGTGTAGGGGATGGCCGCCCCTAAACCGCCGGGCACCTGGGTCGGCACGGGGGTCAGGGGGGCCGGCTCCGGTCCGCCCAGCGGCGTCCAGGCCGGCGGCGGCATCGCCCCGGCCTCCACTACCTGCAGATCCAGGACATTGGAGGGAATCTCCGCGCCGCCGACCCGGGCCGTCCCCTGGAGGGTCAAGATGGTCCCGGCCGGCACATCCGGGCGCACAAAGGCGTCCACCCGCAGGCGCAAGTCCTGCCCCGGCCCCAAACGCGAGGCCGTCAGGAGGACCTGCTGGCCTACCAGGCGGACGTCGCCGCTGGAGGAAGCGGCCCCCTGCAGCCCCAGCGCGTTGGTGAAAATGCCGCTCACCGTGATTCCCTCCAGCACTTCCCGTTCCAGGCCGTTGTGTAAGGTCAGGTAGAGCACCAGGCTCTGGCGGGGCTGCACCTGAAGGGCGCTTGCTTCCAGCCGGAGGCTCACCCCGGGCAGAGGAATCGCAGTTCCTGTCGGCGTCGTGGGTCCCGGAGTAAGGGCCGTGGGAGGGACGGTGGGGGGAGAGGTAGGGCCGGTGGTAACCGGACACAGGTTCACTCGGGCGACGCTTTCGCACGTCTCCAATCGGACGGTCCGGCTACGTCCCAGGGCACTCACGGTAAAGGTGCCGGCTGTCAGGGCGGCGAATTCAAAGCGCCCGCCGGCGTCCGTGGTGGTCCGAGCGCTCCACGGCGGGCAGCAGGAGGAGATGGTCACGGTAACGCCGGCCGCACAGACCTCTCCGACGACGCGGGCACGGGCACAGAGGGTAGGGACTGCTGTGGGCGGCTCGGTGGGGCGTGGTGGCCTCTTCGTCGGCCGGGGGGTGGGAGCAGTAACTGGGGTAGGGGTAGCGGTGGGGCCGCCCGGCGTAGGGGTTTCGGTGGGCGTAGCGGTGGGAGCGCCCGGTGTGGGCGTCGCCGTCGGGGTGGGTGTCGCCGGCGTGGGCGTCCCCGGGGTCGGGTAGGGCGTGGAAGTCGGCGGCGGGACAGGAGTGGTTGTAACGGGAGTAACAGGCGGCGCGGGCGTATCGCTAGGCGGCACAGGCGTGGGCGTCGCCTCATAGAGCCAGACGTCCTGACTGCAGGCGTTGCCGCTGGAGCCTCCGCTGCTCCAGGAGGCGCAGTTGCGGACGTAGCAATCGCAGCCCGAAGCCACGACGGCCGAGACAAAGATCTGGCAGGATTGGCCGGCCGGCACGGTCAGTTCGGCGTGGAAGGAACGCCCGGAAGACGAAATCGAACCGGAGAGGCAGTTGTGAGTTACATTGCCCAGGTTGAACTGGTCGGGCAGGGTATCGTCCACAGTGGCGTTGACCGGGCCTGCCGTCTCGTTGCTCAGGCCGATGGTGAAGATGACCGTCTCCCCGGGAAAGGCGGAAGTGCGGTTGGCCACTTTTTCTACGCGGAAGCCGCCCGGCGTGGGCGAGGGACTCGGCGTAGGGGTTGGGCCGCCCGGCGTGGGGATAGGGGTGGGAAGGGGCGTACTGGTCGGGGTGGGCGTATTGGTGGGAACGGGGGTAGATGTCGGGGTGAGGGTGGGGCCGCCCGGGGTGTAGGTCGGGGTTGGGCTGCCGGGGGTGGGAAAGTAGACTTCCGCCGGTGCGCCGGGAGGAAAGATGAAGGTATAGGCGACCGAAAGGAGCGGCATCACTACCAGGACGGCGCTCAGGAGAAGTCCCAGCACCTCCCAGAAGGTCCAGCGTGGAGGTGCGGGCGCATCACGGGCGCGCTCTTCCCGTGGCACCCCCGCGGGGGCATTGTTTCCTTGCTTTTCTTTCCCCATATGGCGCCTCCGTCAGGCGCATCTCGGATGCGCTTCTACCTGGGGCCGGCCTCGGTGGAAATTTCCCGGTCGAGGCGGGCGATAACGATCAGGCGCTGCGTATCATAGGCCGTACAGGTGATCAGGGTCAGGATGGGCCGGGCGGTCTGGGCCATCACTTCCACCTGGTGGGGCCAGACGCTTTTCTTCTCCTCCACGATGTAGCGATAGAGGTGCGGGCCGGCGTAGAGAAAGACCTCATTTCCGGGGGAGAGTTCCTCCAGGCGGGCAAAGACGCCTCCGTACAGTCCCTTATGGCCGGAGATGACGGTATTGCCTATGGTGCCGGGGCGGGCCGTGCCGCGATGGTAGCCGGCGGCGTACTCGGCTACCTGCCAGACGCCGTTCTCGATGGTTACCTCCTTCACTGGGGTATCCAGTTCGATCGCCGGGATGACCAGGCGGGTGGGCAGGAGGGTACCCGGAGCGGGTGAGGGAACCGGAACATATGGGTTTTGCACCGGCAGGGCCGTGGATTGGGTCTCGGTGTAAGGAACAAAGGGCAACGGGGCACTGGGCCATTCCTGGGGAGGGGAGAGGTAACCTTGTCCCGGCCACCGCGTTATGCTTCCCTGGGCTTCGGCAACTCCCCCTGCGTTACGCAAGAGGGGCCGGAGGTAGGTATCGTAGAGCCAGAAGCCCACGGCCAGGATAAAGAGCACCAGGGCCACGACGATCAAAGTATCCACGATCCGGGAAAGGCCCTTTTTCAGGGCTTGGAGGAGCGGATGGGAAACCCGACGGGGGCGGATTTGAAGCGAGCGCAGGCGCACGGCCGGCCGGTTCAGCCACCTCTCCTGGGGGTGCGGTGCGGCTTCTTCGGCCAGGAATTCCGGTCGGAAGCGGGGAACAACCTCAGCCCGCGAAGAGGTATCGCCGGGACGGAGCAGGCCGGCCGGCACAAGCGGTTTCATCGCCTCTACCTCGGCCGGCCCAGAGGAAAGGGGAGAGAGCAGGCGCAACCCCTCTACCGCCTCCTGCCGTCGACGGCGCAGTAGAAGTTTTTCCAGTTCGGTTGAGGTCAAGCCTCTATCCGTCATATTTCCGGGCTTCCCAAGGGATACCGTATCTTTTTCTTATCATACCACATTCAAACCAGAATTGCAACCTGCCGCTTAGGGGTGTATACAATTTCCTGGAACGATGACAGCAGCCCGGTAACATGACCATTGGAGAACAATTGTCCCTTCGGTAACATTTTCATTTGACTTGACGCGCGCGGTCTAGACAAACCGCCTTGAGTATGGTAGAATAAATATAGCGAGAAAACCCGGTCCTGAGCAAGGAGTTTCAGTCTCATGAGCGAATGCCCAAGTTGCGGCCGTTTCGTCGGCCCCTACGAGACTTGCCCCTATTGTGGAGCCCACCTGCGCGGCAGAACCCCCATCCGTTTGCTCAAGGTCGTGGCTCTGGTGCTGGCCGTGGCCGGCCTGGGAGGGCTGTGGTTGGCCGCCACCTACACCGAGGTGGCCCGGGTGCAGATCGGGCAAGTCGGCGGGATGATGAACATGGCCTATGTACGGGTCGAGGGACGTGTGGTGCGCGGGCCGGACTATGATGCCGAGAGCGAGGGACTGGCCTTTTACATCAATGACGATACCGGGGAACTGCGCGTCGCCGCCTATCGGGATGCCTCCCGCGAACTCCGGGCTGCCGGCAAGATTCCCGCCATCGGCGACACCGTTAGCGTGGCCGGGAATTTGCGCGTCCGGGAGGACTTTGTCGCCCTCTATGTGAACGCTCCCGAGCAGCTCATCCTCCTTCGCCCTGCGCCGGAAGAAGCCCGCATCGGCGACCTTTCCCCGCTGGACATCGGCCGGCGGGTGCGGGTGCGAGGCCTGGTACGCGAGGTGCGTGAACCTTACGCTGGCCTGACCCTTATCACCCTGCGCGACGGCACGGGCAAGGTGGATGTTGCCATCAGTGCCGACCTAGAAGAACTCACCGGCCCCCTGCCCGTGCTTTCCCCGGGGCAGGGCCTGGAGGTGGTTTCCGCCGTGTCTCTGTACCGGGGCACCGTCCAACTCGTTCCCGCCTCCACCGCCGACCTCGTCCTGCTGGCCGGCCTGGATGTGGCCCCTCCGCTTCGGGAAATCGCCTCCCTCTCCTCTGCCGATGTGGATCGCTGGGTGCAGGTAGAGGGCGAGGTGGTGGAAAGCGACCCCTTCTCCGGCGGCATCAACTTCACCCTGGATGACGGCACGGGCACGATCGCCCTGCTCCTTTGGGAATCGCTCTACAAGCAAGTTCCCTACTCCCGCACCCTGGACGTTGGGGCCCGGGTTCGGGTCCAGGGAAGCATATCGGAATATCGGGGCACACTGGAGGTCATCCCGGAAGTGCCGGCCGACCTCGCCATCCTGGTGGCGGCACCGGGGCCGGAGGAGGTAGCCGTGGGGGACCTCAGTCCGGCCGATGCCGGCCGAGTGGTGGTCCTGCACGGCGTCCTGGGACCGGCCGAACCCTTTTCCAAGGGCGTGAAGTACCCCCTGGACGACGGCACGGGCACGATCACCCTGCTCCTCTGGGACAACGTGGTGCAAGAAGCCCCCTCCAACCTGGGGCCGGGAGCCGAGGTGCGCGTCGCCGGTCAGGTGCAGGAGTACCGGGGGACGCTGGAACTCATCCCACGTCGGGGAAGCGACCTGGAAGTGCTCGGCTTTCAGCCCCTTCCCGTTCCTGCCCTCACCCCTATCGGCAGCATTACTGCGGACGATCGGGGCCGGACACTCACCGTGGAAGGGGTGCTGGGCGAGAGCGAGGCCTTTTCCAGAGGCCGGCGTTTTCCCCTGCGCGATGAAAGCGGAGAAATCGTCCTCCTTCTCTGGCAAAATGTGCTGGACGCTTTTCCCCAGGCCGGGGAACTTGCCGCCGGCGTCCGGGTGCGGATTACCGGCCGCATTGACGTGTACCGGGATACCCTGGAGATCATCCCGGAAGCCGGAGGAATCGTGATCCTGGAGTAACGGCCCAATACCGGCGGGCGAATGCGCCGCCTGACGACGACAAGGAGAAAGCCCGATGAACAACCGATTTCCTCTCCTTATCCTTCTGGCCGTATTACTCATCTCTTGCGGGGGGATGCCCCCGGCAGTTCCTCCGACATCCACAGTACCTCCTCCTCCCACCTTCACCCCGTTGCCCACGGCCACGCCTCCACCCACCGCCACGCCTCCCCCCACCGCTACCCGCGCCCCCACGACCACCTATCCGCCGGCCGCTTCGCCCACGGCTACCCTGGCAGCCACCGCCCTCCCCACGGCCGAACCTACGGCTGCCCCTCGCCCCACCCGGACGGCACCTCCCACTCTGGCTGCCACGGCTACCCCGGAGATCGTCCTTACGCCCCTGAGCCAGATTCCTTCCCTGGACGGCCAGGAAGTTACCGTACAGGCGACGATCATCTGGGTCTCTTCTTTCTCCAAAGGCTTCAAGTTTCTCCTGGACGACGGCAGCGGCCGGGCGACTCTCCTTCTATGGCTGAACGTCTATGACGACTGCTGGGATGCGCCGAAACTCCTGGTTGGGGCAGTGGTGCGGGCCCACGGCCGGGTGGGGCAGTACGAAGGCGAATGGCAGATCGAGGCCGGCTATGGCGGCGATGTCAAGGTCCTCTCGCCGGGCACGCCTCCGCCGCTACGTCAAATCGGCACGATCACCAGCGCCGACCTGACCACGCGGGTGACGATCGAGGGGGTGGTGAGCCGGGCCGAGGCGTTTTCCCAGGGCCAACGGGTCTATGTAAACGACGGAACAGGCGAACTCCTGGTGCTTCTCTGGCAGAACATCTTCGAACGGGTGAAGGACGGTATTCGTCTGCTTACTCCCGGCACCCGAGTGCGGGTAGACGGGGTAGTGCAGGAGTATAAGGGAACGCTGGAACTGGTGCCCCAGGTGCCTTCCAGCGTCACGGTGCTGCCTTGAGTACCGCTGCACCTTATCACGTTCCACGTTTGCGCGTTCAAAATCTTGACCGGCCTCCGGCAAGTTGCGCCCGGTGGGGCGAAAGCGTCACCGGTGTTCTGGCTCACGGCCTCCCGGTGGAGAAATCGCCGACAAAACGGCATCCGGTGAAGCACAAATGCTTACCAAGGTTTCGATACGCGGCAGGTCTCGATACGGCCTTCGCCCTGCTCGACCCTGGTCGCCGCTACTCAACTTGAAGGGCAACATAAGGCGATTTTGCCGGTGTCCGTTTCTTACGAATCCGGTGCGAGTTTACAAGTCCCGGAAGATTTTCCGGGCAAGGAGGTGAGGCAGACGGTTATCTGAATATTGGAAATCCAGGACATTCCAAAAGGAGGGTAAGAAAATGAAGCCGCGAAAGTTCCGCTATCGTTGGTTTTTCGGCATCCTGGGTGCCGTGCTTCTCCTTCTCCTCAGCGCCGCCGGTGTCCAGGGGGGAGATCCCCGGGGAGCCTGGGTGAGCAATGCCTTCCAAATTCTCAACGTAGAGCCTTTCTCCCAGACCTTTACTGCCCGTTTCCTGTCTCCGGATGGACAAGTAGCTGGGGTGATGACCGACACGCTTCCGGCCGGGGCCGCCCGCTTCTATCCGGCCGATACGCTGCCCATCTCCCCCGCTTTTACCGGCACCCTGGCCGTCTCCGCTCCCGGCCAGGTGGCCCTGGAGATCCTGCATCTGGAAGCAATCACCGGGGGAAATGCCATCCTGGAGGCCATGGCCGATGAGACGATGGGTACTGTGGCCTACACCCCCATAGACCGCTGCACCGTGCTTCTGATCCATAACCTGAACCCTACCTATACGGCCGTTGTGGTGGAGGCCTTCTCTGCCGATGGAACAGGTGCAGGAATGAAAGGTTATTCCGTCCCCCCCGAGGGCCTGCTTCGGGTGCATCCGCTTTCGGCCCTGGGCCTGCCTTCGGACTTTGTCGGCTCGGCGGTAGTCCGAGCGGACCAACCCATCCTGGTAACAGTACTTTCTTACTGCCGGGGGCTGTCTGCCTTCGTCACCCCTTCGGGAGGCAGCACCCGCCTCTTTGCCCCTCACCTTCCGCCTTCTATCCCCGGCCTGGTCACCGCTACCCTATCCATTCTCAACGTTGGGACGACGGTGGCCGAAGGGGAGATCATCTACGCTCCCGGTGTAACCGTTCCACTGACCTTGCCGCCGATCGGCAGCGCTCTCCTTCCCTCCCCTGTGGCCTACTTTATCTATCTGCCCCTGGTAATAAAAGGATGGGCCGTAGGTGGAAACGCGGTTCTCCCCGCAGCAGCGGCGTTACCCCCATCCTACTCGGCGGTTATCTCCATGACCGCACCGGTGGTGGCCGTCGTCCAGGTCACTGACGGCCGGGCCGGGGGAGGAACCCTGGCTTATCGGGCCTTTGCCTCCGAGAGAGCCACGCCCGCCGCAGCCCTGCCGATCCTCTTTGCCGGCTACGAAGGCTGGTGGACGGGCGACCACATCTGGGTACGAAACAGGGGCGAACAGACCACCGATGTCCGGATGCGCTACGTCACCGTGCCCACGGGCACGGTGGTCTGGGGCGATCTGTCCGGCTTGGGCCCCGGCGAGACCGCACGTGTCTCTATGCCCCTTCTGCCGGATGGAGCCGACCGCGCCGCCGCCATTTTCCTGGCCGATCAGCCGATCGTGGCCCTGGCCGGCGCCTTCAACGTGTGGACTGATGTCCGGGATCGCCATATCCGCTATCCGGGCACCAACTTTGACTTCACCTGCGCCCGCATCGCCGAGGCCGACTTCAACTGGTCGCCGTTTACACCCACGGTGGGCCAGGCCGTCACCTTCACCGGCATCGTCTCGCCGGCCAATGCCACATCGCCTTTCTCTTTCACCTGGTCTTTCGGGGACGGCATCTACGGAACTGGAGACTCTGTCTCGCATACCTACACAGCGCCCGGCACCTACATTGTGGCGATGACGGCCACTAACTGCCTGGGCTTTGGGCAGGCCCATGCCCGCTATACCCTCACCGTCGTGCCCCTGCTGTATCTCAGCAGTTACACTGTCCTTCCCCCCGCCGGACCTCAGCCCCTCACCCTGCCCGTCGTCGTCTACGATTACTTCGGGGCACATAGCCTTCCGGCCGTCCAGAACCAGACGGGGCAGATGATCACCGCCACGGCGGACTTTTTCCAAGGAATCACACCGGTACTCGCCCTCTCCTCCTCGATACCTGCCTCTGCCTCCTGGTTTCTGGACGGTGCACCGCTCTCTGGCTTCCTTGAAGCCGTCATCCAGGCCGACGATAGTTTCTTCGCCGTAGTTCATCAGGCCACGCCGGGCGCAGCCGTGGCCTATCACGCCCTGGCCGGAGGATACCTTACCCTCTACTGCCCGGTACTCTATTACGGCTACAACGGCTGGAATAGTTCTATAGATGTATACAATCCCAACCAGACGGCGGTGAGAGTCACGGCGACCTATTCGGATGGGATTATCCGCACGGCGGTGCTGGGGCCGGGCGTGCACCGTCTCTTCCCTCAGTCTGAAGAGGGCCACCTTCCCGGCACCCGCTTCAGTGGCATCATGACGGCCGACCAACCCATTATGGCCCTGTGCTCCCAAAGCCATGTTTCCGGCGGGGCTCGGCTCTACGAGGCTGCGGCAGGTGGGTTCATCGCCACTTATGTCCCTTACTTGAGCAAAGTAGGCGAAGATCCTGCTCTGTTCGTGATGAATCCGGGGCCGGGCTCGGTCATCGTTACGATCGCGGGTTTCACTGTTACCATATTCCCAGGCGCAACCTGGGCGGAAAACGTTTTTCCCCAGGGCTATGGAGGTGGGACCGTTGTGGAAAGCACGGGGGAAGTGATCGTGCTGGCCTATGTCGATCGCTCGGCCGGCCCCGGCGACCCATACAGCGCCTACACCGTCCATGCGGCGCCACATCCCACCGTCTTCTTCCCCCTCGTTCCGAAAAACCTGGGCTGGCAAGGCTATACCTGGAATGCCAAGATGGTCATCCAGAACACTTCTCCAGGGACAGCGACCGTTGAGGTGACCTTCTATGATGAGTCTGGGATTGCATATACACCCCCCTCGTTGGGCACTCCGGCCGGCCCAATTCCCAACCCCTTTTCCCTTTCTGAAGGGGTCAGCCAGCCAATCCTTGTTTTCTTGACGGGGGGACTACCCGACGGGCGCTTTTCCACAGTCGCCGTGAGCAACCAGCCGCTGGTGGGGATGGTCCTGCTCCATGGCTCCTCTGGCCTGGGGAGGACGGGAACATGGCCGAAACCAGGAGCAGGCTTTTTCTCCAACCCGTTGCGCGAAGGCAGGTGATGAAAGGTATGAAAGGTCTTCAGGCCTAGGTCTCATTCCCTTCCCCCGGGGTCAACCCACCTCTGGTGTTCCGGGGGTACAGGCCGTAGGGGCGGGGCAACCCCGCCCCTACGGCTCGGCCCGCAGAACTTCCCGGTTGACCGGGACGTTCTCCAAAAACGAGCGCCGGAGGTGGGGGTCTCGAAGGCGGCCGGCCTGCTCCTGCACCAGGTGCCGGGCCCGTTCCAGGGCCGCCCGGGCCTCTTTTTCGTCTCCCAGCCCCCGGTGGACTCGGAAGATCGCCCACCAGACCTCCTGCTCCGGCGCATTGCCGCCATATCCTTCGTCCTGCAGGGCCTTCTCGACCCCGGCTAGCAAGGTACGGGCACGCTCTGTTTCTCCCGCCTCCAGGCAGGCCAGGCTCAGCCAGGCCTGGCTGACCAGGGCGTTGCCGGCCTCGCCGATCTCTTCCCGGAGGGCCAGCGCTTCCTGGAGCGCCTTCACGGCCGCCGGCGCATTTCCGGCCCAGAGTTCGGTGATACCAAGGTTATGCCAGGCCACGGCCTCGCCCCGGCGATAGCCGATGGCCTGACATTGCTCCAGAGATCGCTCCAGGTGAAGACGAGCCTCCTCCCAACGCCCCTGGTAGGCCGAGAGCAGGCCCAGGCTGGAAAGGTTGATGGCCTCGCCTTCGCGGTACTGCAATCTCTGGACCAGGCTCAAGGCCTGCTGGTGGTAGGCCATCGCCTTGTGGGTATCCCCCAGCGTTATAGACAGCGCCCCCATATTATCCAGAACTATGGCCTCACCGGCTGCGTAGCCGATCTCTCGGGAAATGGCCAAGGCCTGGCGACAGCATTCCAGGGCCTCTTCGTATGCCGCAAGGTAAAAATAGGCCAGCCCTAAATTGATCCAACCCCGGGTTTCCCGGAGGCGGTCTCCCAAAGAACGGACCAGTTCCAAAAATCGGACAAGGTGAGGCTGTGACTGTTCGGCATCCCCCTGATACAGGTAAATCAGCCCCAGATTGTTCAGGCAGGAAGCCTCGCCGAGGCGGTCGCCCTGGATCCGGTAAAGTTCACAGGCTTGTTCCAGGAAACGTCGGGCCTCTTCGTACTCGCCCAGGCTGGCATAAGCGATCGCCAGGATTTTTTGGGCCTCGGCCAGGCCGGCCCACTCTTGCCCCTGCTCGGCCCATCTCTGGGACTCCTGGGCTAGGCGGAGGGCCTGTTGAAACTCCCCGATGTCCACCGCCCGCCGGGCCCGGCGGTTCAGCACTTCCACCCGGCAACGGGTGTCATCCAGCGCCTCGGCCAATCGGCCCATCTCCTGCAAGTCCTGCTCCTGGGCCTCGCGCTCCCCCAGGAGGTCATAAATGCGCTCCCGGCCGGCCAGCAGTTCGTAGCGCCTCTCCCGTTCCTCCGGAAGCAGCCTCTCCAGCGCCTGGCCGTAGTAGCCCAGAGCCGCCTCGTTGGCATACTCCCGACGGGCCTTTTCGGCCGCCTGCTGGAGGTAGTGGACCGCCTTCCCTCGCTCCTCGCTGCGGGCATAATGGTAGGCCAGGGCATCCAGAACGCGGTGCAGGTCGGCGGCATGCCGACGCTCCAGTGCTGCCCCAACGGCCCCGTGCAACTCCCGGCGCTGGGCAAAGAGAAGGGTACCGTATGTCACCTCGTGCAGGATGGGATGTTGGAAGGCGTAGCGCCATTCCGGGAAGCCTTCTTCCAGAAGGGTGAAGTTGGCCCGGCCCAGGCGCAGGAGTTGGCGGGCCAGGGCTCCCTCGCCCGGCTGAAGCGGATGCACCTCCTGCAGGAGCGGGCGCGGAAAGGTGCGGCCGATCACCGAGGCCACCTTGAGCGTCAGCCGTTCCTCCTCCGGCAGGCGGTCCAGACGGGACTGGACAACGCCTTCGATGGTATCGGGGAGTTCGATCCTTTCCCCTTCTCCGGCCAACTCCACTTCCCCATCCTTTCGGCGCAGATGGCCGGCCTCCTCCAGGGCCCGCAGGAGTTCTTCGATATAAAAGGGGTTGCCCCGGGCCCGTTCTTGGAGCAGGGCTTCCAGTCGGGGGGAAAGGGCCGCCCCGCGCAACCGGAGACGGGCCAATTCTAGGGAAGTCTCCTCCGGGAGAGGAGATAGGGTCAAGAGGGTCTGCCGTGGAAGACTCTGCAGAGCGCGCACCGCCTTCGGCGGTTCCCGCCAGGGCCGCTGCACGACCACCAGCAGAAGGGGAACGTCCTCCAAGCCACGTCCGATATGGGCGGTCAGGAGGAGGGAAAGTTCGTCGGCCCAGTAGGCATCCTCCAGGACAACCGCGGCCGGCCCTGCTTTCGTTATATGGCGCACCAGCGCCTCTAGGAGGAGGAAGGTGTTGTCGCGGCGCAGTTCCCCTTCCAGGGCGCGGGTCAACGGGGTATCGGCTACTTCCAGCCCCATTGCCTCGGCCAGGAGGGGGAAACGGGCCCGCCAGTAGTCCGGCCGGCCGGGCGGCTCCGCTAGGGCGGTTACCGCTTCCCTCAGCCGGGCCAAGCGCTCCGGCGACCCCATCTCCGGGGGAATCCCGCAGGCCTGCTCCAGGATCGCCCGCCAGGGCAGATAGGGCGTGTGCTGGCCGTAACTGAGACAGGTGCCCTGGTAAGTTCGCCAGCCCCGGTCCTGCGCCCGGCCCAGGAGGAAGCGCACCAGTGCCGATTTCCCCACCCCGGCCTCGCCGGCGATCTGGAGAAGGCATCCCCGGCCGGCCTCAACCTGTTCCAGGAGGTCGAGGAGGAGATCTTTCTCCACCTCGCGTCCGACCAGCGTCTCCTCCTTTATCTCCACTTGCCTCTCCTCCGGAAGCAGCGGAACAAAGGTGGGGATGGCTTCTTCCCGTCCCTTAACCTGTACCTTTCCCAGCGGCTTGAAGGCAAAGCGGCCGGCCGCCCGTTCCACATGCCGGCTGACCAAAATCTGCCCCGGCGCCGCCGCTTCCATCAGCCGGGCACTGACGTTGACCTCGTCTCCCAACACGGTGTAGGTGCAGCGTTCTACCGAACCCAAGACGCCGGCATAGACCCGTCCTATGCTGATGCCGATGCGTTGCTCTTGGATAAAGGGCAAGGACTTGACGGCTTCCTGGAACTCCAAGGCAAAGCCGACGGCCCTCTCCGGGTCATCCTCGTGGGTCAACGGAGCACCGAAGAGGATGAAGAGGAGGCTGCCCTTGTCTCCGTGCGAGACCAGGGCCAGGTGTCCCTCGTACGAGGCCAGGAGTTCCTGGGCCAGCGCCACATAGCGCCGCAGTTTGGTTCCAACGCGTGGGTCATCATCGTAATCCAGGCCGGCGAAACGGACGAAGACGGCCGTGATCCGCCGTAGTTCGGCGGCGAAACGGCCTCCGCCGGAGCGGAGCCGGCGGTAGAGCGGCCCGGCCAGCCAGGAACGAAGGGTGCAGGTCGGGAGGGCCGGGGGCAGAGGAGGCGTGGCCGGCGATGGTATAAAGGGAGCCGGCAGTTCTTCGAGGAGGGCAAACCCGTCTCCCAGAAAGTGGAGGGCTTTCGGGAGCAAAAGGGCGGCCGTCGCCGCGTCCAACACCACCTGGCCGGAGCCGGCCCTTTTTCCGGCCTCGGCCATGCGCTCCATCGTGGCTCCGACCAGCACCTCCAGCCGGCCGTAGGGCGGCCGGCCCACGTAGAAGCGCCGTACCTCTCCCGTGGCCAGGCCGATATGCATAGAGAGCGCCGTCGGGATGGCTTTCTCCTCCCGCCCGAAGCAGGCCACCTGGCGCTGCATCTCCAAGGCACAGGCAGCCGTCCGCAGGGGGGCCGTTTCCCCCGGGAACCAACAAGTTAAGGCATCCCCGCCGAAGGCGATGATCTGGCCGCCGTAGCCATGCACCGCCCGGATCAGAGGAGCAAAGAGGGCGTTGAGCAAGCGGGTGAGTTCCTCCGCCCCTCGCTGGGGGCCCAGCGTGTTCGCCAGGTGCTCCATGAGCGGGGTAAAGCCGCTGACATCGGCCAGCAAAGCCGTGCCCCAAGCACGTTCCGGTAACTTCTGCCCCAGAGCCAGCGCCTGCCGGCGGTCCAGCGGCAGAAGTGCCTCCAGAGGAAACGTTGGGCTATCCGGAGTAGGCGGCGTCGGCTTCATCGGGCGCTCCAAAAGCGGAGAAAAACCTCAACGTACAACCTTGCGCAAATTTGTGCCGGCTCTGACCAGGGAAACCGGCAGAAAATCATCAAGAGCGCAAACGTGGCGCGTGCGAACGTGCCAACGGTACCTAGAGGGTATACCCCCGCCGGGCGGCGATCTCTTCTTTGATCTTGCGGAAGAGGATGTCGCGCTCGGTGCCGACAATCTGTCGGCGGTAGGAGGCCAGCACCCGTTCGGCCTCGGCATCGATCTCTTCCTCGAGGCGCAGGTCGCTGACGATCAGGTCGCGGATGGCCGCCACCAATGCGGCCCGGCCGCTTCGTCCCGGCCGGCGCAGCACCAGGGCTTCTCTTTCCAGCAAGGCATCCACGATCACTTCGGCGATTCGGCCGATCTTTTCCGGGGTCAGGCGCACTTCCGGCCTCCTTTAGAGTACCAGGCCGCGTTCGCGCGCCAACTGGGCCTTGATCCGGTTGAAAAGGGTATTGTAACTCAGCCGACCGCGGCGAATCTCCACTTCATACCGCTGAAGAATCCGGCGGACCTCCTCCTCCAGCCGATCCTCTACCAGGAGTTCGTCCTGCATGGCCTGGTGGACCAAAGCACGCAATCGGTTTATGTCGGTACGGATCTCGATGTCGTCCCGACCTTGGAGCATTTCCACGATTTGTTCGGTCAGCGAATCGACCTTGCTTTCCGAGAGTTTCATACCTTTCCTCGAAACGGGCATTGCGGCTTTTATTGTACCCTATTCGAGGGAAGTTGGCAAGCCGTATTGTTCGAACAGACGTTTCCGCGACATCCATACGTGGCAGCGCCGCATCTGCACCAGTTTTCGCACCCGCAGGCTGGCCGGATTAAAGGTCCAGATGATAGCCCAGTTGTAGAGGTTCTCCCAGAAGGAAGCAAAGACGCGCCAAGGTGTCTGTCGGGGGATAACGACGTCAAAGCCCATCGTCCGCAAAGTACGTTCCTGGAGGGCAAGGTCCTCTCCGCCGGGGAGGGCAAAGATTCCATGCAGGGCTTGTACCGGGGCAAGGTCGGGATGGTTCTGCCAGTACTGGGCCAGGAGGGCAATGGAATATTTCCACAACCGTAGGAAACGCACCGTCCAGGCCACATCGGCTCCGCCGGGGGGCATCGGGGGGAGGTGCTCATTCCAGAGGTGCAGTTCCAGGAGGGGTTCGCCCCGGCGGAGGAAAGTGCCGTCCGAGAGATGGATATCATAGGGGCAGTGCGTCCGGCCCAGGCGCAGGAGGCAGTGGTCGTCCTGAGTAAATTCAAAGACGCCCATCGTATAGCGCAGGAAGGTATCGAAGGAACGGATGATACGACGGCCGAGTGCGGCAAACATAGGCCGGCCTCAACGCCACAGGGTGATCATAAGCACGCCTCCGAAGATCAGCAGGATGCCCACGAACTGGGGCCAGCCCAGGTGCTCGTGGAAAAAGAGGCCGGCCAGGAGGACCTCGGCCAGCACAAAGCCAAGCCCGAAGTGGATGGCATAGGCCCGATAGGAGGAAATCTCCCGAATCATGCCGGTCAAGGCCAGGACGGCGATGAAACCGGCTCCGTTCCCCACGATCTGCCCCAGGAGAAAGCCGCGCCAATCGGAACTGTCGGCGGACCACTTGAAGCCCGCACTGGAAAGCACCAGGCTGCCCAAGTTGAGGGCGATCAGGCCGGCCACTTTGAGCGCCTGCAATTCTCCTCCTTTACCGTTCTTCAGAAGCCATCCGCCGCTTTTCCCGAGGACGGAAGAGCAGCCGGAGCGGCGCTCCGCTGAAGCCGTAAACCTGGCGCAGGCGGTTTTCCAGGTAGCGAGGGTAGGAAAAGTGCAGCCAGTCGGGGTTGTTGACGAAGAAGACAAAGGTCGGTGGGGCCACATCCGTCTGAGTGGCGTAGTAGATGCGCACGCGCCGGCCGCGCACCGTGGAAGCCGGGGGATGGGCGGCCACGGCATCGCGGACCAGTTCGTTCAGAGGGGCGGTGGGGATGCGTTTGCGACATTCCCCGTAGACGAAGAGAGCCGTCTCCACCGCCCGGTCCACGCGCTGGCCGGTCAGGGCGGAGATGGAGACGACCGGGGCATAGTCCAGGAAAGGCATCTCCTCCCGGATGAGGCGCACGTACTGGTCAAAGGTGTGGGGGTCTTTCGGGACAATATCCCATTTGTTGAGCAGGATGACGATGCCCCGATAGGCCTGGACGATGAAGCCGGCGATATGGGCATCCTGGATGGTGAGGCCCTCGGCGGCATCGAGCAGGAGAAAGGCCACATCGCAGCGTTCGATGGCCCGCAACGCCCGGAGGACGCTATAGCGTTCCAGGCCAGCCTGGATGCGCCCCCGCCGGCGGATGCCGGCCGTGTCGATGAGGATGAGGCGACGATCGCCCCAGGTGAGTGGGGTGTCCAGGGCATCGCGGGTGGTGCCGGGGATGGTGCTCACGATGGCCCGCTCCTGGCCCAGGAGGGTATTCAGAAGTTGCGATTTGCCTACGTTGGGCCGGCCGACGATGGCAATGCGTACGGCTTCCTCTTCAACCGGCTCCGCTTCGGCCGGGGGCAGCACCTCCACCAGCGCATCCAGAAGGTCGGCCACCCCACTTCCGTGCAGGGCCGAAATCGGCCAAGGATCGCCCAAGCCCAGGCGGTAAAACTCGACAGCGTTCTGTCTCCGTTCCTCGTTATCGGCCTTGTTGACGACGAGAAAGACCGGCTTTTCCGTCTTCCGCAGAAGGTGGGCGATGTCCTCGTCGCCGGGCACGAGGCCGTTCAGGACGTCCACCACAAAGAAGATGGCCTCGGCCTCCTCAATGGCCAGCAGGGCCTGTTCGCGGGTGCGACGCACGATCTCGGCATGGGGAAGGGAAACCAGTTCTACATCGCTCAGGAGGAGGCCGCCGGTGTCCACCAGGAGGAAGGAGCGGTCGCGCCAGGAGGCCTGTCCGTAGAGTCGGTCGCGGGTCGTACCTGGAACGTCGGAGAGGATGGCCTGTTTTCGGCCCAGGATGCGGTTGAAGAGGGTGGATTTGCCCACGTTAGGCCGGCCGACGATGGCCACCAGCGGCAGCACGCTTTACCTCCAGTCCATCCGCACCCGCCTGCTTACCCCAAGTCGGTGGAAAAGCCCGACTTGAACGGCGAGGCCCACGACCAAGGACAGGATGGCTACCCAGAGGAGGCCGGTCGCCTGGTAGATGAGGTACGAGCCGAAGGCGGTGGTGACCAAGATGATGACGTAGCGGAAGAGAAGGCTCATGAGAACGCCGCCGACCACGGCCATGGCCCAGGGCATCCAGGGCGCGGTCCAGATGCCGTCGTAGTCAGGGGCTAGGACCCGCTGGTTCAGGAGAAAGCCCAGGCCGGCCCCGATCAGGAAGATCAGGACGGCGTGCAGCGTCTTCAGGATGCTCCAGCCCACGGCCATGCCCACCAGAGCGGCGGCAACAGCGGCGAAGATGGCCCAAGAATGCTCCAGGTGGGCGAGATAAGCCACGATCAACCCGATGAGCAGGCCTACGGTGCCGCCCAGGAACATCCCCACCACCCGAAGCCCGCCCCAGTAGAGCGAAAAGCCGGCCAGACAGAGCACCGCCCCCAAAAGGCCTTTCAGGAGTTGCGGGTCCATGGTGTCCTCCTTCGATATCTTTGCCCCACCAGGCGAAATTCGCTAAAATCCAGCCAAGGAATTTCCATCCACAAGCCCTACCCCCGAGATCATCTAGATTTTCGACGCTGCATTTCCAGACCTCAACCCCTCACCACGCCTGAAGAGACTGTAAGGCACGATAAAAAACTTGAAAGCTATGAGAAGTATTTCGCACGGCTTCCATCCGAGATCCGATTTCGCGGGCCGCTTCGATCTTTCGCAACCCGGTTCTAAAGTAGCCTGCCCTTTGCATAATTTGTTCAAAGCTCCGGGCCGGATCCGGCATCATGTCGGGATTCCGGTAGCGGGCCCTGTACGGGACGTCCCGAGGCACGCGGGGATAGGCCCGACAGACCGTTCCCCAATCCCCAAAGTACCAGGCTTCCAGACAGGGGATAACAATACGGTTGACGACCTTTACAGTTTCCCCCGAGGGATGGGTTGCGGTTGGGAGTCCTGCTGTACGGGCAAAATCTTCCAGTGTTGTTTTTAGATCGTGGCAATTCTGGTTGTCCTGGTCCACTAACACGATGATCCGCCAGGTTTCAGGCAGCCAATGAGCATACCCCCTGAGACGACAGGGTATCTTCTCCAGCAACTTCCGCTTCCCGCCCAGGGCGTGCAAATCGAAAGAGAGCCTGGGTAAAACACGGGGAAGAAAACCCTCCAGGAAAGCCTGCATACTTTCCTCTTCCAAAAGAAATTCCACGTGTTCAACTCTCAAAGACCTGCTCCATCGATTCGTAAGTAGTTTTCCAGCCAAAGGTCTCCCAATCGGGCACCTTCATCCAGAAAGTCTCGAACCTCCCGGAACTCGTCCACACATTTGATCTGCGTGTAACCTTGCTCATCCCTAGAAAGCACCAGTACCTCCTTGGGATGAAACTCGTTTACGAATGTGGGTGAGTGGGTGCTTATAAGGATCTGCGCGTATTCGGAGGCCGCTCGGCACTCCTCCGCCAGACCCGGCAATAGGTGAGGATAGAGGAAATTTTCGGGCTCTTCTATCCCGATGAATCGGGGCGGGTTGGGTCCATAGAGAATCGTCAGGTAAGCCAGCATCTTCAGCGTGCCGTCGGACGCGAAGCGGGAAAGAATCGGTTGTTCAAAAGGAGCATCCTTGATTTGCAGGAGCAGCCGCCCGTCCGGCATGATTTCTGTAACGATGGAGGCCAGACGCGGAACTCGGCGACGCAGTATATTCTCTATCTTCTCCAAGCGATCCGGATGTTGTTCTTTCAAAAACTGGATCACATTGGGCAAGTTATCCCCGGTCCGGGAGAGCCGTTCTTGAGGACCGGCTTCTGGTTGCCCCCGGGTCTCTGCCAGGGAAAGGTAAGAAAGGTACCAACCCATAATGAATTCCCGCAGGGCGGCGACCCGGGGATGTTCGGCGATCTGTCCCAATGTGTTGACGGCGATCAAATCCGGCGACCGCAAGGGGACATCTACCCGCCGGTCTTTCTCGTCCGGCATCTCGCCGCTGATCACTCGTCCTTCCCCACGGCGATAGTCCAAAAAACGGAACGGTTTGCCTCGCTGACCACGTCGCCACTGAAGCCATTCTTCTACGACGATGGGAAATTTTTCCTCTTCACCGATGGCTAAATGATATGTGATAAGCGGCAGGTTCGGACGCTCACGGTACTTGATTTCTATAGTGATGGGACCTGTACTCCCGCGAGTCCGGAGTTCCCTGGCTCGTCCTCGTCTGTCCCAGGCATGGCGCAATCCGTAGCGAAAGCAGTCGGAGAGGAAACTGAAGACATCGAACAAGGTGGATTTACCACTCCCATTTGGTCCCAGCAGGACGGTGAGCGGTCTCATCCTAAATTCCACTCGACGCAGAGCCCGGTAATTCTCCACACGCACTTGCTCTATCCGAGCAACGGTTTCTCCGCGAACCTCAGTTGCATTCATTCCTGGTTCTCCTGCGCCCTGTTATCTGCCGACCGGACACTTCATCGGGATGGTTATACCTCTTGCTTTTGCGGTTGTGAAAAGGGCAGAGGTATAATAACACAAAATAGGGACTTTGCCAATGTGGGTGGCATCCGCTTACCCATCCCGTCGGCTCCCTCGGTGCGGAATTCGCCAAAGGATGGAACAGGGTACGG
>JASFBA010000027.1:0-1925 GCA_036172265.1 Chloroflexia bacterium
GTAAACAGAGGGGGAAACATGGATCTGGCTGCCTACCGGAGCGAGTTTCCCCCTCTGTTTACCGTACAGCCCGGCCTCATAACCACAAAGGCGTAGTGGTCAGGTCCTCCGCACCACGAGCGGCAGGTAGATGCGATATAACCACTCTTTCCAGGCATACTTCAAGTCACCGTTGGTCTCATCATAGTAACTGATATGCGGCCGGCCCTCCGCGTCCAGCGCTAGAGAAGTATATCCGCCCACACCCTCACCGTTATCCACCGTCTCAATCTGCCAGGAAGTGCCATCGAAGTGAGTATACTTCAAGTCGTCGCAAGCCCACCAGTGGGCTGGGTCTTGCAGGCAGTAACTTATGTGCGGCCGGCCCTCCGCGTCCAGCGCCAAGGAGGTATACTCGCCTACATACCCAGCGCTGTCCACCGTCTCGATATGCCAGGTTGTCCCGTCATAATAGGCATACTTCAAGTCGTGATCGGCATTGTCGTAGTAACTTACGTGCGGCCGGCCCTCTGCATCCAGCGCCAGGGAGGTGTACTCGCCCACCGCCCCACTGCTATCTACCGTTTGGATCTGCCAGACGGCCCCGTTATACCAGGCATAGTAGAGAAAGTCCCCTCCATAGGCGACATGCGGGTGGCCGGAAGAATCGAGGGCTAGGCTGTGCGGCCCCATCTGCCAAAAGATCTTCGGGGCCTCCACCCGTTCGATGTGCCAGAGGGAAAGAGTCTGAGGGGCGTTTTCTCCAGCCCTAGACCCCTTCGGCCAGAGTATCTCTTCCCAAGAAGAGGGAGGCCCAGGAAGCAAGGGGCTTTTTCTTGACTCCCCAAAAACGCCGGCTGTTGGCAAGGGCAGAGCCAGTGCCAGAACGAGCAGAAGAATGACGACGCATCGCATGGTTTCTCCTCCTTTTGTCCACTCCCAAACCTGGGGGGGCGGCCCATCGGTCATTTGCCTTCTGCACTCCAACCCATCGGCTTGCCGGCTTTTAGGTTAGCATACGCCGTCAAGCGCGGGAGTTTCCACGTTAGGGATGCGCACTTTCAGCCGCATAGGGCGCCTCCTACTAGAGATACCTTATTTTACCACTTTTTCACCGATTATGGAGCACTCACTGATTCATTGCCGCCGAACGAGCCGGCCCACCGCCACCAGGTCGTCCGAACGCTCGGAATCGAACGGCTCCAGTTGCCAACTCCCATAAAAGGCGAGTTCGCCGAAGCCGGCCTGCCGGAGAGCGGCCTCCAGTTCCTCTTGCGGAAGCGGCCGGTGTACCGTACTGCTGACCCGATAGTGCCACTCCCCTTTTTCGCGGTGGAAGGTGACGATGTGGAAGGTGATGCGCTGCGGATCGAGGTCCAGGAAACGAAAAAAGAGCCACTCCTGGTCGCCTTCGCGGTGGGTGCTCAGGGGGAGAAAGCGCCGGCCCTGCTGGAGCAGCCTTTCGTCGTTGCGGTTCTGGAGAAGGAGCAGGCCGCCGGGGCGAAGGAGGTCGGCAAAGTCGCGCAGGGCGGATTCGACCTCGGCGGCGCTCAGGAGATGGGGGAGCGAGTGGCCCAGGCAGAGGACGGCATCGAAGGGGCCGGCCAGGTGGCGAGCAAGTTCCCCCAGGCCGGCCTGAAAAAAGGCCACCTCCACACCGGCTTCCCAGGCGTTCCGGCGGGCGCGTTCCACCATGGCCGCACTCAGGTCGGCTCCGACCACCCGGTAGCCCCGCTGCGCCAGGGCGACGGCATGCCGCCCGGTGCCGCAGGCAGCGTCCAGGAGGGAGCGCGCCCCGGCTTCGCTCAACAACCGTTCGATGGCCGGAAGTTCAAACCTCAGCCGGCTTTCCCAGTCCACAAAACGGTCGTAGTCGGCCCCCAGGTCGTCATAGAGCGGAACGGCACCCATCGTCGCCTCGTATTGTTTGCCGCTGGGAACGGTGG
>JASFBA010000028.1:0-43187 GCA_036172265.1 Chloroflexia bacterium
CCACCGTTCCCAGCGGCAAACAATACGAGGCGACGATGGGTGCCGTTCCGCTCTATGACGACCTGGGGGCCGACTACGACCGTTTTGTGGACTGGGAAAGCCGGCTGAGGTTTGAACTTCCGGCCATCGAACGGTTGTTGAAAGTTCGGTAAAATCTGGGCCTCTTGGCGGTTCCAAAACTCGATGCCTTTACGCCTTTGGTTATGAGGCCGGGCTGTACGGTAAACAGAGGGGGAAACATGGATCTGGCTGCCTACCGGAGCGAGTTTCCCATCGCCCGAACCTGGGCCTATCTGAACCATGCCGCCGTGGCTCCACTGCCCAGGCGGGTGGTGCGGGCGATGAAGCGTTTCCTCCGGGACCGGCAGAAGGGAGAACTGGGGTTGAAGGTTTGGCCGCCGCCGGTGATGGCCGAGGCCCGGGCGCTTTCGGCCCGCCTCCTGAACGCCTCTCCCGAGGAGATCGCCTTCGTGGGCTCGACAAGCGATGGGTTGAACCTGGCCGCGCAGGCCCTGCCCATCGGGCCGGGGGATAACGTGATCCTCTGCGATATGGAGTTCCCGGCCAACGTCTATCCCTGGCTCAACCTGCAGAGGCGGGGGGTGGAGGTACGCATCGTCCCTCACGACAGGGGAGGCCTGACCCCGGAGCGGCTGGCCGAATACCTGGACGAGCGCACCCGTGTGGTCACGGTAAGTTCGGTGCAGTTCCTTTCCGGCTTCCGTGCCGATCTCCCGGCCCTGGCCCGCCTGGCCCATGAGGCCGGTGCCGCCCTAGTGGTGGATGCCATCCAGTCGCTGGGGGTTATCCCGATGGATGTGCGCGTTGCCGGGGTGGACATCCTGGCCGCCAACGGGGCCAAGTGGCTTCTGTCTCCCATCGGCATCACCATTCTCTATGTACGCCGGGAGTGGATCGAACGCCTCCATCCGGTCTATGCCTACTACCGTGCCGTTCTTTCCCCGGAACCTTACCTGCACTATGACTGGACGCTCCGCTCCGACGCCCGGCGCTTCGAGCCTTCCAGCCCCAATGTGGACGGCATCTACGGCCTGCATGCCGCCCTCTCCCTCCTCCTGGAGGTCGGCATCGAGCGCATCCAGGAGCATATCCTTGACCTGACCGACCGGCTGCTGGCCGGGTTGGAGACTCTGGGGGTGGAAATCCTTACCCCCCGGGAGCGCGAGAGGCGGGCCGGCATTGTCTCCTTCCGCACCGCGGAGGTGGTGCGGGACTATAGCCGCTTGCGGAAGGCGCGGGTGCTCGTCTCCTTGCGCGAGGGCTACCTGCGCGTTTCCCCCCATTTCTACAACCTGCCGGCCGAGGTCGACCGCCTGCTGGAAGCCCTGGGATGAGGAACCTGATGGACATCCCTCGGGCCGCCTGGTAGAATTTCGGTCGGGGGGTGGTTGGGCAAGTTGGGTAGGGCAAAAGAGGAACGATATGGCAACTGGGCGAACGGCTAGGAAATGTATTACTGTGCCCCAGGTCGCTCCTATCTTCACCAGCACGCCGATCACCACGGCCGTCCAGGACATGCTCTACACCTACACCGCCGCTACAGAAGACATAAACGGCGATGCGCTTACTCTCACTGCCCCTGTCCTTCCGGCCTGGCTTGTACTCCTGGACCACGGTGACGGCACGGCAACGCTTTCCGGGACGCCCACCAATGCCGAGGTGGGGGAACATCCCGTCGTCCTCCAAGTGGCCGACAGTGCCGGCCTGACCGACACCCAGGTCTTTACCATTACCGTAGCCAATGTCAACGATGCCCCCTTATTCACCAGTGTGCCGGTGATGACCGCCACCCAGGGCCTGCCTTACACCTACACCGTCGTCGCCGACGATCCTGACCTGATCTATGGCGACGCCCTCACCATCACCGCGCCTACCCTTCCGGCCTGGCTTATGCTCCTGGACCATGGCGACGGCACGGCCACGCTTTTCGGGGTGCCACCCATGGCCGGTGATTATCCCGTCGTGTTGCGTGTAACCGATCGCGGGGGGCTTTTCGCCGAGCAATCTTTTACCATCGCCGCGAGGGCAAGGCCGTTCTGCATCTATCTGCCGCTGGTGTTCAAAAACGCGCCGTAGACGTGCCAAGTAGGGGCGCAGCACCACTGCGCCCCTCTGACATCCACTCATAAATGGCCGTCTGCGCAATATCGGTGTACAATGGGCCCACCGATTGACGCGGAGGGCCTATCACGGAATGGCAGGCAGCCGGGGAAGATCCACAACTGGGGGTCGGTGCTATTGAGGGAATAGCCCAGGTAGTTGTATCATGGAATGGCAGGCAGCCGGGGAAGATCCTCAACCCTGGGCCCGTTCCAGATGATCGGCGACAAACGTACCGGCGTGACGCCGGCCGAGACGATCCACAGCATCATTGGCTACATCGCCGAACGTGGCTCACTACCGCCCCGTATCGCCGCTCTCTTGGGTATTCTGCCCCCGAGAAGGGGTTATAAGCGGATGTCAGGTTTGACAGAAGCCTGACGGCGTGATAAGATTCTAGCCGAAATCTGTAGAAGGTGTCGTTTGCGCCGTTTGAAAGGAGGGGTGCATTTGGGCTTACAGAATCGCGAATTTCGCCCCGGAAGATGGCCTGATTTCCAGGTCCTGGGCAGGTTGTTCCAAAGGTACCCCGACATCCTGGCCGTTTACCTGTTTGGGTCGTCTGCGGCAGGAAGCCCGCACACGGAGAGCGACCTGGACCTGGCGATCCTTCCCCGGCAGAGTTCGGTCCGTGCCAGGAAGTTGGAGATTCTCACCGACCTGGCGCGGCATGGTTTCTGCAACATAGACCTGGTCTTTTTGGATACGGAGGACATTGTCCTGAAGTACGAGGCGATCCGTCAAAACCGACTGGTTTACCAGGCGGAGGATTTTGACCGGGGGGCAACCTATTCCAGGATTGTGCGCCAGTACCTGGACTTTGTCCCCTACCTGGAAGTGCAGCGAAAAGCCTACAAGAGGAGGGCGCTCCTTGGTCCGGGCGGAAGTGATTCGCAAGCGACTGAACAAGTTGGACGAGTACCTGGGCATTCTGCGCGGTCTACAGAGGTACACGTTTGAGGAGTTTGTGGGCGACCCTGAGCGTTACGGTAGCGCTGAGCGCTTTTTGCAGTTGGCCATCGAGGCGATTACCGATATGGGGGGACACGTGATCGCCGAGTTGAACCTAGGTGTGGTCAACTGGTATAGCGATATTCCTACCATCCTGGCCGAGAAGGGACACATTCCCGCAGATTTGCAGGAAAAGTGGATTCGGATGTTGGGGTTCCGGAACATCCTGGTCCACGAGTATCTGGATGTGGATCGCCGCATTGTCTACGAGGTCCTGCAGGAGCGCCTGGAAGACATCGAGGCGTTCAAGCAGGTCTTTGTCCAATTCCTCTGATTGTTCGCCCCCGTTCTGCGGCTTGCTGGCCCTCGCCGGCTTCCGCCGCGTCGCGTCAAATCAAAACCCCCTTGCCTTCGGCATAGAACTGTTTTGACAGGCCGGCCGGCCTGTGCTAAGATAGGCTGTGCACCGCCGCCCTGGGGTGGTGCATCTTTTCGGGGGATGCCGGGGCTTGGGGGTATTCTGTGGCCTCTGGCATCCTTCCGTGGAGCGGAATGTTGGGCGTCACCTACCTGGAAGGCCTCGTAACCGGCCCTACCGGGAAACGGGCGACCGTGCGCTTCCTGGTGGACAGCGGGGCGACCTACACTCTGCTGCCCGCGGAGGTCTGGCAAGACCTTGGGTTGGAGCCGAAGCGTTCGGCCGTCTTCACCCTGGCCGATGGCACGATGCTGGAGCGCCGGATTTCCGAATGTCACCTGGCACTGCCCCAGGGTGAGGGGCACACGCCGGTCATCCTGGGGGAACCGGGGGATCAGGCGCTCCTGGGGGTGGTGACCCTGGAAATCCTCGGCCTGATCCTGAACCCCTTTACCCGAGAGTTGCAGCCGATGCGGTTGCTTCTGGCTTAAGGGGAACGATTTTCCTGGAGACACGCTTATCCGCCAGGGGTGCATCCGATGCGGCTGTTTCCGGTCTGAGGGGAACCGATGAAATTACGAGAAAAGAACATTCTGGTTACCGGCGGAGCCGGGTTCATTGGTAGCCATCTGGTGGATCGTCTGATCCGCGAGGAACCGGCCGGTCTAGTTGTCGTGGACAATTTTTTCCTGGGACACGAGGAAAATCTAGCAGAAGCCCGGAAATTTTTTCCGGAACTGAAGGTCTACCGCCTGGATGCTTCTGATTTGGCAGCCATGCACCAGGTAGTAAAGGCTGAGCAAATTGATGTCGTCTTTAACTTGGCTGTCGTTCCCCTGCCTACATCGCTCCAATATCCCGTCTGGACCATCGAGACCAATGTGGGTATCGCCACTACCTTGCTCGCGGAAAAAGACGTCGGACCTCAGGTCATCGTAGTGCTGTCCGGTGTGGAGAAGCGTCTCCTGGTGACGCCGCCACAGCGCGCGGCTGACCACTGCCGCTTTGATGAACTGGGGCCGCGCCCCAACGATCGAGACGACCTTCATGTTGCCCCCGTCCGGCTGCCCGGACTCCACGGTTGTATGCCCGATGGAAAGCGTTGTCAACTCGTTTGACGGTTGTTTGAGGGGATAGTAAAATAGGAAGGCTCTCGGGCAGAAAGACCGACCGAGCAAGCCCGGCGAACCGGCAGGATGCCCCCAAGTCGGGGATTTGAGAAAATGGGACAAGACGCGCAATCGGCCCCGAGCGACCAAGACAAATCCACGGAAGGCGTGCAGCTTGTTGGCGGAAGCGGACGCGTTCGCCTCCTGGCCGAGCGCTGGCTTGTTCGGTCGATGTCCTATCTTCCGGGCTTGGGCCGGGGCGGACGCTTCACGCGTCAGGTGATGGTAACCCTTTTCTCCCAGGTGCTCACCCTAGGGTTCACGCTGGCGACCTCGGCGATCGTGGCCCGCTGGCTGGGGCAGGAAGGGAAGGGGATCGTGGTGCTCGCGTTGCTGGTACCGGGGTTGCTCGCGCTGTTCTTGGAAGGGGGAATAGCAGCCGCGAACGTCTACTTCGCCGGTTCGCGCCAAATTGGGGTAGCCGCCCTGGCCCAGAACACGCTCGCGTACCTGTTGATGGTGCTACCCTTGGGGGCCGCCGTATTCGCGGTGTTATTCAATACCGGCTGGTTAGAGAAACTTGTCCCCGGGGTCCCTTTGTGGCTCTTGCTTATCTCGGTGCTAGAGTTCCCCTTTCGGTTGTTGATTAATGCCTTCTGCGGCATCCTCCGGGGTCTCCAGCGTATCACCCTTGTCAACCTCGTGACCCTGCTCGATGGCCTGATTACCTTCCTTTTTACGGTCTTGCTGGTGATCGTCCTCCGGATAGGACCCGCGGGGGCGCTCCTGGCTTCCCTGGCTGCTGTGTTGGTGAACACGGTTTGGGTGAGCGTCTTCGTGCGCCGCTACGGAGGCTGCCTGTTTCCGCGCTGGAACCGGCCGGTCTTGGGTGCCACCTTTTTCTACGGTGTACGGGGATACATTGCTAACATCCTGACGTTCTTCAACTATCGCTTGGATATGCTCCTGGTGAACCAATTTCTGAGTCCGGCTGAAGTAGGGGTCTACAGTGTTTCCACACGTTTGGCAGAGCTGCTATGGTACTTCCCGAACGCCGTGTCCTTTGTGCTTTTCCCGAAGGCAGCGGCCTCTCAAGTGAGGGAGATGATCCAGTTTACCCCGCGAGTGTTGCGGGCCACGCTTGTCCTGACCGCCGGAGGCGCGCTATTGCTGGCGCTGCTTGGCCGTCCGTTAATCGTGGGAATTTACTCATCCAGTTTTGCCAGCGCCTACCTGCCGCTGCTTCTTCTTCTTCCGGGAGTTGTTCTCCTCGGGGGAGAGAAGGTATTGTCCACCCAGGTGGCCGGCCGGGGATATCCTCACTACAATTCAATCGCCTCTGTTGTGGGATTGGTCTTTACTGTGATGTTTGACCTGACGCTTATCCCTCGCTACGGAGTTGCCGGGGCTTCTGTGGCTTCGACACTGGCCTACGGGTCAACCTTCGTCGCTTCGTTCTTCTTGTATGCCCTAGCGACTCGACGGACCGTTTTGCGGGAATCTGTAGAACCAGAAGGTGCCCCCTCCGAGAAGGGCATGCACACATCGAGGATACAATACGTTGATGAAAGCGATGAAACCGCGGGCAGCCATAGGTGAACAGACAGCCCAAAGTCGTATCCGCGCAGCGGGCGGTGCGATCCTTTTTGTTTCTCGTAGTAGTAGTCCCGAGCTACACGGCGGAGGCAAGATACGCCGTGACCTGCTGGAGGCCGCACGTCGCGCTGGATTCGAACAAGTGTTGGTTCCGGGAAGTCGGGGGCGCTATTTTACTGCTCTCGTCCGTCTGAGATTTCCTCGGGGCAGCGTCATAGTCCTACCTTACCCGGGCATTCCAAGTATCCGGAAGGGTAGCGTGAGGGGTTTCGCATCCTTAGGCGAAGCCGTTCTGCTGATCTTGAAGAAATGGAGTAGGCGTCTCCGGCTGTTTCTGTACGTTTACGATTTGCCCATTGAGCAACAGGAAGCTTTCGGGGGCTTCCCACCCCACTTGTCTACCCGCATGACAGAGGCACTGCTCTTTCGAGCTGCGGACGTCATTGGAGTTATGGGCAGCGAAATGGAGCGTGTCATTCGACAGCGGCACACTCTGCTCTCCGGCCACTTTGTTCATTATGGTTTTCTTCCATACTATGCCCCCTGCATGCCAAAGAGCTCCACACCTGGGCATTCACGAAGGGTAGCCTTTGTTGGCAACTTGAGCCGAAGGCGGATAGATTCTCTTGTCAAGACACTGCCCCAGGAGCAAGGCATCGAGTACTGTTTCTATGGCCCTGATGGGGACTGGTTGGAGGAAATCAGGGAAGATTTCCGATGGTATGGCGCATTCAACACCGATGAGTTGTCTTTGGTACTCAATGAAACAGCCGACTTCGGGCTGGTGCTTTACGATACTGCTAATGTTGCGCAGCTCCGTTATATGCATATGGCAACTACATCGAAATTCTTCGCCTATGTCTACGCCGGGTTGCCAATTCTGTCGTACTCGTATCGACATATCGCACAGGTAATCCAGACATATGGTCTGGGGTATGTCTTTGACGATCCCATCCGGCTTGTCAGCATTGTCCTTGGTATTGACGAAGACAGGTATCGTGCGACGGCACAACGAGTGGCGCAGTTTGCCTACGAGTTGGCATCCCGGAATACGCTTGCAGAGTTTGTCGAGACTGGACTCGCCTTAGTAAACCAATCTACTCCTCGATAGGGCCAAGGTTCAGTAGGACCACAGCTCAACATCCGATGATCTCGACGAGCGGCGGCTTAGTAGCTTGTGAGACCCTTGGGGATCGAGACGGTGGCCCTAAAATGGGACTGTATTCACCGTGAAGCAACGATCCAAGCGGCCAAGGGTGTGTCGGTGTAGCCCTAGCGCACCCCCGAGCTCGCCACAGTTGCGCGTCTTTTTGAGGAGTGGGAAGCATGCGCCTCTGTGTTGTAGGCAATCCCAATAGTGTTCATATTCGCCGGTGGCTGCGGTACTTTGCTCAGAGAGGGCACGAGGTGCACCTGATTGGAGAGCACCCCAAGACACAGGAGTTGCCGGCTTGTGTTATGTTTCACGACCTTACGGTGCGAGGGAATGTCCGTAAGTTGCGCTATCTTGGTTGGGCCCTTTATATCCGCCGACTGGTGCAGAGGATCGCCCCCGACGTTCTGCATGCCCACCAGGTTACCAGCGCTGGGTGGCTCGCCGCAGCTAGCGGCTACCATCCCTTTTTGGTAACTGCCTGGGGATCCGACCTGCGCCTCGGAGCACGGCGCTCTTACTTACACTATGCTCTTGCTCGCTGGGTGTTAAGGCGGGCGGACTATGTAACGTGTGCTTCCGGGGAAATTGCCCTTCTTGCACAACGGTTAGGCGCCACCGCATGCCGGCTTGAAGTGCTCCCGTTGGGTGTCGATGTGACATGTTTTCACCCTGCCCCCCCGAGTGAGGATCTGCGCAGGTGTCTCGCGCTGAGGCCAGGACCAGTTGTGATCAGCCTGCGCGCAATCCGTCCAATCTACCGCCCTTTGGATATCGCCTATGCCATCCCCCTTATCCTGGCCAGGGTCCCGGCAGCGCAATTCATCGTCTGTACATATTCCTGCGACCCCGTGCTTCTTGCACACTTTCAACGGATCGTGGCACACGCCGGAGCAGAAAGGGCCGTGCGATACGTCGCCGACTTGTCAAGTGATGAGGCGATTGCAGATTTGTACCGCCTTGCCCATGTCGCCGTTTCGGTCCCTTCATCGGACGCTATCCCTCACTCGGTCCTTGAAGCCATGTCTTGCGGAGTAGTTCCCGTGCTGAGCGACCTTCCCTCCTTACGGGAATGGATCCGGGAGGGTGAGGAAGGACTGTTCGTCTCCGTTGGAGATGTAGCTGGGCTGGCCGAGGCCGTGACCCGTCTGCTGATCGATGCGCCGCTGCGCGAACGGTTACAGGCCAATGCAATCCGCCTGGTTCGAGAACGGGCGGATGCCCGTGTGACCAAGCGCCGGTATGAAGAGATCTACGAAACGCTGGCAAGCGGGCAAATGGTCAAAAGATGAGCGAACACATCTTGGTATTGACTTCCGTCCATGTTCCCTTCGACGGCCGCATCTTCCATCGCGAGTGCCGGACACTGGCGGCTGCCGGCCATACTGTAACGCTCCTTGCTCCGGCCGACTTTGCCCGGGAAATACGCGACGGGGTCACGGTGATCGGCTTCCCTCGTCCGGCACGACGCCTCGGCCGCATCCGACTCTGGTGGCGCCTCTTCCGCGAGGCCCTGCACCTGCAACCCGATCTCATCCATCTTCACGACCCCGAACTCCTGCTCCTTGTGCCCTTGTTCCGCCTCGTGCGAGGGAAGCGTATCCGTCTGGTGTACGATGTGCACGAGTACTTCGCGGACGCGGTGCGGGTGAAGCACTGGATTCCTCGTGCTTTGCGCCCGGCAATTGCCTGGTTGGCCGGCCGGCTGGAGCGGCTCCTTGCCCACGGTGTGGACGGCCTAGTCCTGGCCGTCGAAGGGCAGGCCGCCCTCTTCCCTGACTTTCGCGGCCCGGTAGCCGTCGTCCGCAACCTGCCGGCCCAGGCGCTTCCTGCTGATCTCCGGCCTCATCCGGCCCTGGACGTGCCGGCCTTTCGCTTGATCTACGTCGGATTGATCCTGCCGCAGCGGGGCATCGGTGTGCTTCTGGAAGCGATGCAGATGTTGCACGAACAGGGAGTGAGAGATGTCGTTCTCTTCCTCATCGGTCCAGAAACCTCGCCGGCCTACATGCAGGATATCCAAGCCTTCATCCACAAGCACGGGCTGGAGGAGCAGGTGCGCTGGCTGGGGCCGGTTCCACACGCGGAAGTGTGGAAGTATCTGGCGGCCGCCGACGCCGGCGTGGCCCCTGGCCTGTATACGGCCCAGTACAGCCGGCCCAGCCTCTTTACCAAACTCTTCGAGTACATGCTGGCCGGCCTGCCCACGGTCGTCGCCGATTACCCCTGGAGCCGTCCCTACGTGGAAGAGGGCCAGTGCGGCATCCTCGTTCCCGGGGAAGATGCCGCGGCTTATGCCCAGGCGATCCGCTGGCTGTACGACCACCGCGAAGAGGCCCGCGAGATGGGGCGACGAGGCCGGGAACTCGTGTTGCGCAAGTATACCTGGGAACAGGAACAGGCCCGTTTGCTTGCATTCTATCGGGAGATTCTGGAAAGGGGCTGAGGGTGCACATCCTGAACGTCGTCGGCGCCCGCAACCTGATGAAGATCGCCCCCCTCGTCGAGGAGATGCGCCCCTTCCCCGACATCCACCAGCGCCTGCTCCATATCGGCCAGCATTATGACCTATCGCAGGTCTTTTTCGAGCTAGACTCTGGGGCCCGAAGCGGGACGATGCCTATGTCCTCGTCCGCCGAACGCTCGACCTCCCGCGCCTGGAACCCCACCTCTATACCGAGGAGGAGTACCACCTTCTGCAAAAGACCGTTGACCGCATGATCTCCGGCGGCCTCCCCATTTTCCCGACCGACTCGGATGTTGATCATTCGGCGCCGGCTGTTTGGGAGGTTTGAACCCGGCCAGGGGCTGTGTTAGAATAGGGATGGGAGGAAAAGATGGACGAGGAACGCTTCGATACCAGCCTCCTGGATGCGGCGCTGGAGGAGCAGTGCCGGGCCTGGGAGGAAGAACGCCGGCAGGTTGTAACACGCCTGTTGGAATTGCTTGACCGATGGGGGCCGGCCCTGGGCATCCGCCAGGCTTACCTTTTCGGCTCGGTGGCCCGGCCGGGGCGTTTTTACCCCGATTCGGACGTGGATCTGGCCGTAGAGCAGATCGACGATCAGGCCTTCCTTCAGGCCGTCGCCTGGTTCTCCGGGGAACTGGGCCGGCCGGTGGATGTGGTGGAACTGGCCGATTGCCCGTTTGCTGATCGGATTCGGAGGGAGGGCATCCCATGGAAGCAATTCGCCTGAAAGTTCTGGAAACGGACGTAAGAGTTCAGTGGAAACTCATTGAGGATATTTACTCGGCCATCGAGGAGCGTGTCCGGCGGGGGAGTCTGAGCGATATCGTCCTCCTGGAGAGCCTGGCCTACCAACTTCATAACCTCTATAACGCCATCGAGGACCTGTTCAAGATCGTGGCCAACGCCTTTGAAAATAGCGTGGCCGAGATGGGCCGGTGGCACGTGGAACTGCTGCGTCGTATGCGGCTGGAAATTCCGGGCGTTCGGCCGGCCCTGGTCTCCGATGAACTCTATCCCCTGCTCGACCGTTTGCGCGGCTTCCGCCACGTTTTCCGCCACGCCTACGGAACCGGCCTGGAGGAGGACCAGGTGCAGATCGTTCTGGCCCGGGCCCGCGCTGCCCGCCCCCTATTGAAGCGGGACCTGGAACGGTTTCTCAACCGCCTGGGGGCTTCCCTGGAGGTTTCGGGCCCGGCGTGAACCGGCCCAGGAACAGAAGTGGAATGGGCAAAGGTGGGGACGGTGCTGGCGGCCAGGGCGATAAAGGCCCCGCCTGGGAATGGGCTACCCTCCAGCGGAAGCCAGCGCGGCCAAAGGGTGGTGCCCCAGTGCAGGACGAGGGGCCGGCCGGCCGTCCGGCGCACCAGGCGCACCAGTTCCCCCGGGCTGTAAAAGCGGGCCGCGCTGTAGACCGTGGGACGGAAGCGTCCCTGCAGCCTTCGCAGCCAGGCGACAGGGCTGAGCCGGTTGAGCACCCCCAGGAGCAACCCCCGCCGGGCCACCCGCCAGGCCTCGGCCAGGGCTTTTTCCGCCGAGGGCAGGAACTCCAGCACGGTGATCAGGGCCACAACTTCGAAGGAGGCCTCGGGGAAAGGCAGGGCCAGGGCGTCGCCCTGCACCAGGGGGAGGTCGGAGCGCGCCCGAGCCTCGGCCAGCATAGGGGCCGAGAGGTCCAGCCCGACCACCTGCCAGCCGCGCTCGCAGAGCCACCGGCTAAAGTGCCCGCTGCCGCAACCGACTTCCAGGAGGGTGGCCGGCGGCTCCAGAAGCGGCAAGAGCCGCTCCAGGAGGGCCTTTTCCAGCCGGTCGGCCCGCTTTCCCTCCGGCGTCTCGAACCAGCCTTCGTAGTAGGGTGCAATGTGCTCGTCGAAGAGGACAGTGCTCATGGGGACCTCCTGGGCCAGACGGTTTGCCTCCTGCCCCGGCCTGGGCTATAATGCCCTCGTCCGGGGGTGTCGCCGTGTATTTCGCCGAATATTACCGTTGGCTGGTTGTCCATCGCTACCTGCCCATCTCCGGAGGGAAAACGACCCTCCTGGATGTGGGTTGTTATGACGGCTTTTTCCTATGCCACCAGCGGGCACGGCTGCGAGTAGGATTGGATCTACACCCCCGGCCTCTGCCGGGTTGTCCGGTGCCGCTCGTCCAGGCCGATGCGCTCCATCCGCCCTTTCGGCCGGCCTCCTTCGAGACCATCTTTTGCTTCGACGTTATCGAGCATGTGGCCGACGACCGGCGTCTTCTGGCGACGCTGGTAGAACTCTTATCCCCCGGCGGGACGCTCTGGCTCTCGACGCCCTGCGCTGACTTTCGCCTCTTTCCTGCTTTTCTTATGCCCCGCTTCAACCGGGGTGTCGGCCACCTCCGCAACGGTTACACGGCCGAAGAACTGGAGCAGATGCTCCCCCCAGGTTGCCAAGCCACTTTCATCTCCTGGAACGAGCCTTTCCAGCGTGCCTTCTACCTTCTCCTGCACTTTCTTTCCTTCATCTGTCCCTGGCTGGCCCTGCGCAGCGCCGCTCTCTGTGCCTGGTTGGACCATTTTTTCCCTAAAGGCAAACATGGTCACCTCTTCGTCCGCATCGTCCGCCGGTAGGGGTGCGGCTTACCGAGGAGCATCGCTCTGGGCCGAGAAAAAGCGTGCTCCCAGCCAAGTGCCCAATATCCCCTGGGGCAGGACCAGGAAGAGGGCATAGAGGCTGCCCCAGGGAAAGCCGCTCAGGAGGAGGAGCAGAGCCACCGCCACTGTGGTGAGGAGGCCGTAGAAGGCCCCTTCCATCCAGGGCCGGCGGCTTTTCCGCCCCAGCCAGAGGCCGGCCGGGAAAAAGACCAGGCTGCCCGGCCAGATCAGCAGAGGCAAAAAGGTTCCCCCTAGATAAAAAAGGAGGAAAAGCCCTTCGGCAACGAGGGAAGCGACGATCACGTGCCTCCAGGCCGGCGACTCGGCCCGGGAAGGTTCTTCCCGCCCAGAGGTGGAAGGAGATTCGCCCTCTTCTCCCAGGGAGGAGTCGTCGGGACAAGGGGTTGCATAGACTCGTGCCGGGTCGGCAGAGAAAAATTTTCTGAAAATCATCCGTACCTCAGCCTTTCTGCCCCTTCCGGGGTTGCTCCGCCTTGCCTTCTCGGGCCGTCCCCGGAGTGGCCTTGCGCGACGCCGGAGCCGGCCTCTCTTCCCGCTTCTCCTCACCGGGCCGGGCCTCGCCGGGCCGGCCCAGGCGGCGGAAGGAGGCGGAAAGCCAGGACCCCATCAAAGCCTGGAAGACGCACAGGCCGGCCATCACACCTGCCGAGCGCAGTTCCTCCAGGTTCATCAGGCGTCTTTCCGGCGTCCCCAGGATGTAGAGGTTCATCAGTACCAGGAGGAAAATGGCCCCCAAGAGGCCGTAGAAGAGGCCGTTCCAGAGCGGGCGGCGAGGGGACATCCGGTCGATGAAGAGGCCGCCCAGGGCAAAGACCAGTAGCGCCAGCAGGCTGAGCGATTCTATAAGCAATACGGCGGCAAAGGCTGTGGCCAGTCCCCACACGGAGACCTTGCCCCAGGCAACGTCCTGACGCAGAATGTCCCACACTTTCTCGGCAAAGCCGGCCGTCCCTCGAAGCGCTAACCGCAGCACCTTCATCCTTTTTGCTCTTTCGTTCTTTGCTCTTTGGGCCTTTCGCCCCTTTTGCTCTTTCGTCCTTTGTCCTTCTGGGCCTTTCCTGTCCTCCATCTTTCTCCCTGCCCCTCTTAAGCCCTGACCCCTAAGCCCTTACCCGCTCTCCTCACGTACCTGGATCGCTTCCTCTCCCAGCAGGCGCTCGACCTCCTGGCGCAGTTCCTCCGAGTAGGCGATGCGCTCCAGCGGTTCCAGACGGGTAACCGCCGAGCCGTCCCGCACCAGGAGCGTCAGGCGATCGTTTCCCCGGTGGGCCTTGAAGAGGGCATGGAGGCGCTGCATCCTTCGGATGTCGTCCTCCAGATCGGAAGTGGAGGGCAGGAAGACCAGGATGTGCCGGCCGTTGCTTCGGGGACAGGGGAGAGGGGGCCGGGCTGGGGCACGGTGCGGGGTATCCGGGCTCTCCCCTGGCGGCGGAGACAGAGGGACGGAAGGGGGTTGGGGCGGCAGAGGCGCGGCTTCGGTGTCCTCCTCCACGGCAAACTCCTCATAAGGCAGGGAAGGTGCAGGGGGCGGTTGCAGGGCCAGGTCTTCTTCGTAGGGAATCAACTCCGGGGCAACCGGGCCTTCCGGAGTCGTTTCTTCCACCACCTGGAGGCGATCACAGACGATCTGGAGGCGGTCGTTGCGCAGGTCTACTTTGCCTTCTACCAGGACAACGTTGTCCGGTTGCCAGCAGGATCGGGATTGCTCATAGACCCGGGGAAAAGCCACGACCTCTATGCTGCCTTCCAGGTCTTCCAGTTCTCCTACCGCCATCCCCTTGCCGTCCTTGGTCAGGAGCGGCCGTACCCGCGTGAGGAGGCCCAGGAGACGCACCTCCTGCCCGGCCATCTCCTCCGAGATGGCCCCGATGCCGGTGAAGGTTTTGCGCTCTTCCGGTGAAAAGCGTCGCAGGACGTCGTGAAGGGGGTGGGAAGAGATGTAGACGCCCAGAAGTTCTTTCTCCCAGGAGAGGAGCACTCGACGAGGTTGGGCGGGGGCGGCTTTGGAGTCCGCCCCTGCGGGCAAGGGGCGGGAGGGACGGGTGGCCGGCCTTTCTCCTAGGAAGTCGAACATGGACATCTGGCCCGATTCGCGGGCCCGCTGTACCTGGGCGCCGGCGGCCATCGCCCGGGGCAGGTCGGCCAGGATTTGTTCCCTCCGTCCTGGGAATGCATCCATCGCCCCGGCCTTGACCAGGCTCTCCAGGACCCGGATGTTGAGTTGCCGCCAATCCACCCGTTCGCATAAGTCATCCAGGTCGCGGAAGGGCCCTCCTTTTTCCCGCGCCTCCAGGATGGCCCGGATGGGGCCGCTGCCCACGTTCTTGATGGCTCCCAGACCGAAACGGATGGCCCGCTTGTGGCGCACACCCGGAATAGGAGTGGCTTCCGGAGCCGCCCCCACTTCTTCGATGGTAAAACCTTCGGAGGAACGGTTGACATCGGGGGGCAGGACAGCCACGCCCATTCTCCAGCATTCGGCGATGGAAAGGGCGACCTTGTCGGTATTGTCGGCATAGGTGGTCAGGAGGGCGGCCATATATTCGGCCGGGTAATGGGCCTTGAGGTAGGCGGTCTGGTAGGCCAGCACTCCGTAACAGGTGGCGTGGGCTTTGTTGAAGGAGTAGCCGGCAAAGGGCTGGATCTGTTCCCACAGTTGCTGGGCCTGTTCCCGGCTGAGGCCGTTTTGCATACATCCTTGGATAAAGCGCGGCTTTTCCTGGTCCATCAGGTCGCGCTTCTTCTTGCCGATGGCCTTGCGAACGATGTCGGCGTGGCCCAGGCTGTAGCCGGCCATCTTCTGGAGTATCTCCAGCACCTGTTCCTGGTAGACGATGACGCCGTAGGTGTCGCGCAGGATCGGCTCCAGGCTGGGATGAAGATAAGTGACGCGTTCGGGGTGGTTCTTCCCCTCGATGTAGCGGGGGATGTGCTCCATCGGGCCGGGGCGGTAAAGCGCCACCATGGCGATGAGGTCGTCCACCGAGGTCGGCCGGAGTTCCATCAGGTAGCGGGTCATGCCGGCCCCTTCCAGTTGGAAGACGCCCACCGTACCTCCTTCGCTGAGCATGTGGAAGGTGTCGGGGTCGTTCGGTGGGATTTCATCCAGCGAGATTTCCTGGCCGGTGCTCTCGCGGATATAGCGCAGCACCTCGTCCACGATGGTCAGGTTGGCCAGGCCCAGGAGGTCGACCTTCAGCAGGCCGATCTCCCCTAGGGTGTTCATCGGGAAACAGGCCATGACCACCTTCTCATCCTTGATCGTGCGCTGGAGGGGGACGATCTCGGCGAGGGGATGGCGGGAGACCACCATGCCGCAGGCATGGGTGCCGACGTTGCGCACCACCCCTTCGACCCGACGGGCGAGGCTCACGAGTTCGCGGATGGCCGGCTCTGCCTCGTACAGTTGCCGGAGTTCGGGATTTTTTTCCATCGCCTGGTCTATGGTGATGCCGACCGGGAGGGCCGGAATCAGACGGGCCACCCGATCCACCGTGGAAAGCGGCATGCCCAGGACGCGGCCCACGTCCCGGATGGCGGCTTTGGCTCCCAGAGTGCCGAAGGTAATGATCTGAGCGGTGCGCTCCTGGCCGTAGCGCCGGATGACGTAATCAATGACCTCGGGCCGGCGGCTATCGGCAAAATCCATGTCGATGTCGGGCATCTCGTGGCGCTCCGGGTTGAGGAAACGTTCAAAGACCAGGCGGTGGGCTACCGGGTCCACGTTGGAGACGCCCAGGCAATAGAGTACCAAAGAGCCGGCCGCCGAACCCCGGGGCTGGCAGGGGATATGCCTCTGGCGAGCATAGTTGACAAAATCCCAGACGATCAGGATATAGAGGGCAAAGCCGGTCTTTTCGATGACCGAGAGTTCGTAGTTGAGACGGTCCCAATGCTCCTGGCGGAGGTTGGCCCCGTAGCGGCGGCGGAGTCCTTCCTCGCAGAGTTGCCGCAGGTAACTTTCGGGAGTATGGCCGGCCGGCAAGGGAAATTCCGGGAGTTCCACCCGCCCGAACTCCAACTGCAAGTCGCACATTTCGGCGATGCGCAGGGTGTTTTCCAGGGCCTCCGGATGATCGGGAAAGAGTTCCCACATCTCCGCTGGGCTCTTCAGGTAGAAACTTTCGTCGGGCATCCGCAGACGATCGGGATCGTTGCGGGTCTTGTTCGTCTGGAGGCAGAGGAGGATGTCGTGGGCCTCGGCGTCCTCGGGAGCAATGTAATGGAGGTCGTTGGTGACCACCAGCGGAATGCCCAATTCTTTCCCCAGACGGGCCAGTTCCTCGTTGACCTCCTCCAGTTCGGGCATCTTCGGATGACGCTGCAACTCCAGGTAGTAGCCGTCCGGGCCAAAGAGGTCGCGGTACCAGGCGGCGGCGGCCCGAGCGCCTTCCCGGTCGCGTTCGCGGATGCACCGGGCCGGTTCTCCGGAACCGCAGCCGGAGAGGGCGATGAGGCCTTCGTGGTGCGCCTCCAGGAGGGCACGATCGATGCGTGGCTTATAGTAAAAGCCCTCTAGGTGGGCAGCGGTGGTCAGTTGGACCAGGTTGCGGTAGCCGGCCGCGTTGCGGGCCAGGAGCACCAGGTGGTACTGCCGCTTGTCGGAAGCATCGCGCCGGGTGTGGCGATCCAGGGCTACATAGGCTTCGCTTCCGATGATGGGGCGAAGGTTATGGGCCCGGCAGGCGTTATAGAAGTCTATGGCCCCGTAAAGGACGCCGTGATCGGTGATAGCAAGGGCCGGCATGCCCAATTCGGCGGCCTTCCGGCAGAGCGGCTCGATGCGGGCAAAGCCGTCCAGGACGCTGTACTCGGTATGGACATGCAGGTGGACGAAAGGACGTTCCATCGGCCGGCCCTCGCGCCCGTCACCCTCCTATGGGGCGATCCAGGGAATCACACCGGACGGCAGGCTGCCGGGAGCAACCGGGTGGGGGATGGCCCGAGGATAGGCCATCCGGTAGGGGTAGGCCGCCGCGGGGTCGAGCAACGTCCAAGTGGTAACTCCGGTGGTCACCTGTCGGCCGGTGTCTCCGCGCGGGCGCAGGAGAAGTTGGATGGCCCAATCCTGGTCTACAGCGAAACGCAAGTATTCGGCCTGCTGCTCGTCCACCTCCAGGATGGCGATCCAGGAGGTAGGAATGCCGATGGGTGCCGGCGTAGGGGTTCCGGACGGCCGGCCGGTGGTCGGCGCCACCTCGACGGTGAGGGTGATGAGGTCCAGGACACGGATGTCCTCCATCATCACTTTGGTCGAAAGGAGACGCAGCGGTTCGATATCGGTCTGGGGAAAATCCACTTTGATGTATACGGGGCATGCACCCGGCAGTTCGCATTTTTCCCATAGGGGAAATTTTTGCATAAAATACTCTTCGATCATCCCGCTGAGGATAACGTCCACGTGGTCGCCGGGGGCGATCTGCCCGACAACTCCGGTGAAGCGGTCCACCTCGATCGGCATGGCCCGTTTATCGGGGGCGATTCGGAAGGAGAGGCCGGCCCTGGCGAACTGGCTTCGGCGGGCGATGGTATTTGCCGGCAGGTCCACGCGGGTAACCATCTCCTCCAGTTCGTAGATGCTTTCCACCCGGTCTGTGGGCAAGTCCCTGGTTTTGGTGATCTCGCGGGTCTCAAAGTACTCGGCCAGGTTCGTGGTGGTAAAGAAGGTGTCTTTAGGGACCGGCCGGCGGGACATCACCACGGAGACTTTCTCGATCGGCGTAGGGGTAGCCTGGGCCGATACTCCCAGCGGTCCTCCGGCTGACTGGAGGTAGAAATACCCGCCGATCAGCAACACCAGAAGCAACAGCAGAACCAAGACCAACATCAATCGAGCCGGTCTTCGCTTCATGGCGACCTCCTTATCTGTTCCAGGCCGAGGCAAGGTACTATGCCCCGCTTCGCTGTCGAGCCAACCTCGATACCGATATTATACAACAACTTGGGCTTTCCGAAAAGTTTTTGCGCCGGCCGGAAGTCTGTGATATACTGCCCGAAGACGACCTGGAGGTAAGCCATGGTCTCGCCAGAACTTTTGGAACTCGTTCGCTGTCCTCTTTGCCGGGACGAGGGTCGCCTTTATCCGGAGGAGAAAGCCCTGCATTGCCTCCATTGCGGGGCCACCTACGTGCGTCGTCCGGGCTATCTGGACCTCCTGCCGCCGGCCGGGACCCTGGCCCACACCTCCCGCTATGTGGCCGAAGAGGAGGAGATGGCCGCCGCCCTGGACTACCGTCAGGTAGGACCGCCCCTCCTGGCGGCCGGGGTGCGGCAGCGGATGCTCCGGCAGATGCTCCGCCTCCGGGGGGACGAACGCGTCCTGGACTGCGGTTGTGGCAACGGCAAGTTCGCCCTGTGGAACCGCGCCTCGGCGGGGCTGATGGTCGGCCTGGATCCGGCCACCCTCTTTGCCGATGCCGTCCTGGAGGAGGTGGACCTGGTGCGAGGGGACGCCCGCCGGCTCCCTTTTGCCTCGGGCTCCTTCGACAAGGCCTTCTCCATAGATGTTCTGGAACACCTCACACGCCCGGACATCGAGGCTATGCTGGATGAACTCTGGCGCGTCCTGCGGCCTGGCGGCCGGCTGCTCATCTACTCCAACACCCGGGAACCTTCTTCCCTGCAGCCGATTGTCTCCTTCTGGCGGCTTCTGGGCCGTACCTTGCGTCGGTGGAGGAAGATGCCCGATCCGGATGCCCTGCGCAAAGCCGACCACGTCAAGGCCATCGCCACCTTTGCCGAATTGCGCGCCTTGGTGGAGGAATCCGGCTTCCGCCTGCTAGAGGTGCGTTTCTGGAACAGCGTGATCACCTCCTTCGTGGACCATGTGCTGCTTCCGGCCTTTTCCCCCCGTCGAAGTGGGCCTGGGGGCGAGGGGAAAGCCCGGCCCCACCGGCGGGAACAGGCCATCCGGCACGGCCTCCTGTACCGGGCCGCCCGGGTGCTGACCTGGGCTATGGGACTGGACATCGTCCTCTTCGGCCGGCTGCGCGCCGGCCCCTATTTCCTCCTTCTGGAGCGGATGTAGGGGGAAAGCCTTGAGGGTCGTTTTCATCTACCCGGACGTTCTGGAGGGTGCGGCCTGGCAGGGCTATTACTATTCGGGCCTGGCCATCCTCTCGGCCGTGCTGAAGGAGGCCGGCCATGAGGCAGTCCTCTTGCACGCGACCCGGCCGCCCACGCGGGAAGAGTTCCTACAGCGGCTGGAGGCCCTCCTGCCGCCGACCGGCCCGCTCCTCATCGGTTTCTCCATCACCTCGAATATGGTGCCCTTCCTTCGGAAATGGGGGGGCTGGATCAAGGAGGAGTGGCCGCAGGCCCTCGTGATCGCTGGAGGCGTCCACCCCACGCTGGTCCCCGAGGAGACGTTGGCCCTGCCGCCGGTGGACCTGGTATGCGTGGGCGAAGGGGAGGGGGCGCTCCTCGAACTGGTCGAGGTGCTGGAGGCCGGCCGGCCGCCCTCCGGCATCCGTAACCTCTGGTGGAAGCGGCCCGACGGTTCGGTGGAACGCAATCCGCTGCGTCCCCTGGTGGACCTCGACACCCTGCCTCTCCCCGACCGGGCCCTCTACGATTACCCCCACCTGCATCACGAGCGCCAGGGCGAGGCCACGATGATGGTCTCCCGGGGCTGTCCTTACCGCTGTACCTACTGCTGTAATGAGGCCATCCGGGAAGTCTACCGCGGCCTGGGAAAAGCCGTGCGCTTCCGCAGCGTCCCCCTGGTCATCGCCGAACTGCGGAAGGTGCTCTCCGACTACCCCTTCATCCGACGTTTTGTCTTCGACGACGACATCCTGCCGATGCGTCGGGACTGGTTTCGGGAGTTTGCCCGGGCCTATGCCCGGGAGATCGGCCGGCCCTTTGCCTGCAACTTGCGGCCCAACCTGGCCGATGAGGAGGTGGTGGCCCTCCTCCAGGAGGCCGGCTGCGACGAAGTGCGTTTCGGGTTGGAAAGCGGCAGCGACGAATTGCGTAACGGCCTTCTGAACCGCCAGATCTCGCGGGAACAGATCGTCCGTGCCTTTGAACTGTGCCATCGGGCCGGACTCAAGACCTTTTCCTTCAACATCGTCGGCTTCCCCGACGAGACGGTCCGGCAGATGCTGGATACGGTGAAACTGAACGCCGTCGTCCATGCCGACGTGACCCGCGTCAGCATCTTTTACCCGTATCCCAAGACCCGCCTCTACGACCTTTGCCGGGAAAAGGGCCTGCTGACCGAGCGTGTTGTGACCGACTACGCCACCGATACTATCCTGGCCCTGGACAAGGTGCAGCGCAACCGAGTGATCTTTATCCGGCGTTACTTTCCTATCCTGGCCCGGCTGTACCGCCTGGCCCGGCGGATGCCGCCCTTGATCGAACGGGCTCTGGATGTCTTCCTTTCGGCCCGCTGGGCGGCGGTGACGCTCTTTTACGCGGCCAACAAACTCTACGACCTGGTGCGAAGCAACGTCACCTTGGATCGCTGGGCTATGGCCTTCCGGCGAAGGTTTTTCGGCTGAGTTGGGCACATCTTCCGCCGACATGCGCATCCTCTACCTTGCCTCCGGCATTCCCCTCCCCGGCAACATCGGGGGATCCGTCCACACCCTGGAGGTGGCCCGAGGGCTCGTCGCCCGAGGGCATGGGGTGCAGGTGGTGGCCGCCCGGGAGGGCCGGCATCTTCCCTTTCGAAGGGAAGCCACGGTCGAGGGCCTTCCGGTGATCTACCTGGACTGGCCCAAATCGCTTTCCTTCCTGGGCCTCTTTCAGGTGGGGCGGCTGGTGCATGCCTTCCGGCCGGATGTCGTCATGGAGCGTTACTATAACTTCGCCGGCTGCGGCATCTACTGGGCACATCGCCTGGGTCTTCCTTCCCTGCTCGAGGTGAACGCCCTCATCGTGGACCCGCCGGAAGTCTTCAAGCGGCGTCTGGACGACCTCCTGGGCGGCCCGATGCGCCGCTGGGCGCTCCGGCAATGCCTCTGGGCGACGCGCATCGTCACCCCGCTGCGCACCACTGTGCCGCCGGAGGTGCCTTCGGAGCGGGTAGTCGAGATTCCCTGGGGGGCAAACACGGCGCGCTTTCGGCCGGAGGTGAAGAGCGAGCGGGCCGGCGAAGTGAAGGCCCTCCGCGCCCGGCTGGGGCTGCCGCTCCAGGCCCGCGTGGTCGTCTTCCTGGGCACCTTTCGGGCCTGGCATGGGGCGATGGAGTTTGTTCAGGCGGGGATAGAACTCGCTCTCCGCCGGCCGGAGGTGTACTTTTTGCTGGTGGGCAATGGGCCGCAGCGGCCGGCCGCCGAGGCCCTCTGCCGGAAGGAAGGCTTGGAGGCCCGTTTTCGCTTCACCGGCGGAGTCCCTTACGAAGAGGTGCCCCTCTATCTGGCCCTGGCCGAGGTCGGGGTGGCTCCCTTTCAACCCCGTTACCACCCGGCGCTCAGGGCAGCCGGTTTCTTCTGGTCACCGCTCAAGATCTTTGAGTATATGGCGATGGGCCTGCCGGTGGTGACCACGGCCGTTGTGCCGCTGGATCGCATCATCCGCCCCGGTCAGGAGGGGTCGCTGGTGGCGGAGGGAGATGTGGCCGGCCTGGCTTCGGCCATTGCCGACCTCCTGGATGCGCCGGAACAGGCACGGGCGATGGGTCAGAGCGCCCGTCGGCGGGTGGTGGCAGAGTACAGTTGGGAACGGCACTGCGAGCGGCTGGAGCGCGTTTTGGTGGAAGTAAGGCGCAGGGGATAAACTTGGGTCAGGTGCTGCTCTCCACCCACGCCCGCAGCACCTCGGCCACGCTCCAGGCCTGGGCGATACAGCCGCGAGGGGTATAGGGAGGGTCGCCGTCAAAGATTTCGCTTACGGTGCCCAGGCCGGCCTGCCGGAGGTGTCCCAGGAGCCTTTCCAACAGACGCCGGGTATCGGCTGCCGGGCCGTAGACGCGACGCAGGGCCGTACAATAAGGCCCGACCAGGAAGGCCCAGACGGTGCCCTGGTGATAGGCGGCGTCGCGTTGCCAGAGGTCGCCCTCGTAACGCCCGTGGTAGGCCGGATCCTTCGGGGAAAGGGAGCGCAGCCCATAGGGAGTGAGGAGTTCACGTCCTACCACCTCCAGGATAGAACGGGCCGGCTCCTCGGCGATGAGGGGAAAAGGCAGCGAAAGGGCCAGCAACTGGTTCGGACGCAGGGAAGGATCGTCGCCGGCGGGGCCGTCCACGACATCGTAGAGGTAGCCGCCGGGAGCGTACCAGAAGCGCCGGGGAAAAGTCTCGGCAATGCGTTCGGCCAAGGCGCGGGCCTCCTTTCGGCCGGCCCGCCGTCCCAACCGCCGGCCCACCTCATCCAGGATGCGCAGGGCGTTGTACCAGAGGGCGTTCACCTCTACCGGCTTGCCGTGACGGGGCGTAACCACCCAATCCTCGACCTTGGCGTCCATCCAGGTTAACTGCACACCCGGGACGCCGGCCTGGAGCAGTCCGTCGGAGGGATCCCCCCGGATGCCGTAGCGGGTGCCGCGGATGTGCCACTGCACGATCTCGACCAGGAGTGGATAGAGTTCGCCGGCCAGGTCCAGGTCTTCGGTGGCCTGGAGGTAGGACCAGAGGGCGACGAAAAAGTGCAGCGTGGCATCCACCGTGTTATATTCGGGGACTTCGCCCTCTTCCGGAAAGCGGTTGGGGAGCATCCCCTGGTCCACGTAGCGGGCATAGGTGCGCAGGAGGCCGGCCGCCTCTTCGTAACGTCGTGTGGAGAGCAGTAGCCCCGGCAGGGAGATCATCGTATCGCGCCCCCAGTCGCCGAACCAGGGATAGCCGGCGATGACGGTCAGGGGAGACAGGCCGTAAGGCAGGGCAGCAGCGGCGGTGGGCGGGCGGTGGACGATAAACTGGTCGGCGGCCAGCACGAGTTGCTGGATTTCCTCCCTGTCGGAAGCCAGGCCGCTTCGTTCCAGGAGTTCCCGCCGGCGGGCCCGCTCGTGCTCCAGGACGCGCTCGGCGTTCAGGTCGATTTGCTCGTCCGGTTCGGCGCTGGCGATCAAGACCTGGCTTTCGCCGGGGTGCAGACGACAGCGCAACACGCCGGGGGCGTAGAGGTCTTCGGTATAATCCAGACCCCGCTCGCGCTCCCGCCGGTGCAAAAAGTTCCAGTACCAGACCCCGGTAGGGATGTGCTCCATCGGAGGGACAGCGCGCAGGAGGTAGGGGTGAGCGCCCTGGTAGGCGCGGAGGATGCAGCAGCCATGTTCATCCGATTCGACGTGCATAAAATCCCAGTCCACCCGCCCCCGGGTTTCCTGATGAAAGTTGCGGTAGTTGGCCAAGGGGCGCAGCGTCAGCGTTACCGGACCGGGGGCCCGACGGAGGGTATAGCGGATGTAGGTGGTGTTCTGCCCATAGGCCATCCAGACCCGTCTTTCCAGTTCCCATTCTCCGCCGCGGTAGAGCCAGACCGGCAGGCCCTCCTCCAGCCGGAACTCTTCCAGATGCACAAAGCCGCAGGGGTGAATGGTAGCCGGCGTGTACTCGTTGGTGCCCAGATAGTAGGTTACACCCTCCGCTTCAACTTCCTCATCCACCTTGGAAAGGAGGACAAAGCGCTCTCGGGGGGAAGCGATGGCGGCCACGAGGAGGCCGTGGTAGCGCCGGGTGTTGGCCCCCACGATGGTCGAAGAGGCGTAGCCGCCCAGCCCGTTGGTCACCAGCCACTCCAGGTTCAGGGAGGTCTCGATATCCCGGCAGATGCTCCGCTCCAAGACGATGGCCATTTTCTCCCCCTCGGTCAAGGACGAGATCGCTGGAGCGGGCCCCGGGTGGCGCTCATGGAGGAGGAGGCTGCGGTAGGCTGAAGGGTCGGGGTGACCGTCGCCGTCGGCGATGAAGTGGGGGTTAGGGACGGCGTAGAGGTCGGGAAGGGGGTATAGGTGGGCAACGGCGTGGAGGTCGGGAAGGGGGTGAAGGTCGGCTGGGGGGTGTAGGTTGGGAACGGCGTGGTTGTGGGGAAAGGCGTATAGGTCGGATAAGGCGTATAGGTGGCTATCGGGGAAGCGGTCGGATAAGGCGTGTAGGTGGCCGGGGGAGGGAGCGGGGTCGGGGTGGGCAGGGCCGTCGGCGTGGGCAGATGGAGCAGTCGGCTCAGGAGGCCGAGGGCCGGCCCGGGAAAGAGCCAGAGCAAGAGCAAGGCTATCGCCACCAGGATGACAAGAAGGATGCCGATCGCGCCCCCCACTCCCAGGAAACTCAAGAGGCAGCCGCGGGCTCTACGGGAAAACCTTCGGTACATTCTTTATCCTTCCTTGACACGTTCCATCGGGATACGCAGCATCACGGTGGTGCCCTGGCCGGGGGCAGAGACGATCGTCAGTTCGCCGCCGAGGATTTCGGCTCGCTCGCGCATGCTCAGCAGGCCGAAGCGCTCCCGGTTTTCATAGGCCCGGAGGACGGTTTCCAGACTAAAGCCCACGCCATCGTCCTCGACCTCTACGACCAGCGTTCCCCCCTTTTCTCCCAGGCGCAGCCAGATGTTCTGGGCCTGGGCGTGTTTGAGGGCGTTGTTGACCGCTTCCTGGACGATGCTGAAGACGGCCCCTTCGACCTGAGCGGGGTAACGTCCCACGCTTTCGTCCAGGTGGAGGTGGAGGCGGGCCCGGCCCTCGGTCTGGTGGCGCTCGATAAAGAGTTGTAGCGCGGCCGGCAGCCCCTGCGTCTCCAGTACCAGCGGGCGCAGGTCAAAGAGCATCGTGCGCATCTCGTGCACGGCCTGCTGCCCCGACCGGCTCAGACGGTCCATTTCGGCGGCCACCTTTTCCGGCTCTCTCTCCAGGAGTTTCTTGAGGAACTCGATCTGCATCACGATGTTGGAGACGGTCTGAGTGGGGCCGTCGTGCAGGTCGCGGGCCAGTTTCTTGCGGAGTTCCTCCTGGGCGATGAGCACGCGGTCGCGTTCCTCCCGCAGGCGGTTGTAAAGGCGGGAATTCTCGATGGCCACGGCGGCCAGAGCGGCCAGGGCCTTGAGCCACTTCAGGTCCTTGGGCTCGAAGCCGGCCGGATCGACCTTGTTGACCACGGTCAGGACACCCAGAAGGCGGCCCTGGAACTCCAGAGGCACACAGAGGAGCGACTCGGTACGAAAGCCCGTATCGGCGTCGGCCTCGCGGGAAAAGCGGGGGTCGTTCTGGACATCGTTGACCAGCGCCGGCTCGCCCGTCTGGGCTACCCAGCCGGAGATGCCCTCTCCCACCTTGAGCCGCCGGCCGACGAGTTGCCGACTGACCGCACCGTCCACCACCTGGAAAACCAGGTCCCCCCGCTCCGTGAGCAAAAGGAGGGAACTGCCCTGGGCGTGCATGAGTTCCATCGCCGCGCTGACGATGCGATGAAGAAGCGGCTCCGGCTCCAGCGTGGAAGCCAAGGCCAGGGCCACGTCTTGGAGGCCGGAGAGCACCTGGATCTCCTGGTAGGCAGCCCGCAATTCCTGGCGCTGCGATTGGTATTCCCGCTCCAGGAGACGTAATCGGCCTTCGAGTTCAGCCAGACGGGCGGACCAATCGGCACTGCCCTGGGCAACGTTCATGGTTGCCCCCGGAGGTCTCCGAGGAACCTACAAGGTCGCTTCGCCTTCCTCAGGTGCAGCCACCTTCCTGGCCCGACGCCCCCGCCGAGGCGCCGGCCGGACCTCTTCCTCCGCGACCTGGGGCTCTTCCATCGGCGGACGGACGGCCTGCAGCCCCTTTTCCACCTGCTCGCGGACCTGGCCGAGTTGCACCTGGGCCTGCTTGCCCAGTTCTGTCAGCCGCTCACGGACCTGTCCCACCGTCTGCTGGGCCCGTCCCTGCAATTCGATGCTCTTTTCCCGCAGCCGCTCCCGGACCTGTTCGCCCTTTTCGGGGGCATAGGCCAGGGCGATGGCCGCACCCACCAGGCCGCCCAGCAGGAAACCGAAGAGAAACCAGCCAAAACCACCATCGCGATTTTCGCTCATTGGGAACCTCCTGAGGATTTCTTTCTTCGGAAAAAGGTCCGAATCCCCTGCCCAAGCCCTTCAGTCCACGCCGAAAGGCGGATGAAGGGGGAAGAGATTCGCTCGCCGATAAAATCGGTCGTGCCCTTGACCGTTGCCGCCGTGCCCTTGAGTTCCTCCAGGACGGCACCGCCGCGCTGCAGGACTTCCTCCAGGCGGGTGCTGAATGTCCGAATAGCGACGATCAGAGCCCCCAGGAGGAGCAAAAGGAGGAGCAAGGAAAAGAAGAGCAGAATGACCAGCAAGACGACGGCGATATCCCGGATATGGGCCATCGTCGCCCGGGGCACAAAGGCCAGGCCGACCGGAACGGCCAGGGCCAGGCCGACAATGACCAGGCTGACCCAGAGGAACGGGGAAGCCTTCCGTTCCTTCTGCTTCGGAACCGTTTTGGGAGAAGGGGTCTCTTGGGACACAGCGACCTCCGCTATCGGTTTATACCCATTATATCACACCCGCAGGCGCAAGGCAACCATCTGCAGGAGGACGGCGCCCAAAGAGACCTCCAACCAGGGGAGAGAACCCAGCCAGAGAGGTCGGCTCAGCCCGATGGCGTGGCCCAGAGCATAGCCCAGGATAGCTCCGGCCAGGCTGGCAAGCCAGCCGATCAGAAGCTGCCGGTAGCCGCGTGCGCCGAGCAGAGCGTAGAGGCCGGCCCAGAGCGTCGCCAGAAGGAGGAGGGGAAGGGCATCTATCCAGGACATCGGCCTTCCTCCCCCCTAGGGAGAGTGGGGTGAGGGGACCTGCTTCACCAGCCGTGCCCAGTTTCGGTCCACTTCCTGCTGGATCAGATCCACCTGCTCCTCGGTCAGATGGCGGAAGCGGCCCTGAAGCATCAGGTACTCCCGCACCGGCACCTCCGGTTCGGGCCAGACGGTGATGGTGTATTTTTCCCCGTTTTCTACCTCATAAAGCGGGAAAACCTTGCTCTGCACGGCCAGCCGGGTCAGGCGGATGGTATCGGCGGCTTCGGCCCGCCAGCCGGGCGGACAAGGGCTGAGGATGTGCAGGAACTTGGCCCCGCGGATGGAGCGGGCTTTCTGGAACTTGCGGACCATATCCTCCGGGAAACCCACCGTGGCGGTGGCTGCATAGGGGATACGATGGGCAGCCATGATGGCCATGATGTCCTTCTTCGGCTCATCCTTCGGATGGGCCGTGGGGGTGGTCGTCGTCCAGGCCAGCCAAGGGGTGGCTGAGGAACGCTGGATGCCGGTATTCATATAGGCTTCATTGTCGTAACAGACGTAGATAAAGTCCTCATTGCGCTCGACCGCGCCTGAAAGGGCCTGGATGCCGATGTCAAAGGTGCCGCCGTCGCCGGCCCAACCCATCACGGTAATGTCTTTCTTCCCCTGAACTTGGAGCGCGGCCCGCACGCCCGAACAGAGCGCTCCGGTGGTTTCAAAGGCGGTGTGATAGATCGGCACCTCCAGGGAGGAATAGGGGAAGGGACCGGCGATGATGGACCAGCAGCAGGCCGGGATAACTACGATGGTCTGCTTCCCTAACGCCTTCAGGGCATAACGCATAGAAAGAGAGGCCCCGCAGCCCGGGCAGGCTACGTGCCCTTGCAGGAGGAGTTCCTCCTCCGGGAGGACGTAATTCGGCCGGTGCCCCAGGAGGGGCGTGGTGGTGCTGGACCCTGTTTTGCTCATCGCTTCACCCCTATCCAGATGATCGCCTCATCGGGAAACTCGTGCTCCAGTGTGTAGCGGACTATTTCACGAATCGTCGCCGGGGTCACGTCGCGGCCGCCCAACCCCAGGACAAAGTCAAAGAGCGGCGGCCGTAGCGGCGTATGGTAGAGAGCCGCCTTGATTTCCTCCCCGAAGACGCCGCATTGCCCAAAGGTCAGGTTGCGGTCCAGGACGGCTACCTTCTTCACCCCGGTGAGCGCCCGGACGATGTCCGGAAGGGGGAAAGGACGGAAGAGGCGTACCTTGACCAGCCCGATGGGAAGGCCTTCGGCCCGTAACTCATCCACGACCTCGCGGGCGGTGCTGGTGATGGTGCTGGAGGTGACCAGGGCTATCTCGGCCCCCTCCATCCGGTACGATTCCACCAATCCCCACCTTCGGCCGAACATCCGGCCGTATTCCTCGTCGGCCTGCCGGGCCACCTCCAGGGCCTCGTTCATGGCCTGCTGAATCTTGTAGCGCAACTCGAACCATTCGCCGGGGGTGACCAGGGCACCAAAGGCATGGGGGTCATCCACATCCAGTTTCCACTGCGGGCGGAAGGGTGGGAGGTAGCGGTCCACGAGTTCCTGGTCGGGGATGTCCACCGCTTCCGAGGTGTGGGAAAGGACAAAGGCATCGAGGACGACCATGGCCGGCAGGTAGACCGTCTCGGCCACTTTGAAGGCCTGGATGACGGTATCCAGGACTTCCTGGTTGCTCTCGCAGTAATACTGGATCCAGCCGGTGTCGCGCTGGGCGAGGGTATCGCTCTGCTCGGTCCAGACGGACCAGCCGGGGGCGATGCCCCGGTTGACCGCGCCCATCACGATGGGGTGGCGCCCGCCGGCCGCCCAGTGGAGCATCTCGTGCATAAGGAGCAGGCCCTGGCCCGAGGTAGCGGTAAAGGCGCGGGCTCCGGCGGCCGAGGCTCCGATGCAGGCGGCCATGGCCGAATGCTCCGATTCGACCTTGATGAAGACGGCATCCAGTTCGCCGTCGGCGCAGAAGGAGGCCAGTTTCTCGATGATGGAGGTCTGCGGCGTGATCGGATAGGCGGCGATGACCTGGGCGCGGGCCAGTTTGGCCCCGTAGGAAACGGCATAGTTTCCGGTGATCACTTTCTCCATAGCAGTTCCTCCTCCATCGTGATGGCGCGCCGGGGACACTCGCTGGCGCAGATGCCGCAACCCTTGCAGTAGTCGTAATCTACCTCGAAGTAGGGGTAAACGGGGTAGGCTTTCGTCCAATCGCCCCGGCGGCGGATGCTCACGTCCGGGCAAAAGATAAGACAGTTATCGCAGCGGTTGCAGGTGCCGCAGGAGAAACAGCGTTGCCCCTCGGCGACGACCGTCTCCCGGTCCAGGCCGGGGTTCACCTCGCCAAAGTCGTCCAGCCGTTCCTGGGGAGGACGGGGGCGGTCGGCCGGCCGGGGAATGGGGTACAGGTAGGCCAGGTTCAGTTCCTCAAAGGCCACGACCTCGGGCGAGGTCGGGCGCGGGGCCACGCGCATATTGCGGCTCAAGGCGGGGAATTCGGGAAATTCGCCCCGCAGGGCCAGGTCTATGGCGATGGCGGCGCGTTTGCCCGAGCCGATGGCGGCGGTGACGGTGCCGAAGCCGGTGGCGAGGTCGCCGCCGGCATAGACGCCGGGGCGGGTGGTGGCCCCGGTGGGGGCGATGACGACGGCTCCCCGTTCCCGGCGGATGTCTTCGGGCAAGACGCTCCAGTCGGCCTCCTGCCCCAGGGCCGGGATGACGGTATCCACCTCTAAGACGAACTCGGAGCCGGGGATCGGCTCCGGCCGGCGCCGGCCCGAGGCGTCCGGTTCGCCCAGGCGCATGCGGATGCAGCGCAGGCCGCAGACATGCCCGTCCTGCGCAAGCACTTCCACCGGCGTGGCCAGGAAGTGGAAGTGGACCCCTTCCTCTTCGGCTTCCTGCACCTCCTCGGCGATGGCTGGCATCTCGGCGCGGGAGCGGCGGTAGAGGACGGTGACCTCGGAGCCAAGCCGGCGGGCAGCGCGGGCGGCGTCCATCGCCGTGTTGCCGCCGCCCACCACGGCCACGCGCCGGCCGATCTCCACCCGTTGGCCCAGGTTGAGGCTGCGGAGGAAGGAAAGGCCGTGCAGCACGCCCTGGGCTTTTTCCCCGGGAATGTCCAGCCTTCGGCTCAGGGGCTGCCCCAGGGCCAGGAAGACGGCGGCATAGGAAGAGAGGTCGTCCCAGGAGAGGTTTCTCCCCAAACGCATCCCGGTACGAATCTCCACTCCCAAGGCCTCAATGGCGGCGATCTCCCGGTCCAGCACCTCACGGGGCAGGCGGTAGGCCGGGATGCCGGTGCGGAGCAGCCCGCCGGGGAGGGACTCGGCCTCGAAGATGATGACGGGGTAGCCCTTCCGGGCCAGGTGGTAGGCGCAGGAGAGGCCGGCCGGCCCGCTCCCGACAACGGCGATGCGCTCCTCCCGGGTGGGCTTCTGGGTCGGAGGCACGAGGCCCTGCTCCGCCGCCCAGTCGGAGAGAAAGCGCTCGACGTGGTGGATGGCGATGGCGCCCCCCAGTCGCTCACGGTTGCACTGCGTCTCACAGGGATGGGGGCAGACCCGCCCGCAGACGCCCGGCAGCGGATTTTCCCGCCGCAGCACCTCCCAGGCCTCGGCGAAGCGTCCGTCAGCCACCAGACCCAGGTAGGCCACGATGTCCTCTCCGGCCGGGCAGGCCTCGTTGCAGGGTGGGGTGCGCTCCCGGTAGACGGGTCGGATATAGCGCCAGGAACCGGTCTTGTTGTAGAGGGTAGTGGCGACGGAAGCCGGCATCGGAGGCATCTCCGCCTCCGAACGGAAGACGATTACTTTCGGTTCGTGTTTAGGCATGAGAAACCCCTCCTAATTTCTCCTGCTGACAACCACATCGGCCTTGAGGGCTTCGGCGGCAAAAGCCAGGGCTGCCCGAACGGCTTCCTGGGTCAGCCGGGAGTGGGCCCCTAGGAGTTGCTCGACCGCTTCCCCGGCGGCCAGTTCTTCCAAGATCAACTCCGCCGCAATTCGGGTCCCGGCGATCGCTGGCCTGCCCATCATCACTTTGGGATCAGAGACGATCCAGGGATAAGCCATCCTGGACCTCTACCGAACACAGACCGACTCTATGCCCAAATTCCCGGATTACAGCCTCTCTTCGCACCGTTTCAGCCATAGCACCTCATAGTCTTCCGGGGGCACAACCCGGTCTTTCAGATCCGCGATTTGGCGAATTCCCTCCTCCTTGCACCATCCTACGCAGATTTCATAGGCCTCCCAGTCCAGTTCATCCTCTTCCCAAAATACCGGGACCTCCGAAAACCCGCACAGATACGCAGCCAAAGCCCTGGTGTGCCCATCCACAAAGATCACCTGGTTTCCCAATTTCTTCACCGGGATGGGCTCAAGCGACCCCGGTCTCCGGGGATCCAGGTCTCTCATCACCCGGGAGAGTTTCTCGGAACTGATGAAGAGTTGGCTGGGCTGTATTTCGTCCAGTTTCATCCAGAATATCCGGGTCATCCTTTTCAGGTGGAACGAAGCGCCCCATACGCCTCGCGCACGGCGGCGACGTTCTCGTCCGGGCGGACCGGCACGGCTTCGTACACGGCGGCGCAGAGCGCCTCCAGCCCGACGACGCCGGTCAGCCGGGCAAAGGCCCCCAGGATGGAAGTGTTGACGATGGGGGCGTTGCGCGGCCCCAGGCGGTACTTGAAGGCGATGTGGTTGGCGTCCACCGTGCCCACACGAAAGCGGCCGTGCAGGCCGAACGATTCCGGCGGATCGGCGCTGTTGAGGAGAATCGTACCACCTTCCTTCAGGCCGGCGGTGACGTCCATCACCTCCAGGAGGGTCGGGTCGAGGATAACGACGTGATCCGGCTCATAGATCTGGCAGCGCAGCCGGATCGGCCGGTCGTCGATCCGGGTAAAAGCCAACACCGGCGCTCCCCGGCGCTCCACGCCGAAGGAGGGGAAAGCCTGCACCCGTTTGCCCTCGCGGAAGGCGGCGTCGGCCAGCACCTCGGAGGCGATCACCACGCCCTGCCCTCCGCGTCCGTGAAATCGCACCTCAATCATCAGCCGTCCTCCGATACGCAATGTGCAACCTACGCCGACATCAGCACTCCCAGCACGATGGACATCATCTTGGCCTCGTGGGTATCGGCGCGGGAGGGGAGGATGAGCGGCATCCGTGCGCCGACCACCACGCCGGCCATATCGCTGTGGGCGAAGTAGATGATGGCCTTGGCCAGGGCGTTGCCGGCCTCTAGATCGGGGGCGATGAGGATATCGGCCCGGCCGGCCACCTCCCCCCGGATGCCTTTGATGCGGGCCGCCTCCAGGGAGATGGCGTTATCCAGAGCCAGCGGCCCGTCCACGATCCCGCCGTAGATCTGCCCCCGGTCGGCCATCTTGGAGAGGTTGGCCGCATCCATCGTCGAGGGAATCTTGGGGTTGACCATCTCGGCGGCGGCCAGCACGGCCACCCGGGGCGTCTCGACACCCAAACGATGGGCCACATCAATGGCGTTCTGGACGATGTGGACCTTTTCCTCCAGGGTCGGGGCCACGATGACGCCGGCATCGCTCAAAAGGATCAGCCGGTCGAAGCCCGGGATATCGAAAACCGCTACGTGGGTAAGGAGTTTCCCCGTGCGCAGGCCCACCGATGGATCCAAAGCCGCCTTCAGGAAATCGGCGGTGAAGATCTTCCCTTTCATCGCACAGTGGACTTCGCCCCGGGCGAGCATCTCCATCGCCCGGCGGGCAGCGGCCCGGCGATCGTTCTCCTCCACGATCTTCATGTTGCTGATGTCCACCTGGTGGGCCTCCGCCTCAGCCTCGATGGCGGCGCGGTCGCCGATGAGGACAAAGTGGGCGATGCCGCGTTCCTCCGCATCCCGGGCGGCCAGGAGCGCCTCGTGATCCTGGGCATCGGCGATGGCCACCCCCCGTGGCCCGACCTTTTTAGCCTCTTCACGCAGTTGGGCAAAGTTGCGAATGACCATGAATACCTCCGTCTATTCCTGTCCCAACTTCAGGAAATCCCCCAGGGCCCTTGAACCGCCATCCAGACTTCTGGCAAAGAGATGACCATCCCTCCAATTTATCCCACTCCAGGAAGGAGTGTCGGTAAAAATGTCCAAAGCCCAGGTAGCCGGCCGGCCTTTGGGCCAGTTCTACCGGAATAACGGCTTGTCGGCCGTAGGTTCCTCCTCTGCCATCGGCTACTCCTCCGGGCCGGAACGGGACGAAGCGCCACCGAGCGTCCGGTCGCCGGCCCGGCGTGGCACATACGTCTTCGCCTCTTCCTCTCCCCGAAGCACCCGCAGTGCCCCCTGGGCCAGGGCCAGCATTTCGTCCTCGCCCGGGTAGACCCGCACGGGGGCGATGAAGGAGACGCGCTCCCGAATCCACTCCACGAGGTCTTTCCAGTGAGCCACCCCGCCGGTGAGGACGATCACGTCCACATCCCCCTTGAGCACAGTGGCCATCGCCCCGATCTCCTTGGCGATCTGGTAGGCCATAGCCTGGGAGACCAGGAGGGCATGGGCGTCGCCGGCGGCGATGCGCTTTTCCACCTCGATCGTCGAGTTCGTCCCCAGGTGGGAGACCAGCCCACCGCGGCCGATCAGGTGTTTCTTCAGTTCCTCCTTGGTGAACCGGCCCGAGTAGCACAGTTCCAGGAGGTCGGTCAACGGAAGCGTTCCGCAGCGCTCTGGGGAGAAGGGGCCGGCATCCAGGGCGTTGTTCACATCCACCATCCGCCCGCGGCGATGGGCAGTTACCGAGATGCCTCCGCCCAGATGGGCGATAACCATGTTCATCTCCGGATACGGCCGGCCCATGTCGGCGGCGGCGCGGCGGGCCACCGCCTTGATGTTGAGGGCGTGGGAGAGGCTCTTGCGCTCGATCTCGGCCAAGCCGGAGATGCGGGCCAGGTCGTCGAACTCGTCCACCGAGACGGGGTCTACCGTAAAGGCGGGGATGCCGGCACCTTCGGCGATCTCCTGGGCGATGAGCACGCCCAGGTTAGAGGCATGCTCGCGGGGGCCTGGCCGGCGCATCTCCTCCAGCATGGCCTCGTTCACCCGGTAGGTGCCGCTCTCCAGCGGGCCGAAGAGGCCGCCCCGCCCCACCACGGCGTCCAGGCTGGAAAGGGCGATGTCGTTCTCTTCCATCCAGCGCAGGATGCTATCCCGTCGTAAGGCGTACTGGTCGGCGATGTGGGGGAAAGCGGCCAGTTCGGCGGCCTCATAGCGCAGCGTTTCTTGGAGAAGTAAGGTTTCATCCGCGAAGAGGGCCACCTTGGTGGAGGTGGAGCCCGGATTGATGACCAGAATTCGATAGGTCCGTCCGGCAGGCATCATGTGCTCCTGCTTTCACCATTGAGCAAACCGGCCAAAGTTTACCATACTCCTGGGGAAAACGCAAACGCGCTTTGACGGACAACTTCCCCAATGCTATACTTCCTGCGGGCCGTTCGGCGCGGCCGGGTTCCTAACCTCATAATCACCAAAGCATAAGCGCCAAGGTCGGAGTTATGCTCTTAATCGTCCGGCCGACCCGGAAGGAGGGCAGGCGATGCCCTATGCCGTCGAAGTCGAGCAACTGACCAAAACCTTCGGCGATTTCGTTGCCGTGGATCACATCTCCTTCCGGGTTTCCGAAGGGGAAATCTTCGGCTTCCTGGGGCCTAACGGCTCCGGGAAAACCACCACCATCCGGATGCTCTGCGGCCTGCTCCTACCCACCTCCGGACGGGCCACCGTGCTAGGCTATGACGTGGCCCGCCGGCCCGAGGAGGTCAAGGCCCGCATCGGCTATATGTCCCAGCGCTTTTCCCTTTACGGCGACCTTACCGTCCGCGAAAACCTGGAGTTCTATGCCGGAATCTACCGCCTTCCGCGCCGGCAGGCCCAAAGGCGCATCCGCGATTTTCTACAACTGGTCGGCCTGGCCGGGAGAGAAGACGCCCGGGTGGAACACCTCTCCGGCGGCCTCAGGCAGCGCCTGGCCCTGGGGTGTGCCATCCTGCACGAGCCTCGGATGCTTTTCCTGGATGAGCCGACCGCCGGGGTGGACCCAGCCTCCCGGCGGGAGTTCTGGGACCTCATCTATGAGATGGCCGGCCGGGGAATCACCGTTTTCGTAACCACCCACTACATGGACGAGGCCGAGCACTGCCACACCGTAGGCCTGATGTATCAGGGGAAACTCGTCGCCTGCGATAGCCCGGCCGGCCTCAAGGCCCAGGCCATGCGCGGCCAGGTCTGGGAATTGGACTGCGAACCGCTCGTGTCCGCCCTGGACCTCCTGCCTGCCGTGTCGAAGGTTCAGGAGGTGGCCATCTACGGCAGCCTCCTGCACGTCATCGCCGAAGATGGGGCCGGCCCGGCCATCCGCGCTGCCCTGGAGGAGCACGGCGTTCGGGTAAGCCGACTGGAGGCTATCTCTCCCACTCTGGAGGATGTCTTTATTTCCCTGGTGCGGCAACCGGTGGAACTGCGGGCTCTGTCGGACGGGTGATCTCCACCTGCTCGATGCGCGGCCCCCGCATTCGGAGCACCTTGAAGCGGAGATTCTGGTAGCGGAAGGCTTCCCCTTCCGCCGGTAGGCGCTGCAGATAGGTCAGGATAAAGCCAGCCACCGTCTCATAGTCCTCACTCTCGGGCAGAGAAAGCCCCAGTTCCTCGTTGGCCTCCTCCACCCGCATCTGGCCGGAGATCACCACCGTATGCTCGTCCACCAGTTGGAAGGGGCGAGGGCGGCGGCCCAGTTCGTCCTCCAGTTCCCCGACGATTTCCTCGACGATGTCCTCCACCGTCAGCGCTCCGGCCATGCCGCCGTATTCGTCCACCAGGATGGCCATACGGGTGCGATCCCGGCGTAGTTCCTGCAGGAGGTCGGTCACCGGCTTGTTCTCAGGAAAGAAAAGGGCCGGCCGCATCCACTCCCGCACCGGGCGCGCCAGGTCGGCTTCTGAGAGGGGCATCTTCTGCAGGAGGTCCTTGACCGAGACCACGCCCACCACGTCGTCTACGCCGCCCGCGCCCAGCACCGGGAAACGACTGTGGCCGCTTTCGCGAAAATGTTCCAGGAGTTCGCGCACCGGGGCATCCTCGGAGACCGTTACCACATCCGGCCGGGGAATCATCACCTGGCGGGCGGTCAGTTCCCCCAGGTCAAAGACGCCGACAAGCATGCGCCGCTCCTCCTCCTCCAGCACGCCCTCCTTCTGGCTGGCCTCGAGGAGCCGTTTGAGTTCCTGAACCGAGTGGACACGCTCAAGGCCAGCGGCCGGCCGCACCCGAAGCAAACGCAACATCAGACTGCCGGCCCCGTTCAGAAGCCAGATCAGGGGCAGAAAGAGGTAGAAACTCCAGAGGATCGGCCGAGCAACCCGCAGAGCGGTCCGTTCGGGGTTTTGCAGCGTAACGGACTTGGGCACCAGTTCCCCAAGCACGACGGTGAGAAAGGTGATGGTGACAAAGGAGATGGTCACGGCGATGCTGGCATGGGTCGGTCCGATCCAGGATTCGGGGATGGCCCGAAAGATCGGCGTGAAAAGGGGGACCAGCGCATCTTCCCCAATCCAGCCCAGGAGGAGGCCGGCCATGGTGATTCCCAGTTGTATCGCCGCAATGAAGCGGGCAGGGTCTTGGATGGCCCGCTGCACCAGGGCGGCACTGCGATTGCCCTGGGAGGCCAGTTCCTCCACCCGTGTCCGCCGCACGCTGACCAGGGCGTACTCGGCCGCCACGAAAAAGCCGTTGACGGCCACCAGGGCCGCCACGGCCAAAAGCCGCCAAAGCGTTTCCATCATCTCACCTGCCTGCCCCAGGCACTCATGTTTCACCTACCCTTTTCCCTTTTATTATACCCGGTATTCTCTTTAGGGTCAATCGGCCTTTGACGCCCTCTTCCCGCTATGGTAGAATGGGCGGCGATGGGCGGTGATCCTGCCCAAGGAGGAATCGTGGCCGAGGAGATCGTTCTGGACGTGCTGGGCCGGGTGGACATCTTCCGGGGGTTGACCCTGGAGGAATTGCTCGAGGTAGCCCAGATTTGCACTGCCCGCTCTTACCGGAAGGGCGAGGTGGTTGTCGAGGAAGATGCGGAAGGGGACGACCTCTACCTCATCCATCGGGGTTCGGTGGAGGTGCTTATCCGGACTCGTAGTTCGGAAGGGGAGGTTCGGCAGACGCCCATCCACAACCTCTGGTCGGGCCGTTCCTTTGGCGAGATGGTCCTGGTAGGGGGCGGGAGGCGGTCGGCCACGGTGCGTTGTGCCGAAGATTGCCTCCTCCTGATTATCAACCGCTTCGACTTTGACCGCCTCTGTGAACGCAATCCCCGTATTGGCTACCAGGTGATGCGCAACATCGCCGAGGACCTGATCTATAAACTGCGCAGTTCCAGCCTGCTCCTGCGGGGACAGATCAAGTGGCAGGAAGGCGAATTGGGCGTATGGCGTTAGCGGGGCGGAGAAGGGCGATGGAGAGACGATCGACCGACCTGATCAGCCTGGTGCACGAACCGCTGGAGGCGCTGACCCGCCTGCTGGGGCGGAAGAAGAGGCGGCGAAAGGTCGGTCTGGCTCTGAGCGGAGGGGGAGGCCGGGGAATTGCCCACATCGGGGTCTTTTCCGTGCTGATGGAGTCCGGCATTATTCCGGACTGTGTGGCCGGGACGAGCGCGGGTGCCGCTGCCGGCGTGCTTTTCTGCCGGGGTTGGAGTCCGGAGCAGATGTTGCGCCTGGTACGTGGACTGAACCTTCTGCACCTGGGCCAACCGCGCTTGCGCCGGCTCGGCCTGCTCGATGGGGCGCGTTTCGAGGAACTGATCCGCAAGTTGGTCGGCGACCTCACCTTCGCCGACCTTTCCATCCCCCTGGCCGTGGTGACATGCGACCTCCTCACCGGCGAACGGGTGGTTATTCGCCAGGGTGCTCTGGCTCCGGCGGTGCGGGCCAGTTGTTCTATCCCGGGAATCTTTACTCCGGTCGAGTGGGAGGGGCGTCTCCTGGTGGACGGCGGCTTGGTGGACCATCTGCCCGTCTCTGTGGTCCGGGAGATGGGCGCGGATTACGTTATTGCTGTAGACGTACATCCACCGCTGCCGCCTGGCCGCCGGCCACGCAACCTCTTCGAGGTAGTCATCGCCAGTTATCAGATTATGACGCGGAACAACATCGGTCCTGGCGTCGAACCGGAGTGCCTGATTCGCCCGGACACGGGCCGTTTCGACTGGTTGCGCTTCGGATCCCAGGCCGATGCTCTCTTCCAGGCCGGCCGGCAGGCGACTCAGGAGGCGCTGCCCAGGCTGCTTGCCGAATTGGAAAGATGAGCGAAAGAGGCCCTATTCGTCTTGGGGAAGGATGGGAGGCCGGCACCTCTGGATGGAGGGCGCTGGAGGTGGTGCTGCCGGTCGAGATCGCCCTGACGGTGGAACTGAACGGCCAGGTACGGGCCACCCTTATGGCCCTGCCGGGGATGGAACGTGAACTAGCCATCGGCTTCTGCCTGAGCGAGGGTCTGGTGGCCTCCTTTGCCGATATTTTCCTGGTGCACTTTTGCCAGGATGAGGAGGGAAGCGAAGGAGCGACCGTCCGCATCCAGGCCCGTCCGGAGGCCGTTGTGAGCGCAGGTTCAGGCCGGCGTCTGGTGCTTTCCGGCTGCGGCAGTGTGGAGATGAGTTGGGCTTCGTCGGGACTTCCCGTCCTGCCCCCGCCGGCCGGCCCCCTCCTGGAAGCGACGGCCGTCCGGGGAATGGCCCGATACTTGCGCCGCTATCCGGGCCTTTACCGGAAGAGCGGGGGCATCCATGCGGCGGCCCTTTTCTCTTTCCGGGGGGAAGTCGGTGCCGTTGCCGAGGACATCGGCCGGCACAACGCGGTGGACAAGGTGTTGGGAGCCGCAGTTATGCGTCGCCTCTCCCCGGCCGAGCACGTCCTCCTGATGACCGGGCGGGCCAGCCATGAGGTTGTGGTCAAAGCCCTGCACCTGGGCGTCCCCATCGTAGGCTCTCTCTCGGTGGCCACCTCCCTGGCTGTGAAATTGGCCCAGGAAGGGAATTGTACCCTGCTGGGTCGGCTGGCCCGAGAGCGTTTTCTCCTCTACACCCACCCGGAGCGAATTGCTCTCTAAATGGACCGAGCCGGGGAACCGGGGGCGTCGTGGAGAGGGCCCTGGTTCGGCCGGAGACATACCTTATTCGGTAGGACTGGAGGGCGAACCTCCTGCACAATGGGCCACTCCAGGCTGTAGCCTCGGCAGAGCCAGGGCATTGGCATCTAACGCAGGTCGTACCCGGCCAGTTCGAGCGGGCACTTGCCGCGAATTGCCGGCTGGGCGTCATCCAAGAACGGCATGAAGCGATAGATCTTCTCGAATACGCCCAGGTACACCTGCGCTGTCGCCAGCGACTCGAAACCGCAAAAGCTCTGGTAGTGCTGATCGAAGCGGATGTTCTGTTCGGCGTGAGAGATACACTCGTGATGGCGGGCCTGGGCAAAGACCTGGGCGATCACCGCCCCGTAATCGCGCCGCAGATCGGTGACCACGACCCGCGGGCGATAGCCCTTGGCCCTTAGCGCCAACAGAAAAGCGCGCGCTGTCCTGGTTGTTGTGCGGATAGAGGGCGATGTGCAGCAAATCATAGGTGTAGACATCCACCGCCAGGTAGACGTACATCCAGCGGCGATTCTGCCCCGCCGGCTTACCGTTCTTCGGCACCAGGACATGCTTCTCGTCCACGCCGACCACCCCGCTGGAGCGCACCACCCCAAAGAGGGCGGCGACCGGCAAGAGGGCGTGCCCCCCAGGCGCTGACCCAGCGGTACACGGTAACCGCGTGGACACCCAGCGCCGGGCCCACCCGCCGATAGACACTGTAGCCCCAGGCATAGGCTTGCAGGGCCAAGGTATGCACCTCCAGGCGATAGCGCGGGTAGGGCACCAGACCCGGCGGCAAATAGGTAAGGGTCTTCACGGCGCAAGCCGGGTTGTGACAATAGTAGCGGTAGACGGCGATCTCCTGCAGGTGGTGCTGTTCGTCCCAGTACTTTTTCAGGCGCGGGTGGCCGCTCTTGCGCCCAATGTCGGCCGAGCCGCAGTGCGGACAGCGCACGGTCGGGTCTGTCACCTCCTCCCAGGAGCCGAAGAGAAGTCGCTCCACCCGCAGCAGCCACGGTCGTGCCGGCACCGGCGGCGGGGGTGCCACCCCCAACTCCGTCGCCAGCGCGCGCAGGTCGGCCTGGGCCATGCGCGCCGCCGCCGGGAGGGGCTGCCCCTGTTCCAGGCAGTCGAGCAGGAGTTGGTTGTGCCGCAATAGTTCCTGCACCAAGAAGTCCTCCCGGAGCGTGAATTGCTGCGATGTCCAGTGAAAGCGCCGCCGGCGCTCCTGGCGCAGGGTGGACCAGCCGCTCTCCTCCCACACTTGGCGCACCTGGGCCGCGCTGACCGCGCACCCGGAGCGCCGCAAGTAGGCGTGCACCTTTTCCTGGCTCTGGTGCGGGAAAGTGGCGCTGACGGCGATGATGCGCCGGCGCAGATCGGCCGTCAGCACTTCCGCTGGCAGGCGTTGGCTCAAGAGATTGGGCCAATCGCCGCGCAGCCAATCCCGCTCCAGCCGGCTGATGTCCGGATGCGGCAGGCCAAACCAGTCCTGGGCCTGTACCTGGCGCACGAACGGCGTCCGCCTATCGCGCGTGCGCCGGCTGCCGCGGGTCGCGCCCGGCACCTCCCACTGCCGCAAGAACAGCAACAGCAGCCGCTCGCGGAACGGGTCGGTATCGGCCAGCGTGAGCAAAGTGCCCGCAGAGTTCGGCCCGGTAGCGCCCGTCGGCCTGCCGGGTCACCTGTACCCACGGTTCTTCCCGCCCGCACAGCAGGCAACCCAGTCCGCACAGGGGGAAGCGGCCCGACCGCCCCACCGTCCAGAGGACCAGCAGCGCATAACTCTCCACCAGCAAGCGTTGCCCTTGCCAGAGCGCTTCCTCCGCCAGCAGCCAGCACCCCCAATGTCCGAACTCCGGCCACCCCACCCGCACGGCTTGGCTCACGAGCCTCAGCCAGGGAACAAGCACCACCCAACCCGGACCCTGGCGTCCGCTGGTCAGCCACAACCCGGCCAACAGCACGCTGCGCGCTAGCGGCGCCCGCCAACCGTGACGGAGGTAGTGCCAACAGCAGCACAAGCGCGCCCGCAGCAACGGGGGCTTCAGCGGCTGCCCCCGCGCCAGCTGGCGGCAGGAAAAACCGGCGAGCGGCAGTGGACAGGTCACCCAGCCGGCCTGACTGTCGGGCAGTTGGCCGAACCAGGCTAGGGTGAGGACGCTGAACAGAACCAGCGTATGTCCAACTTGTGCAATCGGCCGTTTTATATTCTGTATGGGGGCAACCTCGCATGTGGATCCTGTTTGTGTAGCTACAGTGTACCACATTTTGCAGGTTGCCTCCACTTTTCATTGTGCACAGCACTCGGCCCCATTTTTCAGCTTTCTACGAACCCCGCTGGCTCTTTTTCAGCATCTTTTTCTACATAGGTATGTCCCCAACGTGAAACGTTCACTGTTGAGGTAATGCGGGTAGGCGAAGGCATGGCCTTCCTACCCGCGGCCGCTTACCCGGGATGCAAAAACATCGGGGCGCCCAGGCGCGGCGCCCCGATGGGGATGGCTTCGGGCGAGAACTGTTATGGGACTGTGTGCTTCATCACCAGCGGCAGGTAAAGGCCAAAGGCCGGGGGTGACGGGGCTACCCGTCGGATGCCGTACCAGTAGCCGGCGCCGAGGCGATAGCCGCTGCTTGTGGCCGGCCCGATAGCAAACTGCCCCAGGGTGCTGTTGACCAGATGGCTTCCGGAGGACATCCACTCCCGCCCTCCGCCGGCCACCACGTGCCAAGAGAGGTTATGGTTCGGCGAAACTTGCGCCCAGGCCGTTCCGGTCAGGAGCAGGCCCAAGAGCAGCGTCAAGGCTACGACCCATCTCTTGCCCCGGTTCATCGCTCACCTCCTTGCCCCTCCGTCAAGGCCGGAGGGGAGGGACTCATTGCAGGATGACGAGCACCGGGATGACGCCGGTGCCTTTGTCCAGCGAACCCAGGGCTTTGCCGATGATCGTGCCGGAGGGATAGACCGGATAGCCCATGATGTAGGTCGGCGTAGCGCGCATGGCGTAGCCGGCGTGGGGCGAAGCCACCAGCAGGTCGCCGGGCCGGATGGGGCCGTAGGAGGCATCCACCTTGATGGCCTTGTAGGCCCCCAGCGTAACCACCAGGAGGTACTCGCCCTTGCGGACGGTGAGGGTGTCCTTGTCCGGGATGTGCACCCGGGCTTGGGGAGCCCGAGTCGAGGTGGGGTCGCTTGCCAGCGTCTCGTCCACCTCCTCGACGACCTGGCGGACGTCCACCACGCCTACCACGCCGGTGGCGTGGGCGGAGGTAGCCTTGCGCACCTGCATCACCGGGATCTCGCCCAGCACCGGGGCGGTGTAGCCCACGACGACCACCACATCGCCTTGCTCCAGCGGTTCGTCATCGGCGCTGATGCAGAGGTCAGTCACATAGCCGCTCTTGGAGCCGGCGAAGTAACTGGTGCCGTAGACATAGAGGCCCGGTGCGGTGGTGCCGCTGGAATTGTAGGCGTAGACGCTATAGTAGGACGTGTTGTTGTTCCAGCCGAAGAGTCCGGCACCGGAGGCGGCAGAACCACGCGTGCCGATGTAGGCGGTGCCGCCGGCCAGTCCGATGGTGCCGGCTCCTGAGGTCCCGGCCTCGCCGTAGACCGACCAGTCATCAACAGTCACATAGCCCTGGAAAGATTTGCCTCCGGTCGTCAGGTATACCCCGGCCCCGGAGCAGGTCTGGGTATAGCCGCAGAGGTTCGAGGGGCCGGTGGGTCCGGTGGGGCCGGTGGCGCCGGTGGGGCCGACCGGACCCTGGGGGCCCTGGGGGCCGGTGGCGCCGGTGGGGCCGACCGGACCCTGGGGGCCCTGGGGGCCGGTGGCGCCGGTGGGGCCGACCGGACCCT
>JASFBA010000029.1:0-7093 GCA_036172265.1 Chloroflexia bacterium
GCCAAATAACACGAACGGGCTTGGTCAGAGACCTTCCCATAGGCCGCAACGGCTCGCCCACACGCTCCGTCCCAGTGCGTTCCCGTCACTCATCAATGACAGGATAGCACATCCGCGCCCAACCGCAACTACATTCTAATAACCAGCGCATGCTAAGAACGTGCCAACGGCTCGTTCATCTGGTAGGAAGGCTGGCCTCGCCAGCCAAGGGGAGTTGCACCCGACAGGCTTCGCCTCGCTGCGCTCGGTCGCAGCGGCTGAGCTCGGGGCCGTTAGCCCGTCCATCTCTTGCTGAACATTGCCGGCATATATGAAAAAAAGTCTACAAAGAAGAGTTTTCAGTTCCTGACGACATAGACGAATCGGCACGTTCCGAAATCCAAGAATACCTTGATGTCGGACAACAACGAAGACGAATTCTTCCTCGCGCCGCGTTGGTTGGTGCTTGCGCCGGTATCACCGCCTTTTATTTCGTGCTACATTGACCGGCGCAGGTGTTTTAAGGAATGAAATTCTTTCTTGGGCACACAATAGTCCCACCTGGGGATGGATTTTCCCCGTGTTGTTAACGCTACTTGGCGCGGGAGTCGCAGCGGCCATCACACGCCGTTACGCGCCTGAAGCCGGCGGAAGTGGTATTCCACATTTGGAAGCCGTTCTTCGCCGTTTCCGCGAACTGGAATGGAAACGCGTCCTGCCAGTGAAGTTCTTGGGGGATGCAAAGGCCGGGGCACCGCCGAAAGAGCCGAGCGGTGCCCCCGGCCCTTTTCGAGGGATCAGAAGATCGGCGGCATCGTGAGCGCCGGATGGCCCTTTTCCTCCAGGTAGGCCAGGAGTTCCTCCACCGTGGTCGCCACCCGTTCGTCGGCGATCTTGTCCAGGAGGTCGGGGTCGCCCTCGCGGATGGCCACCTGCTTCAATTCCTCGGCCATCGTCTCCTTGAGGATGGAGGACATCCACACCACCCGCTTGAAGCCGCCGTCGGCGGAGATGAACTTTTTGCTCAGGAGGTAGTACTTGCCCACCCCCATCACCCCGGGGGTCTGAAGTCCCCCGCCGGCCATGCCGGCCAGGGTGGAGAAGGTCATGCCGGCCGGGGTCATGCTGGGGTCCTCCCGGGAGACCACCATGATGCCGTTGGCCTCGGGAATGAGCATGGCGATACATTCAAAGCAACCACATGCGGTCATCGGGTTCTCGATGATCGAGTACATCGAAACCTGCTGCACCGTGCTGTGGGAGGTGTTGTAGACAAAGTCGTTGACCTTATCGAAGTAGCCCTTGACCGGATCCAGGCAGCGGCCTTTGGGGACCGGCTGGTTAGGACCGGTGGGGTTGATCTGGTGGGAGGCCTTGCAGTCCAGCCAGTTGTAGGCCCCGCAGAGGCCGAGACGCTCGGGGGAGATGATGCAGACGTGGTTGGGAGCAAAGGACTGACAAAGCGTGCAGCTAAAGAACTCTTCCACCGCCTCGTCCACCAGGTCGGCCAGGCGCTGGTTGCGGTAGTTGTAGGCCTCCCGGGCGCGGGCCAGCCACTCCTCGATTAGGGCCTTGTCGGTGAAGATGGTCACCTGCACCTTGTCCACGATGGCCCCGAAGTCGGAGTGGAAGCGGGCGTGGAGGATTTTGCCAAAGTGCTCCAGGTTGAAACCCTTTTCAAAGGCGGCCTTGGAAATGCGAATCCAGGCGATGTCGCGCTGACCGATGTGCTGGATGCCGGAAGCACCGTTGATAAAGTAGTGGATCTGGCGCTCCAGGACCGGTTCAAAGTCCAGTTGCATCTTGCGGCCGGCCACCTCCACCAAGATGCCCATATCCATCGAGCCGCCCTCGGGCACCGTCTCTATCCCCGGCCCCACCACGGTCACCTTGCCGTCCTCGCACTCCTCCAGGTCCACCATGCGCAGGTACTCGAAGCAGCGCGAGTACTTGCCACCGAATTCGACACGCATATCCTCGCGGCGCACCCGCTCGCCCTCAAAGGCCGAGCCATAGGGCACCGGGATCGGCACCTCGGCGATCTTGACCTTGACCCCGCGTACCTCGATGCACTTTTGCACCAGTTTCCGGGCCCGCTCCAGGTCGTTTTCGCCGGGGATGTCGTCAAAGGGCATGGAGATGACGTGTTCGTACTGGGTAATGCCGGTAGGGAGAATCTGGGGGATAACGGTGTCGGCGATGGTGGGGAAGCCGTAGGAAATGGCGCCGGCAGCGGTGGCGTACTTCAGGTCGTCCACCTCGCCCAGGGCCAGGACGAAGGCGAAGACGCGGTACTTGTTATAAAGGAGGATCTCGCGGGCCTGGCCGCCCTTCATGCCGCCAAAGGTCAGCGCCGAGCGGGTGGCAAAGCCCAAAGCGTAGATGGCGGAGATGGTGTCGGTGCCAAAGGGGACGGTATAGGTATCATAGCCCAGTTCTACCCCCTCTTCCATCAACTGATGGATGATGCTGCGCCCGTTGACGTTGCCGGACAGAAAGACCAGGATGTTGCGCTGCTGCAACTGGCGCACGATCTCCACCGCCACCTCGTTCGATTTGGCCGCGCCGACGATGGCAGCGAAGCCGGGCATGCGCCCGTCCACCAGTTGGATGCCCCAGGCGCGCAACTGGATGTCGTCAATGGGGCCGTTGGCGTAGCCGCCGGCCTCTCCACCAGCCGCCACGTCCGGGCTGGTGAAAGAAGTGCCGGTGAGCACCAGGCCGGGAATGCGCTCGGGCTGCTCGCCCCGGGCAAAGCGGATGCCCTCGATAGCCTCCTCCGCAAGGAGAGTAGCCACGCCGCAGTCCAGCGTCTCCCCCAGGTAGGGAAGCCAGGTCTTGTCCGTCGGCACGGGGTGCAGAAGGGAACGGGCATGCTGGAGCACCGGGATGAGGTCGGAGAGTTTCGTCACCTGAATGCCGGTGAAGCCATAGATCACGGGCAGGTAGTAGGCGGTGTTGGGAAAGGCCACCGGAGCGTCCGGCCCCAGTTCGGCGATGGCCCGGGCCAGCATCTCCTCGGCCTCCTTGACGATGGCGTTGGCACCGCGAATCGCCGCCGTTGCGATGTAACGTGACATCGGTTCCTCCTTATCTATCTGTCCGGTTTCCCAAAACCGTGTTCTTCCAGTAGCGTTCGACCCGATCTACAAAGCGGGCAGAATGACTCAGCGTCCGTTCGACCAGATCAGAGATAGGGATCCGGACGGGTTCTTCCACAGCCGCACTCCATCGGCCCGAATGTTCTGATACAATGGGGTTTGCAACCGTTTCAGCCAAGCGTAATGGTGGGTGCTCATCACTTTGGCCGAAATCACCCCTTCTCGCCCGCGGACAAAGGAGGACCGGGCGGCCGGGGCCGGGATGTCCCACCACAGGTGACAATCCTCGCTACGCACCAGCACCAGGAGGTCCATGTCCGACTCCTCTCCGGCATCTCCCCGGGCTTTGGAGCCGAAGAGGATGACCTCCTCCGCCAGCCGGCCGTACTGCTCTTGCGGGCCGGCCAGGAACGCCTCCAGCGCCCGACGTTCCCTTTCGCTCAGAGGAGGCAGGTTGGGCAAACCTCCGGCCCACTTCGACATCGTCTATTCCAGACCTCGGGTGCTGTAGGGGCTAACCGGCCGGCCGGCCTCCACCGCCGCCAGATACTTCATCATGAGCGCGTCGCCGCTGGCACCAAAACGGCCGGGGTCGTATTCAGCCAGGCCCAGAACCTTGCGCTTGACATCAATGTGGCGGAAGGAGCGCTCCAGAATCTCCTCGACATCCTCGACGAATTCGAGTTTGCCGCCGACCCGCTCCTCCCAGCCCTTGCTGATGAATTCGGTCACGACGGGACTGGCCTGCACCGGACTGGTGCCGCCGAAGATGGTGTAGACGCCGGAGGCGACAAAGTAGCAGCCGATGGAAATGGCCTTTTCGCTCATCCACTCCGGGGCGATGCCCACGGCGGGGATGTCGCTGATGTCGGTGCCCAGCCCGCCCTCGGAGGCCATCTGGGTGAGCACGGTGAGGATGCGGGTATTGTCCACGCAGGAGCCCAGGTGGAGGACCGGCGGGATGCCCAGCGCCTCACAGACCTCGCGCAGGCCCGGGCCGGCCATCTCCAGCGCCGTCTCGGGCGTGAGCATGCCGAGTTTGGCCGAGGAAAGCGCCCCGCAGCCGGTCTGCACCACCAGCACGTCGTTTCTGATGAACTCGCTGACCAGGTAGTGATGATAGGCATCCTGCTCGCAGATGCGCGGGTTGTTACAGCCGACGATGCCGGCCACCCCGCGCAGCCGCCCCTGCATAATGGCATCGTTCAGCGGCCGGAAAGAACCCCGGTAGTACCCGCCCATCATATAGTTGGCGTACTCGTGGGAGAAGCCGGCCACCAGGCGGTTCCGGAAGTCGGGGATAAAGACCTTCTCCGGATCGCGGTTCGGGTAGTTGTCGCAGGCCATCCGGACGATCTGGCGGGCGATCTCGCGAGCACGGTGCTCATCAAATTCGATGTGAATGGCCCCCTGAATCTTGACCTTGGGAGAGGTGGTAACCAGATGGGTGTGGTAACGCTTGGAGAGCGGAGCCAGCGCCTCCATAATGCACTGCACATCCACCACCATCAGTTCCACCGCCCCGGTCATCACCGCCAGTTCCTGGCTCAGGAAGTTGCCCACCGAGCCCACGCCCAGCCGCATGAGTACCTCGTTGGCCGTACAGCAGATGCCGGCCAGGTTGATGCCCTTGGCCCCTTTGCTCCTGGCGTATTCGATCATCTCGGGCTCGTTGCAGACAAAGGCGATCATCTCCGAGAGGGTCGGCTCGTGCCCGTGGACGATGATGTTGACCTCATCGGGGGAAATGATGCCCAGGTTGGCATTCGTCTCCAGGGGAGTGGGGGTGCCGAAGAGGATGTCCGTGAAATCGGTGGCGAGCATGGAGCCGCCCCAGCCGTCAGCCAGGGCGCAGCGCAACGCCCCCATCAGGATGTGCTCATAGTCCTGGTCGTCGCCGATGTGGGTGCGGTGGAGGATATCCACCACCTCGCGGTCGATGCCGCGGGGAGCGATGCCCAACCTACGCCAGATTTCCTGGCGGGGCTGGGGGGCCCGGCGGACGTAGATGACCTCGCCTTTCTGCTGGCCGAACTGGGCCAGGGCCGTCCGGGCCACGTCGCCGGCGATCTCCAGCGTTTCGCGTTTCTCCACCGGGATGCCCATCTGGCCGGCCACCTCGCGCAACTTCCCGGTGTCGCGGATAAAGTAGTCGGGGGCCTCGCCCTCGGCGACGGCCAGCAGGGTTAGCACCAGGTCACGCCCGTGGTCGGAGTGGGCAGCAGCGCCGGCAGCGACCATACGGGCCAAGTTACGCGCCGTCACGGTCTCGATCGTCGCCCCACAGATGCCGGTCTGCCCCGGTTTGGTCAGGCGGCATGGTCCCATATGGCAGACCTTGCAGCACTGGCCGATATGTCCGATGGGACAGGGCTTGAGGGATTCGGCACGGTGGAAGGCGGTGAAGATGCCCTCCTGGTCGGCCCGCTCCAGCATGGCCGTAACCGCCGGATCTCTGCTTCTCAATGCCATTGTTTCACCTCACATTGTCGCTCCGCCGGCGCACCGGCCGGCCGGGGCCCGAAAGGAAAATCCGAGTTAGTACTTGCGAAAGTCGCCGGACATCTCGATGTCCAGGCGGTTGGTGCGGGTTACGCGAGGTTGGAACTGGTACCAGAAAGAGCCGTCTTCCTTGCCCTGGGGCACCTGGAGAAGTTCGAGCGGTTCGCCGGGGCCGTAGCCGGCCTGGCGCAGGGCCTGGGCCAGCGAATCGGCAGAAATAAGGTCGGGATCGTAAGAGACCACCACACGCTTCAGGGCTGAACTGGCATAGACTTCCCGGACGCCGGGGAGAGGAAGAAGCGCCGCACGGACGGCTTGCACATGGTGGTCGGCATAGAGTTTCGGGACGATGAACGTCGCACTTTCCATCGAGCAACCTCCTCGTTGCTTTGCTTCACCGCTTGAACACGCCGGCTATTTTACCACAAGGGTAGGAAAAGCGCAAGGGTGGACGATCACAAAACTCGGCAGTTTGTCAAACCTCTTCTTCCGTGCTATAGTGCCCTTAAACCTGTGTGTGCAGCAGCCACCCAACCTGCCGGCGCGGTTGGCGTGTCGTCCGCTGACGCTCCATACCCTATGCGCCTGTCCTTATCTTGGCTGCCGGGGCCGTGTACGGTCAGGTTATGGGCGGGTTTGTGCGGCCGTTGCAGTTGGTGTTGGATCGTTAGTGGAGGCGTGCCGAATGTCCAAGATAACTAACCTTGTCCTGTTGGTCGGCTTGGGAATCGCGCTGGTCTTGTCCTGGGTTGCCTCGCTGAGAGCCTCTTCCCTCGCCTCCCGAGCGGCCTTTACCCTCGACGGCCACTGTGATGACGCCGGCTACATCTGGCTGGCCGAGGACCCTCCCGGCGACCTGGCCAACCCCGGCCCTGGCGCCTGGCCCGGCACCTCATGGACGGACCTGACCCGTCTTTACATCGCCAGCGACGGCACAAACCTGTACGTCTGTGTGGCCCTGCCCCAGTACGCCCAAAACGTCTCTTCCGGCGAGGTCGGCTTGGCCCTGGATACCACCGGCGACGTGCCCAACTCAGGCGGTTTCGCCGACCCCTGGGGCAACCCCATCGCCTACGCCTACACCTCCATCTACCACAACGTCGGCACGACGCCGGTGAGCACTACCAACACCATCTGGCCCGACTATGTCATCCGGGGCAATATCCCCGGCATTGCCAACAACCCACCCGACGACAACAACGGCTGGACCGAACTTTTGCATTGGGATGGCAGCGCCTGGCAGGGCTTTGGCAACAACTGGGGCGGTATCCCCGCCGGCGGGCAGATCGGCACGCATGTGGCCTATGCCGATGGTGCGGGCGTCGAGTTCGCCATCCCCCTGAGCGATCTGGGAATCGGCCCCGGCGTCACCGTCCACCTGGAGTTCTATGCCACCCAGAAGGACACACCCTCCACCCAGAAGGGGGCTTATGACACCGTCCCTGCCGATGACCAGGTGGGCAGTTGGGATGAACCGACCACCGAGCGACACCTGGCCACCTACGTGCTCC
>JASFBA010000030.1:0-1712 GCA_036172265.1 Chloroflexia bacterium
AAGGAGGTGAACCGTGCGCAGCCTTTCCAACCGCCTGATCGTAGCCGTGGCCTTTCTCCTCCTCCTGGCCGGCCTGCTCTGGTTCGGGGGAAACCTCTACCTGGGCGAAAAGGCCCAGCGGGCCGAGGTGCTGGCGGCTGCAGTGGACATCCCCCAGGGCACCGTCCTCACCGCCGAGATGCTCCAAACGGCCGAGGTGCCCCGGGGGAACGAAGGCCGCTTCCTCCGCACCCCGCCCGAGGCGTTGGGACGGGTGGCCCGAATGGACATCCCGGCCGGCGCCTTCCTCCTCCCGGCCATGCTCGCCTCCGAACCCCCTCCAGAGGGAAGGCTCCTCCCGGCCGGCACAGTCCTTTCCCCCGGCTTCCTCGCCGTCGCCGTACCGCTGGAGGCAACCGACGCCGCCGGAGGTGCCCTCCGGGTGGGAGACCGGGTGAGCATCTATGCCACCGTGCCGCTGACCGAAGGGACGGCGCCGGGCCCCCTGGCCCGGCACGTCCGCATCCTCGACCTCTACACCCGCGAGGGCCGTTCCCTCCTCTCCGCCCCGGCCGGCCGCGCCGCCGATGTCGCCCTCCTGGAGGCCGACCCCGCTTTAGCCGACCTCCTCCTGCAGGCCTCCCGCCAGGGCCGGCTGCGCCTGGTATTGGAAGGAGGCGAAGAATGAGCCACCGGGTGACCTTTGTAACCACCGACCCCTCCTGGCCGGCCCGCCTGTCCGAGCATTTCCATTTCATCCCCGCCGGCATCCTCCCCGACCTCTTCACCGCCGGCCAGGTCCTCTCCTCCCTCCATCCCTCCATCGTCGTCATAGATGACCAGGTGGCCGACGGGGTGGGGCCGGCCGAGATCTCCCTCCGCTTGCAGAAGTGGCTCCCCCAGGCGAAGGTGGTCCTCCTGAGCGGGCCGGCCACCTCGGGCCTTTCCCTGCCGGGCGTTACCATCCTGGCCCGGGACCTGCCCGCCGTCGAGGTGGGACGGATCCTCGGCCTCCCGCCCAAGGCGGTGGCCCGCTCCCACCTCATCGCCGTCACCGCGATGAAGGGCGGGGTAGGCAAGACCACTGTGGCCCTCCTGGTGGCGGCTCAACTGGCCCGACGGCCCGGACGGGTGGTCCTCTGGGATTGCGATTTCCCCCAGGCCCTCGTCCACCAGGCCCTCCGCCTCCCGGCCGAGAGCCCGACCTTCTGGGACTACCTGCAGGAAGTGGAAGCCCCCCTGGAGGCCTTTATCTCCGAGAGCCCCTCCGGCATCTACGTCCTCCCCGCCCCCCTCCGCCCAGATCAGGTCGTCCTCCCCGACGAGCGCCTGGCCCGAGAGGTCATCCGCGACCTGCGGGGCCTCTTTGACTACATCGTGATGGACAACGACGCCGAAGTGCAGAAGAACCCCCTCGTGGTTACGGCCGTCCAGGAACTGGCCGACCGGGTCCTGGCCGTAACCGACCTGGAGTACCTCTCCCTGGAGAGTTTCCGCCGGCTGATGGTGGCGCTGGCCGGCCTGGGGGCAACGGAGCGGGTAGTGGTCGTGGCCAACGACGGCCGGCGGAGCGGGGAGAGGCCGGAAGAAATCCGCCGCATCCTCCGGGAGTTGGGGCTGGGGGAGTTGCCCCTTTTCTTCATCCCGCACTCGTCGGCCATCCGTCGGTGTCAGCGGGAGGGGAAGGTGCCGCTCCTGCGGGAGGCGGAGGCGCTGGTAGACTTTTTGCTGGA
>JASFBA010000031.1:0-9473 GCA_036172265.1 Chloroflexia bacterium
CCCCGTTGCTGCGGGCGCACTTGTGCTGCTGTTGGCACTGCCTCCGCCACGGTTGGCGGGCGCCGCTAGCGCGCAGCGTGCTGCTGGCCGGGTTGTGGCTGACCAGCGGACGCCAGGGTCCGGATTGGGTGGTGCTTGTTCCCTGGCTGAGGCTCGTGAGCCAAGCCGTGCGGGTGGGGTGGCCGGAGTTCGGACATTGGGGGTGCTGGCTGCTGGTGGAGGAAGCGCTCTGGCAAGGGCAACGCCTGCTGGTGGGGAGTTGTGCGCTGCTGGCTTCACCCCCAACTCGTTTGCACGGTGCATACTTTTGCGGTATAATAGATACACCGCTACCGCGATGGAGGAAAAGGCGTGCTTGTGGAGTTGCGCATCCGCAACTTTGCCATTATCGAGGGGTTGAACCTGGTCCTTTCCCCCGGCCTCAACGTGCTCACGGGAGAAACGGGAGCAGGCAAATCCATCATCATGGACGCGCTGGGCCTGCTCCTGGGCGACAAGGCGGAGCGGACCCAGGTACGCAGCGGAATGGCCCGGGCCGAGGTGGAAGGCGTCATCGCCCTGGACGAACGCACCGCTCGTCTCCTCCGGCCGCTCCTGGAAGAGTACGGCCTGGCCTCCGAAGAAGACGAAAACCTCATCCTGTACCGCGAACTGGAGGCCGGCGGGCGCAGCCTGGGACGGGTGAACGGCCGGGCGGTGAACATCTCCCTCCTGCGGGAAATCGGCGAACGTCTGGTGGACATCCATGGGCAGAGCGAACACCTTTCCCTTTTCCGGGTGCGCCATCATTTGGAACTGCTCGACCGCTATGCCGGTTGCGAGGCCCTGCGGCAGGAGGTGGCCGAGGGCGTAGCCCGGCTGCGGGCGCTCCGGGAGGAAATTCGCCGTCTGGAAGGAGAACAATCTCGCCAGGAAGAGCGGGCCGAGGTGCTGCGTTTTTGCCTGCAGGAAATCACCTCTGCCCGGCTGCGCCCCGGCGAAGAGGAGGAACTGCGTCTGGAGCGGCAGCGCCTGCAGCAGGGGGCACGCCTCCTGGAGACGGTGGATCGCCTCTATGCCCTTTTGCATGGGGGTGAAGGCCGGCCAGCCCGTCTCCCCGCCGGAAGCGTTCAGGACCTCCTGGGGATAGCCTCCCGAGAAATGGAGGCCCTGCTGAAGATGGATCCCACCCTTTCTCCCCAGCAGGAGCTGCTGGTGGCGATCGCCGACCAGGTGGAGGAACTCCTGCGGGCCCTGCGTGCCTACCGGGAGCGGCTGAACCTGGATCCGCGCCGCCTGGAGGAGGTGGAGGAGCGGCTGATCCTGGTGCGCGAACTGGAGCGCAAGTACGGGCCGACCATCGAGGAGGTGCTGGCCACGGCGGAGCGGGCTCGGGAGGAGTTGGCCGGCCTGGTGAGCAGTCGGGAACACCTGGAGGAACTGCGCCGCCAGGAGGAGGAACTCCTGCACGAACTGGGGCAGAAGGCCGGGAGGCTTTCGGCCCTGCGGGAGGAGGCGGCCGGCCGGCTCTCACGGGCCGTGGAAGGGGCCCTGGCCGATCTGAACATGGCCGGCACGACCTTTGCCGTGCATCTGGAACGCACCGAAAGCGCTGACGGTCTGCCGGTGGAAGGGGATTTCCCCTTCCCGGCCGGCCGCTACGCCTTCGACGCCAGCGGGATCGACCGGGTGGAGTTCCTTATCTCACCTAACCCAGGCGAGGAACTTCGCCCGCTAGCCCGCATCGCCTCGGGCGGCGAGAGCACCCGCCTTCTTCTGGCGGTTAAAAGCATCCTCTCGCAGGCCGATGCCACTCCCATCCTGATCTTTGACGAGATTGACGTGGGCGTAGGGGGACGCAGCGGCTATGTGGTTGGGGAAAAACTGCGGGAACTGGCCCAGACCCATCAGGTCATCTGCATCACCCACTTGCCCCAGATCGCCGCCTACGCCGAGGCCCATTTCTCCATCGGCAAGGCGGTGCGGGCTGGCCGCACCATCACCCAGGCGGTGCGCCTGGAAGGGGCCGCCCGGGTGGAGGAACTGGCGATGATGCTGGGCGGACCGAAGGTCAGTGCGGCCCATCGGGAAAGCGCCCGTCAGATTTTGGAACAGGCCCGGCAGCATAAGGCCGGCCAGGAGGGATAGGAAACGGTGTCTGAAAAGTTGCGTCGCTGGTGCGATATTTTCCTGGAGGTAGGCTGGCTTCTGGCCGTCGTCCTGGTCACCCTTTACTTCGATATCTACACCAAGGACAGCCGCATCTTCGAGCCGCAGAAGGCGCTCTGGCTGCGCATCCTCGTAACGCTGATGATGGCCGTCTGGGCCATCCGCACCCTGGAGGAGAACCGGGAGCGGCTGGAGGCGGCCGGCTGGTGGAGAAAAGCGCTCCAGTGGGTCCTCGTTGGAGCCACCTTCCTGGCCATGGCCTTTCTGATCATCGGCGTGGTCACCTGGCGAGGTGGACCGATAGATGGGATGCTGGCCTGGCAGGAGACGGGAGAGACCCAGAATGTGCAAGATGCCGCCGGACGGGTCACCGGCCAGAAGGCGGTCTATGAACTGGGGGTGGTGGAGAGCACGCCTTTCCCGGTGGCGGCGGCCGTGGGAGATTTTGTCCTGACCTGGGTCGTCGGCTGCGGAGTCGGCCTGGCCCTGGTCGGAGCCGCCTATGCCCGGCGCCACTCCTGGAGCGAGGCCCTCAAGACGGCTATGGTTATCCCGGCCCTGGTCTATGTCGGCGTGCATTTTCTCGCTACCCTTACTTCTGTCTTTCCCCAGGCCAGTTTTTACGGCGGTTACGTGCGCCAGCAGGGGACGCTGAGCGTCCTGGCCTATATCGGCCTCTTCTTCCTCCTGGCCTTTAACCTTCGCCAAAAGGAACAACTCGAACGCCTGATAACCGTCATCCTGGTGACCAGCGTACCCTCTGTCCTCTACGGGCTGGTGCAGAACCTGGGCATTGACCCCCTGCCTTGGCTGGGCAACGTGCAGGCCCGCGTCGCTTCCACCATGGGCAACGCCATCTTCATCGCCGCTTACCTCATTATGATCCTGCCCCTGACCGGCTACCGCCTGCTCCGCGCCTGGCAGAAGGCGCAGGAAAGCCCACCGCCGGAGGAAACGCCGGCCGAGGACTCTCCCATCCTCCGGCGGACCTATCCCCTGGTATTGGGCGTAGCCGGCGGGGTCATCCTCTTTATGCTCCTGGCCTATGCCCCGGCCCGCATCAGCCTGGCCGTCGGACAACTGGAGCAGGCCTGGGAAGAGGCCATGCGTTCGGCCCAGCAGGCACCGGGGCTGGTCTACCGGCTGAACCTGGGCCGGCATATCTGGCCCCTCTACGGCCAGAACCTCTTCTTTACCCTGATCGTTACGGGGATCACCGTGCTTCCGGCGCTCCTCTACGCCGTCCCCAGCCTTTTGAACCTCCTTGGGGGTAGGAATCACTCGGCCGGCTGGGCGCGCTTCTGGCAGGTATGGGAACGCATCCGGCCCTACGTCTACCTGGTGGTCCTGGCAGCCGTGCTGGCCCTGGGGGCGGCGCTCCTCCTGGGGTTGGGGGAGCAACTTTCGCCTACCTTGGGGTTGGACCCCCTGCCTCAGCAGGCGCGCACTGCCCTGGCCACCTTCGGGGATAAGGTCCCCGACCAGGGGGCCGATATGCTGGCCCTGCTGGGCTATCGGGTCCCGGGAAATGTCCTGAAGGACGTGACCCACGATGCCCGCACCGACGGCTTCGTCTGGGCCGGCTACCTCCTGGGCCTCCTCCTTACGGCCCTGCTGAGCCGCTGGCAGCACGCCCAGAAGCCCTGGGGGCGCGATATCCTCTGGGCCGAGGCTGGCTACACCCTCCTGGTCGGGCAGAGCCTCTTCCTCTTTGCGGTGATCGGGGTCTGGTTGCCCCGGGCCACCGGAGACCTGGTCAAGTGGCCCTGGTATCTCCTCTCCCTTCTGATTTTCCTGGCCGCATCTTATATCTTCCTTGCCTCCCGCGCCGGCGGGCGGTTGGGTTACCTGATTCAGGTGGGTGGATACGGCCTTCTGGCCGTGCTCCAGGTGTTCTGCATTATCCTGACCCGCAGCCGCGGCCCCTTTACCGGACTCCTGGCCGGCGTGGTCATCTTCGTTCTACTCGTCCTTTTCCTGGTGGCCAAGAACGCCCGAGGGAAAGCCGGGGAAAAGCGGGTATCGTTCTGGGGGCTCTTCCGTCTATCGGGTGGGGAGGTGGGCCAGGCAGCGGCCTTGGCCCTGCTTCTGGTGTTGGACCTCCTGGCGGTAGGAGCGCTGGTCGCAGGCGGTTGGATGGCCTTGGCCGGCCGGGCCTTCCATCTTCTGGGATTCACCCTCGCCTGGTGGATGCCGATAGCGTTGGGGTTGGTAGCGTTGGTGGCCACCTGGATAACCCTGGTACGGATCCTTTTCGGCCCTGGCTGGCCGCGTTCGGCCGGCCCGTGGGTAGAAGCCGCCTTAGCCGCCCTTCTGCCTGTCCTGGGGCCGTTTGTGGCTATGGTTACGGTGAAGCGGGGGCGGCGCTGGCTCTGGGTGAGCGCCTTCTTCCCGCTCTTCCTGTTGGCCGTTGCTTTGGCCGTTTTCAACCTGCCCAATACCCCGATCCTGGGCAGTCTGGTCAAGAAGAGCCCGCAACTGGGTTATCTGGTTGAACGGTATATCCAGCCGCTGAAGAGCGTTCCCTACCTGGGCCGCTTCGGCCAACTCTTTGAAGCCTCGGCCGGCACCGGCAAGGTGCGCATCTTGATCTGGTTTGGGGATGAGATCGGGACGGGAGCGGTGGGGATGATTCGCCAGAACTGGATGCGCACCCTCGTTGGCTACGGCCCCGAGAGCATGCATGTGGCCTATAACCCCTACTATCCCCCCGAACTGGCCCATGTGGAGAAGCGCAACGCCTCCCCGGACCGTTCCCACAACGCCATCTTCGACGAATTGGTCACGATGGGGGTAGTGGGCCTGGCCGCCTACTTCTTCTACTTCTTGGCCTTTTTCGTCCTGGCCTGGAAGTTGCTCTGGAGAGCGCCTGAGGGTTATACCCAGGCCCTGATCGTGGCCCTGTTCAGCCTGGGGGTGGCCCACTTTGTGGAGACGCTCACCGGCATCCCCATCGTCTCCACCCGCATGTATATGTGGATGGCCATCGGGCTGGCCGTGGCCCTGACCCGAATGCCGCCCTTCCGCCGCGAGGTGGAAGCCGCACCGGCGGAGGTGGAAGCGACCCTGCCCCCAAGCGTGTCCCGACGGCGCCGCCGGATGCAGCAGCGGCGCTTCCGCCAGGCCGTCCCGGCCGGATGGGCCGTTGTCTATGCCGTTGTGCTTCTAGCCGGCCTCCTCCTGGCCTACCGGGCGAACTTCCGGGCCATCCAGGCAGATCACCTCTTCTGGCAGTCGAAGCAGATGGAGGAAGTGGCCCGCTACACAGACAACCTGGCCCAAAAGGCAACGGGGGAGGAGGCCCAGAAGTATGCCGAGCAGGCCGAGGAGGCCAAGCGTGAGGCGATGCGGAATTTGCACGAGGCGATCTTCCTGATGCCGAACGAGGACTTTTATTTCCTCTCCCTGGCCCAACTCTACCTGAAGGGGGCGCAGGAGTATCAGGACCTCATTCCGGTACCGCCGGAAAAGGCCGACAACCCCCAGGCCAAGGCCGCTTTCCAGTGCCAGGTCCAGGATCGGCTCTTCATAAGCACCGAACTGGCCATCACGATGGCCCGGGACCTCTCCCCCCTGAACACGGACCACTACCGCAACCTGGCCGCGCTTCATCTGGCCTGGTTCCAGCAGGCCCAGCAGGCTCCCTGTTACCAGCCCCGGGCGGAGGAACTGGCCAAGGCCTTGGCCTATGGCGAGCAGGCCCTCTCACTCACTCCCAACAACGCCGACCTCCACAACCGCCTGGCCCAGGGCTACCTGGTGGCGCTGAATTCTCTGGACGGACTGGAGAAGGGGGTGCAGCAGGCCGGGGCGAACGCCTCCGCCTATCGGGAGGCCTATAACGCCCTCCGGGATACGGTGCTGCAAAAGGCCCTGGACTGGCTGGAGAACTGGGAGCAGACTCACCTGACCTCCGGCGGACGGGCCGGCGATACCCACCTGGAGGTCGTATCCGAACACCGCCGGCAGGCGACCGGATTCCTGCAGACGGAGAAGGGTCTCCGGCGCGGATTGCTCACTCTGGCGGCTGCAGAACTCCAGTACTCGCTCTTCCTGGATGAAAAATTCTCCGACACCTACCAGATTCTGGGCGATGTATACCGTCAGTTGGGGCTGCCTGCGGCGGCGGCGCGCATCTACGAGGAGGGAGTGAAACTCAAGCCGGACCTCCTGAGCGACGCCCAGCAGAAGGGCCGACTGGACTTCCTCGCCGAGGCCAAGCAGCTGGAGCCGGTGGCGCGGGCTTACCTATATGTGGCTACCCAAGCGGAGAAGAACCTGTGGCAGAATCCCAACGTCTCCACCGCTGCCCAGAACAACCTGCGTCGCCAGGCCGGCAATGCCTACCAGACCCTGGCATATATCCGAATCCTTCAGGGCGACTACCGTGGGGCGGCCATGGCTTATGAAACGAGTTTCCTCTACCAGGAAACGCTGGAGGCACACAAGAACGCCGCCCTGGTCTACCAGCAACTGGGCCGGTTCGATTTAGCCCGTGAGCAAGCCGAGGCAGCGCTGCAACTGGCCCAGAAGGCCCAGAAGGAGGCCGATGTGGAGGCACTGCAAAAGTTCATCGAGCAGTTGCCGGCCCTTCAAGCGCAGCAGGTACAGGAGAAGGAACAGCGGGTGGCGGCCGACCCCTCGGACTATCGCGCCCATTATGACCTGGCCGGCCTCTATCTGCAACTCGAACGCTGGGACGAGGCCCTTCGAGAGGCCCGGCTGGCGGCGGAGGGCGTGCCGGCCGACCAGCGAGATGAGGTGATCCGCATCTATGTTCGCTTGGGGGAGGCGGCGCTCCGGGCCGGTCAGGAGGAAGAGGCCCGGCAGGCCTTCAACCGGGCCTACCAGACCGCCCCGCTCAACTTTGAGGTTTGCTATGGCGCAGCCCGCGCCTACCAGAGCCTGGGGCATCGGTCGGAGGCGCTCTTCTACGCCCGCCTGGCCCTCTTCGGGGCCGACGATGGGGAGCGGGCCCTGGCAAGGGCGTTGGTGACGGCTCTGCAAGGGGCAGGAGGAAGCCCATGATCGAGGGTACGGCCGGCACACTGCTTATCCTAGCCACTGCGCTGGTGGGGACGCTTTTGACCACCCCGGTGATGCGTCGGCTGGCGCTGCGTACCGGTACGGTGGATCGGCCCAGCGCCCGCAAAATCCATCTTCAGCCGATTCCCCTCCTGGGAGGAGTAGCCATTTACCTGGGCTTCCTCCTGGCCCTGGTCTTCCTGGGAGGGCTTCGGTACATCCGCGAACTCATTGCCATTCTGGTCGGGGCCAGCCTCGTCTCCATCTTGGGCATCTGGGACGACCGTTGGGGGCTGCGGCCGCTCTTCAAACTTCTGGGTCAGGGGGCGGCGGCGGCCCTTCTCCTCCTGGCCGGGGTGGAAGTGCACGTTTTCCCCTGGGGTTGGCTGAACACGGCCATTACCGTGTTCTGGGTGATCGGCATCACCAACGCCTTGAACCTCCTGGACAACATGGACGGGCTTTCCGGCGGGGTGGCGGCGGTGGCGGCCGGCTTCTTTCTCCTCCTGGCCGCTCTCAGCGGACAGTACCTGGTCTCGGCCATGGCGGCGGCCCTGTTGGGGGCCTGCCTGGGCTTTCTGCGCTACAACTTCAACCCGGCCAGCATCTTTATGGGGGATGCCGGTAGCCTCTTCATAGGCTTTATTCTGGCCGCGCTGGGCATCAAACTGCGCTTCCCCTTTCCGCCCTTCCCGGCCAACGCCGACCTGATCACCTGGATGATTCCGGTCCTGGTGCTGGGGATTCCCATTTTTGATACCACTTTGGTTACGATTTCGCGCCTGCGTCGAGGGCTGAATCCGCTCACCAGCCCGGGGAAGGACCACCTTTCCCACCGCCTGGTGGCCCGGGGGATGAGCCGGCGGGAGGCCGTGCTCGTCATCTACGTCCTATCCTTCGCCCTGGGGATGGCCGCCATCCTGGTGGGCGCAGTGGTGTTGCGGGCCGGCCCGGCGGGACGGATCTCCTGGGGAGAGATCGTCGCCGGCTACGGCATCGGGGGGACAGTGCTGCTGGTGGGAATCTGGGCCCTGGTGCAGTTGGAGCGGGAGTGGCCTCTACAGGAGGGCAAGGGGAGTGCAGAGGAAGGGGGGGCTGGGGTTTCAGGGCCCAGGGCATAGGGGGAAGGTGGAAGCAGAGAGTAAGGTGCAGAGGGCTAGAAGATGGAGATCGCCCAGCAAGTAGCGCGCCTCGGCGGGGGCCTCCCGGATCAGGGCCGGGGCCACTTCGTTGTCGGCGGCATTGGCAGGGGTCAGTTCCGCCGCCAAGGGAATCCAGACCGCTGCAACGACCGCCAGCACATGCAGCTTCCAGCCGTAGACCCAGCCATGCCAGCCCGATTGGGTCCAGTGCGCTTCCGTATCAATGGCCGTATGCGGCACTTTTCGCGATCCTTTTTGTGCCACACGCCACCGTTCGCACGCAGGGTCGTGCTGTCTACCACGACGGCGCGCCCGGTGTGGGCCCAAGGCGCAATTATGGCCACCAGATAGCGCCCCCAGCATCCGATCTGGGCTGGCAAGGTTGTCGGCAGCGTTTTCAAGCGGCGTTCCCAGGTGCGGCATTTGGGATACCGCCCGTCGACCGTCAGCAGCGCCCGCAAGGCTTGCCTCTCTGGCGTCGGTTGGCTCAACACCGTCAACAACTCATGGACTTGGCTTTCAGAAACAAGCGGTCCGGGTAGAACTTCGGCCGGCCGCGCCCCCGCTTGGGCGGTGGGGGCATTGGAATACGATCCACCAGCTTGACCAAGGTGACAAGAAGCGATTCTCCTGGTATCATGCTCATCGGGTCACCTCCGTATCTGGGTGGTCTGCAACCGCCAGAATACGGCGGTGGCCCCTTTACGTCAAGCCGGTATGCAGTTTTGAATTATGACCAAGCCTCAACTAATTTCCCGATGGCCATCCCTTATGTAGCCATGCCTCTCTCGGAACGAATATGTGCATTTCTGGTTGAGATAGCCCTTACCGGTCTTCCTAGTGCGTTGTTTGGCGGTCTGGTTGGGTTAGCCGTGCAAAAGATCGCCGAGGCTTACATACGCCGCCGAGGGTAAAATGGTTCAAAGAGAGGGCAACCATATGAGTGGCCCTATGAGACCCAACCGGGTATATCCCTAGGGTATCTTCGGATAACTATCGTACTTGAACAACCGTATCACTAGAGGCTATCTTAGGGATAAGGATGGATGCCCACCGGGGTTCAGCCGGGCCCCGGAGACACTTTGCCGCCGGCGGCAGCGCCTTTCTGCGGGGGGCTTCGGGGGGTATGCCATACCCCCCGACGGGGGTGTGGGGGGG
>JASFBA010000032.1:0-28829 GCA_036172265.1 Chloroflexia bacterium
CCAGCGCCTCCTCCCGCCGCCCTAGGTCCGAAAGCCGGTTGCCCAGGTTGTTGAGGCTTGCCGCCAGGTAGGGGAGGAAGGCCGGGGGGTTGGCCGCCGCCAGGTCCCGGTAGTGCGCCACCGCTTCTTCGGTGGCCCGAAGCGCCTCCTCCCGCCGGCCCAGGGCGGAAAGGTCTGAGCCCAGGTTGTTGAGGCTCATCGCCAGGTCGGGGAGGAAGGCCTGGGGGTTGGCCACCGCCAGTTGCCGGTAGTGCGCCACCGCTTTTTCGGTGGCCCGAAGCGCCTCCTCCCGCCGGCCCAGGGCGGAAAGGGCCGTCCCCAGGTTGTTCCTTAGTCGGGCCCGCTCCGCCGCTTCTTCCTCCGGCGTCCGCTCCAGCCAGGCCCGGTAGAAATCGGCCAGGAAGGGCCGCAGCGCCAGGGTGCGGTCGGGGCGAGGAAGCCCGCCCTCCCAGGCGGCTAGCCAGGCCGCGGCGGCCTCCTCCGGGAGGGCATCCGCTGTCTCCTTTAGCCAGCGGGTCGCCGCCTCCAGCGCGGCTTGCGCCGCCTCGGGAGCGCCGGGGGCCGCCGCGTCGCTCAGCCGGGGCAGTACCTCCGCCACCATACGCATCGGCCAGGCCAGGGCCGCCGGTTCCCCGGCCTGACCCGGCAGTGTCATCTCCAGGGTTTGCTCAATCTCCTTCGGGGCAGGCAGAACCGAGGCTGCCAGGCCTCCCAGTCCCCGGCCGCAGCGGGCCAGCACCAGGTCGGCCAAAGGGTCGGGCACGACCGGCGGGAGGAGCCACTCCTCTGTTCCCTCCGGGGCCGGGGAGAGGGACTTCAGGCGGCGGGCCAGCCAGGTGGCGTCTACTCCCTTTCCCTCCGCCGTCCGCGCCCGGAAGGGGAAGCGGGCCTCCCACCAAGCAGCCACCTCCTCGGGCGCCGTGAAAGGGCGGCCCAGGGTGGCCGCCGCCAGTGCCCGTTCTATCCGCTCCCGCGCCTCCGCCCACACCTCTGGGGTCTCCAGCAGGTCCGCCCCGCCCTGGGCCAGAAGGGTCCTCCGCCAGCGGGGCTGCTCCCACCGCTCCCAGAGGTCGGTCAGGACCTCCACCTCCTCCCGGCTCCGGGCCACCCGGTGGCCGCAGGCGGCCAGGACCGCCAGGGCCAACAACGCCAGCGGCGTCTGGGGCAGGTCATCAGGGCTATAATCCACCTCGGGGGGCGCATCGGGCGGAGCCAGTTGTTTCCGGAAGAGTTGCCGGGCCTGGCGGAAGAGCGCTTCCCGTTCGGCAGGGGCATGGAGCGGGGGCACCGCGCGGGCATCGTAGCGGATGTTCACCTCCTTCAGTGCGCCGGTCACGTGCCCGGCCACCGGGTCCTCCGGGTTGGCCCGCATCAGGAAAAGGAGAGCCAGTGGATGGCTTCGCTCCCCTGCGGCCCCCTTCGTCCCTTTCGCCAGCGCCTCCAGTTCGCGCGCCGGGCGCTGCTCGGCATAATCCAGGATAAGCAGCGTCGGGGATTCGGGGCGACTCCAGAAGGGGAGAAATCCGTCCCAGTCCGGGACCTCTGCAGTGTGCGGGACGAAGAAGGCCTGCCAGCCCTTCTTACCCAGAGCGCAGGCCACCTCCGCTGCGATCCGGGTCTTCCCGATGCCGCCGGGGCCCCAGAGGACCCAGGCCCGGTTGTCCTCAGGGGCCAATTCCTCCAGGGAACGCGCCACTTCATCGCGGAGGGCCTCAGGCTCCGCGCCGGTGAAGTCTACCAGGCGGCGGGGGGCCTTCAGGCTCTCCAGGAGTGTCTCCGGTGTCAGCCTTTCGGGACGGGGGAGGACGGCGGGGCGGAGGGCCTTCCAGGCCCGCTCCCGCGCCCGCCGCTCCTGCGCGTCAAGTACCTCGTTGACCAGCCGGTCCAGCCGGGCCGAGACGTCCTCCAGGAGGCGGACGTGGTCCCGGAAGAGGACGTCCCGCACCGGCTCCCGGAAGGCGGGCTCCGCCCAGAGCCTGGCCAAGACGCAGTGGGCGTAGAGGAGGGCGGCTTCGGCCCGCTGCTGGGGCGGGAGGGAATGGAGAGCCGGGGCCTCCTCCAGCGCCTGGATGATTTCTTGGCTCTCCCCCTTCTTCAGGGCGGCCTGAAGGGCCGAGCAGAAGGAAGGGGCATCGTGCATCGGCAGTTGGAGGACCACATCGGCAGCGTCGTGCCAGCCCCGTTGTCGTGCCTCTGTCTGGAAGTCCTCTTCCGCCTTCCTCAGCGCCTCGTCCAGCCTCTTCTTTTTCTCCCGCTCTTCCAGGACTTGCGCCGTTTCCTCCACCGCCTTCTTGGCGAGACCGGTGCCGGGGAGTTCGAGCGCCGCCAGCACCTCCAGCACCCAGAGGACGATTTTCTTCGCCCGCTCCGCCTTTTCTTCCATCGAGCACCTCGATTCGGCAGGGGAAAGGCAGTGTGCACCCGTTTCCCTTTTCCCGCGTTATCGGGTAAAATACAGCCGTTCAAGGTTTGGAAAAAGCATATCCCAAGTCCAGGAAGATGTCAAGCCCTTTCCTTCACGGGGTAGGCAGGGGATGAAGTTTTGGCGGTGCATTTCCGGGCTGCTCCTTTTCCTCCTCATAGGCGGGTGTGCCGGGGGGATGGAGGAGGGGCGGCCCACAAGCCGGCCGGCCGTCCATCTTCGGGTGGCGGCGGTGCCGGCCGGCCGGCCCTACCTCCAGGAGTGGCTCGCCCTCTACCAGGCCCGTTCTCCCGAGGTGATCGTGGAGGTCATCCCGGCCGGCCCGGAGCAGGCCCAGGAGATGCTCGTCCAGGGGAAGGTGGCGCTGGCCATGGTGGACCAGGAGCCGGCAGAGCGCTACCGGGGCATCCTGACGGCTGCGCTCATCGCCCGCGTGCCGCTGGCCGTGGTGGTCCACCCGGATAATCCCTTGCGCGACCTTTCCTCGGCGGCCGCCGTCGAGGTTTTCCGCGGCCGGGTCGACAACTGGGACCTGGTGGGTGGGGAAGAAAGACCCTTGCAGGTGCACCTCCTGCCCGATTCCTCCGGCGTGGTGCAGGCCTTCCTCCGGCAGGCGATGGCCGGCCGGCCCCTTTCCCCCCAGGCCCGGGTGCACGCCTCCCCGGCCCTGCTCCGGCAGGCCCTGGCGCGGGATCCGGGCGGCATCGGCCTCCTGCCAGCCGGGGAGGTGGCCGAGGGGGTTGCCGTCCTGCGCATAGACGGCCGGCTGCCTTCCGAGGGGGGATACCCCTGGCGAATGCCGCTTTACCTGCTCTGGGGGCCGGCCTCGCCTTCCGAGGTGTTTTCGTTCTTGCTCTTTATCTCCCGGTTTTCCCCATAATACGTGATACGTGATACGTAATACGTAATACGTGATACGGGATATGCTACCGGATGGGCTTTAACTCCGGGCCTCGGCCGGATTCGCCGGATGGTGATCTGGGGGGAAGTTCCACCCGGGCCCGCCAGATCTGGACGGTTCCACAGCGGCGACAGGTCACCCAGATTTCCTCGCTGCGGCTGGGCAGGGTGTAGCGTTCCACCGCCTCCAGAATGACGCTCAGGCCGCTTTCATCCTGCCAGCCCAGGATGGCCCCGCACTCTTTGCAGCGCCAGGCCTTCAAGTCGCCCACTTTCTACCTCGCCGGCCAGGCCGGCCCTGTCCACTTTTCCGTAGCATAAATTTATATTCCTGGCCCACGACGGGAACTTTTACTGTAACGGCGACCAATGCCTGCGGACAAGGCTGGGGGGCCTTTTCGGTCCATGTTTTGGCAGCGTGGCCGTATAACGCTTACCTGCCGCTTGTGGTATACCGGGAACGGTGGCACAAGACAGGAGCCGAACCGGATGACGTGCGCCGGCCAGGCCTATCCTCACGACTCGGCCGGCAGCCGTGGCTGACGGCGAAGCCGATGCCGTTCCTCCCGCACCGGTTTCTCTCGCGGGCCCTCCAGCGGTGGTAACGCAAAGGCACTGAGTTCGTAGGGATTTTCCCCGGGTAGAAAGACCTCCGTCACCGAGCCGGTGGTGAGAATCTGCACCTTGCCCCGTCGTTCTGCCTCCCGGACAAAGTCCAGGAAACGGGAGAAGCGCCGGCCCTGAGCGTCGGTGTACTGTTTCTCGTCAAAGTCCCCCAGGATCTCTTTCATCAGGAGTTTCAACGTGGCCAAGGTGCAGGCGTTCCGACGCTCCCGGGCCAGCCTCAGGGCGTCTACCAAGACGTCGTAAATGTCTTTGGCCCGGGTTTCGGGCGGGACGATGTCCTCGGCCAGTTGGTGGTAGAAGACGAACTCGTCGGCGCTTTGAGCCAGATGGGAAGAGGTGGCCTCGGCCACGCCGATGACCACGACCCGCTTGCCGTGCTGGCGGATGGTGTTGACCAGGGGGATGAAATCGCGATCTCCGGTGACCAGGATGTAGGTCTGGATGTTGGGGTAACTGAAGAGAGTACGCATCGCATCAATGACCAGGTGGATATCGGAACTGTTTTTGATGGCCTCGCCGTTGCCCTGGCGGTCTTCGGTATAGTAATAGGTGGGCACGTAGCGCGGTTCGATGCCGTTGGCGTAGAGGGCATTGGTGATGCGGGAAAATTTATACCAATCGGCATAGGCCCGGGCCAGGACGACGCGCCCGTAGCGGCTGCAGTGGTCCATTACGTACTCGAAGTTGGGGTTGGTCTGGTATTTGTCTCGGGTGGAGACGTAGATGTTTTCAAAGTCGATGAAAACGGCGACATCGTCTTTCTTTTCTTCCATTTCAGTCCGTTTCTCCATGCATCATCTCCCGCTTTCGTTGCTGGGCCAGGCGGCGCCGTAGCCGGCGCAGCGCCTTGCGAACCTTTTCTCGCCGGAGTTCTCCCTTGGACATATAGCGCTGCCGGCGGCGATAGTCCCGCAGGTGGCCGCTCTGGGTCAGTTCGCGGCGAAAACGCTTCAGCAAACTTTCCAGCGATTCTCCCGGCTGTCGTTGCACATCCGGCATATGGCGACTCCTTTTCAACAAGGGGCAACTTTGATACTATTATATTACAATTCCGGGAAATTCGCAAATGCGTTCTCCGGGGGGAAGGCTATTTTTGTGGGAGCGGGGTTACCCCGCCAGAGATGTCCTCCCTCTGTCCGGGGTTCAGGAAGGAGGGCAGCGGTTTTCCGGTCCGCGCCGTCCCCACCGTGCAGAGAGGGCATTCCACAGGAGGCCGCGTCGGGGGGCGAGGAAAAAGGCCAGGAGGAAAAGGGCCGTCGCCACGAGCACGATGGCCGCGCCCGAGGCCACGTTGAGGTAGAAACTCAGGTAGAGGCCGGCCACGGCCGAAAAGGCCCCCAGGCCGGCTGCTACAACCATCATCGGGAAGAGCCGCCGGGTCAGGAGGTAGGCCGTCGCCCCGGGGGTGACCAGCATGGCCGCCGCCAGCCCCACCCCGACCGTCTGTAGCGAGACTACAATAGTGAGCGCCAGGAGCACCAGCAGCAAGTTGCGCAGTCGCTCGACCGGGAGGCGCAGCGTGGTGGCCAGCACCGGGTCGAAAGATACCACCAGGAACTCCTTATACAGCAGGCCGACCGTCGCCAGCACCACCAGCCCCAGCCCTCCGGTCAGCCACAGGTCGTCCATACGGACGCCGAGCACGTTGCCGAAGAGGATGTGGGTGAGGTCCACGGCATAGGTCTGCCCGAGGCTGATGAGCACTACCCCCAGCGAAAGGGCGGCGGAGAAGAGGATGCCGATCGCCGTATCCTCCCGGAGCGTTCCCCGCCGGGAGAAGAGGCCGATTCCCAGGGCCACGGCAACGGCCGCCACCAGCGCGCCGATGAGGAGGTTTCCCCGCAGAAGGTAGGCCAGGGCCACGCCGGGCAGGACGGCGTGGGCCAGGGCATCCCCCAAAAAGGCCATCGAGCGCAATACCACGTAGCAGCCGATGACGGCACAGAGGACGCCGACCATGAGGGCGGCAGCCATTCCGCGCTGCATGAAGCCGTAGGACAGCGGTTGGAGCAACCACTCGATCACGGCCATTTTCCCCCGCCCGGTGGACAGCATTGATCCACAATCACAGCACCGTCCAGGAAAAGCACCTGTTCGCCGAAGGCTTCCCGAATCGCCTGTGGCGTGAATACTTGGGCCGGCGGGCCGTAGCCGATCAGCCGCCGGTTCAGGAGGAGCACGTATTCAAAACGCGAGGAGGCCAGGTTGAGGTCGTGGGTGGAGACCATCGCGGTGACGCCCTGCTCCTTCAGCCGGCCGAGAAGCCCCAGTACGATCTCCTGGGTCACGATATCCACGCCGGTGAAGGGTTCGTCCATCAGGAGGACGTGCGGTTCCTGGGCCAGGGCGCGGGCCAGGAAGACGCGCTGCTGCTGCCCGCCCGAAAGTTCGCCGATGGGTCGGTTGGCCACATCCTCCAACCCCAGAAGGTACAGGGCTTGCGCGACGGCGGCTCGGTCCTCTCGGCCTGGGCGTCTCAGCCGGCCGATCCGGCCGTAGCGTCCCATAAGGACCACGTCCGCCACCGTGACCGGAAAGTGCCAGTCCACCTCCTCCCGCTGGGGCACATAGGCCACGCAATCCTGTTGAGAGCCCAGCGGCCGGCCGTGGATAAGCACTTGCCCGCGCTGCAGGGGGAGCAGGCCCACCAGCGCCTTGAAGAGGGTGGATTTGCCGGCCCCGTTCGGCCCAACCACCGCCACCTGGGCCCCGTGCAGCACGCGCAGGGTGATGTCGCAGACGGCCACCCGGCCGTTGTAGGCCACGGTCACGTCCTCCATCTCCAGCCATTCCGGTTCGTTCATTTCAACGCCTCCACGATCAGCCGGGTGTTGTGGCGCATCATCTCGATGTAGGTGGACGCCGGCCCGTCCGGCCCGCTGAGCGAATGGGTGTACAGGCCGCTCACCACCCGAATCCCGGCCTCGGCGGCGATTTGCTGGGCCAGTTGGGGGTTTTCTCCCACTTCCAGGAAGATCGCCGGGGCTCCGCTGGCCCGAATATCCTCCACCAGTTGTGCCAGGTGCTGGGCCGAGGGTGCCGCCTCCGGGCTTGTGCCCGGGACGATGGTGCCTATAATGCGCAGGCCGTAGCGGCCGGCGAAGTAGCCCAGGACCTGGTGGTCGGTAACCAGGAGGCGCCGGCCGGGAGGAATCTCCTGCACTTGGCCGGCGATCCAGCGGTCGAGAGAGCGCAGTTGGGCGATATAGGCCTCGGCGTTACGGGCGTAAAGGGCGCGGCCTTCCGGATCGGCCTGGGAGAGGCCGTCGCGGATGTTTTCCACGTAGCGGACGACATAGTTCGGGTCGAGCCAGAAGTGCGGGTCCGCCGTGTCGGGCGTTGCAAGGCCGGCCGAGGCGACGATAACGTGGGCCTGACCGCCGGCGCTTTCCAGCAGGCGTTCCAGGAAGCCCTCCAGCCCGGCCCCGTTGACGATCAGGACGTTGCACTCGGCTATGCGGGCGATGTCGCGGGGGGTGGGTTCGTAGTCGTGCGGTTCCACGCCGGGCGGAAGGAGAGACTGCACCTGGAGCCGTTCGCCGGCCACATTCTGGGCGATGTCGGCCAGGAAGGTCTCCACGGCCACCACCCGCAGCGGGGGCGGCGGTGTTTCTCCGGCCGGGACGTTGCAGGCCAGGAGCAGGCCGGCCAGCAGGAGCAGGGCCACCCCAATGGCGAACTTCATCCTATCCTCCTTGCCGGCAGTTCGGGCAGAGACCCACCAGTTGGAGCAGGTGATCCTCCACCCGGTATCCGGTGGTCTGCTGGACCAACGCGGCCAGACCTTCCCAGTCCTCGTTTCCGGGGAACTCGGCCACCCGGCCGCAGGAGCGGCAGAGGATGACGTGGCGATGTCCCGGCGAAGCCGGGAGGTAGCCGCAGGCACCGTTTTCCTGGTACACCCGGCGCACCAGCGCTTCCTTTTCCAAGAGGCTCAGCGTGCGGTAGACGGTGGCCAATCCCAGCGGGGCGTACCGGGCCTGTCCCTGCCGGCAGATCTCCAACGGCGAAAGCGGTATGGTGCTTTCGCTCAACACCTGCAGGATGGCCCGGCGGGCCGCGGTCAGCCGACGGCCGGATGCAGAAAGACGGGCTTCCCAGTCGGACATGGTCCGGCTCCTTATTGAAAAAATTTCTCAATAAATTTTAGCCGACAGGGTCGGATTTGTCAAATATTGCTGGGTATGATCAGCGGCCCTGGCGCGCCTCGACGGTCTGGCGAAGCGCGGCCGCTCGCTGTTCGGCCTGTTCGGCGAAGGCCTTGACCTGGGTCCGGAACTGGCTGGCCAGGACCGCATCCTCCAGGGAAGCGGCGTTGACCTGCACGTTGGCTGCAGCCCCCTGCACGGCCGCCTGGGCCAGGGAGGCAGCGACCAAGGCATCGGTAAGGGCGTTTTCATGGCCGACGGCGGCTACATGGAGCAGGAACTCCAGCACCTTGACGGTCCGCTCGGCCGTGGCCAGGGGGACACGGGCAGCCTCCCGAACGGCCTCCTGGATGGCTTGACGGCGGCGGGCTATCTCCTCATCCGTATTTTTAGGCAGCCGCCGGGCGGCCAGAATGCCCTCGTAGGCCTCGGCATCGCGCACGACCAGTTCGAGGAGTTCTTCCTGCAGGCGGGCGACGGCGGCCTCGATCTCCCGGATTTCGGCATGGACGTGGGCGTACTGTGGGCGGGCCAAGGTCAAGTTGACCACCATGCGGGTGAGGGCGGCAGCCATTGCACCGGCCAGGGCAGCGGCACTTCCTCCGCCGGGGGTTGGGGTGGCGGCGGCCAGGCGGGAGAGGAAGGCGCGGGGCAGGTCTTTTCCCAGGTCGGCCGCCTCAACTTCTTCCAGGAGGCGGTTTTCCAGCACCTGCTGGGGCGAAAAGCGGTGGAGTTGCAGTTCGTAGCGGGCGACCTCCAGGAGGGCCTCGGCCGGCACCAAGCCGACGATCTCGCTTTCCAGCACCGGGATGCCGTAGTGAGCGGCCTCGGCGCGGATGAGCGCCATAACCCGGTGGATGGGGGTCCGGCGGTAATCGGTCAGGTTCATGGAAACCTGCACCCGCCCCGGCTGTCCCACGTCCACTCCCATAGCCTTGACATAACGTAACCCGCCGCTGGAGTGGCGCACCGCCCGGGCGATCTGGCGGGCAATCTCCAGGTCGGACGTGCCCAGGTAGACGTTGTAGGCGATGAGGAAGGGACGGGCGCCGACGGCGGTGGCCCCGGCCGGCCCCATTGTGGCCGGCCCATAGTCCGGGGCGCGCTCCGGGTTGGTGGCGATCTCCTGGGCCAGCCCCTCGTACTCGCCCCGGCGGATGTCGGCTAGGTTGCGTCGTTCGGGACGGCCGGCCGCCTCCTCGTACAGGTAGACGGGGATGCCGAGTTCGCGCCCGATGCGCTCTCCGACCCGGCGGGCCAGTTCCACGCACTCCTTCATCGTGACCCCGCGCACCGGGACGAAGGGGATGACGTCGGTTGCACCGATGCGCGGGTGCGCCCCCTGGTGCCGGCGCATATCGATCAGGCCGGCCGCCTCCTGAGCCGCCCGGAAGGCGGCTTCCTCTACCGCCTCCGGTGTCCCCACAAAGGTCACCACCGCCCGGTTATGGCCGGCATCCATTTCCACATCCAGCAGGCGCACGCCCGGCACAGAACGGATACGGGCGCAGATACGCTCCACCACTTCCCGACGCCGTCCTTCGCTGAAGTTGGGCACGCATTCGACCAGAGGTTCCATTACAGGCCTCCTGGGATTTCCTCCGGGCCGTAGGGTGTCGGTTGCGGGGTACAAAAACCCGCCCCCCTGGGGGAAAGGGGGTACGTTCTTAAGTCCCGGTTAGAAGTACTCGGTTACTCCTCCTCTTCCTCCTCCTCTTCTTCTTCCTCTTCCCACTCTTCTTCTTCATACAGTTCTATGCCGCAATTGTCGCAGACCCAGACCCCTTCTTCCTCATCGTACCAGAGTTCCTGGCCGCATTCTGGACAGAGGGGAAGTTCTTCCTCGGACATGGTCGCCTCCTCTTTTTTCAGACTGACACTCGGATTATATCGCAAGATTCAAGGTTGGGCAACTTGCATTTTAGCCGGAGTGGTGCTATAATAAAAATATGAGACCGTAGCTCAGTGGATAGAGCGCAACGCTGCGGACGTTGAGGTCGGGAGTTCGACTCTCCCCGGTCTCGCCTGATGGGGTGAGTCTCCGCCGGGAGTTCCTTCCGGGCGGAGGTTTTTCATTCCATTACCGCCGAAACAGCCTTTTGTTGCTTCGCTCTTGCCCTGCTTGCTCCGGAAGTTTTCCCTCGGCTTTGAACCGGCGGTAGCACTCTTCGCAGTAGACCGGGCGGTCTTCGCTCGGCACAAAGGGGACGGTGGCCTCGCGCCCACAGGCGGCGCAGATGATGGGATACTCGATCGGCTGGTCGCGTTCCTGCCGGCGCCGGCTCCGGCACTCCGGACAGCGTCTGGGTTCGTTCAGGAGGCCCTTGTCGGCGTAAAAGGCCTGCTCGCCGGCCGTGAAGACAAATTCGCGGCCGCAGTCTATGCAACGCAGAATAATGTCCTTGAAGATCACCTGACTATTCCTCGGGCTAGATGCCCGATACTCCGCGGTAGATGCCAAAGACCTTGCGCAGGACGTCGCAGATTTCGCCCAGGGTGGCATAGGCCCGCACCGCCTCCAGAATATAGGGCATCAGGTTCTCCGTGCCCCGGGCGGCCCACTCCAGGGCGGAGAGCGTTTCGCCCACCCGGACGTTATCCCGTTCCCGGCGTACCCGGTGTAGCCGTTCCAGATGCCGGCGCTCGGCTTCCTCATCCACCCGCAAGAGGGGAATTTCGAGTTTCTCCGGCATCACATACTCGTTGACCCCGACAATAATGCGCTCTTTTTCTTCGATCTCCTTTTGGTAACGGTAGGCGCTTTCGGCGATCTCCCGGACGAAAAAGCCCTTTTCAATCCCGGCGATCACGCCGCCGAGTTCCTCGATGCGCCGGAAATAGTCGTAGCATTGTTCCTCCATCCTCCGGGTCAACCATTCCACGTAGTAACTTCCGGCCAGTGGGTCAATGGTATTGGCCACGCCGCTTTCATAAGCGATGACCTGCTGGGTACGCAGGGCGATCGTTACCGCCTTTTCCGAGGGCAGTGCCCAGGCCTCGTCCAGCGAGTTGGTATGGAGCGATTGCGTTCCGCCTAGGACGGCGGCCAGGGCCTGGATGGTCACCCGGATGACGTTGTTCTCCGGCTGCTGGGCGGTAAGGGAACAGCCGGCCGTCTGGGTATGAAAGCGCAGGAGCCAGGAGCGTGGGTCCTGGGCGCCGAGTTTGCGCATCTCCCGCGCCCAGATACGCCGCGCCGCCCGGTATTTGGCGATCTCCTCGAAAAAGTCGTTGTGGGCGTTGAAGAAGAAGGAAAGGCGGGGGGCAAAGTCGTCGATCTTCAACCCCCGCTTCAGGGCTGCCTGGACGTAGGTCAACCCGTCGGCCAGAGTAAAGGCCAGTTCCTGGACTGCGGTGGCCCCGGCCTCACGGATATGGTAGCCGGAGATGGAGATGGTGTTCCATTTGGGCAAATATTTGCTCCCAAATTCAAAAGTATCCACCACCAGGCGCAGAGAGGGTTCGGGTGGGAAGATATATTCGTTCTGGGCGTGATACTCCTTGAGGATGTCGTTCTGGATGGTTCCGCCCACTTTTTCCATGGGAATTCCTTTTTTTTCGGCGGCGACGATGTACATGGCCCAGAGGACGGCGGCCGGTGAGTTGATGGTCATGCTGGTGGTGATCTCATCCTGGGGGATGCCGTCGAAGAGGACCTCCATATCGGCCAAGGAGGAGACGGCGACGCCGCACTTGCCGAATTCGCCAGCGCACAAGGGGTCGTCGGTATCGCGGCCGTACAGGGTGGGGGTATCGAAAGCGACGGAGAGGCCGGTCTGTCCCTGGGAGAGGAGGTACTTGTAGCGCTGATTGGTCTGTTCGGCGTTGCCGAAGCCGGAGAACTGGCGCATCGTCCAGAGCCGGCCGCGGTACATTGTGGGGTGGATGCCCCGGGTATAGGGATACTGGCCGGGGAAGCCGATTTCCTGGAGGTAGTCTATATCGGCGATGTCCTCAGGGGTGTAGAGCCGGCCGACCTCGGCACCGGAGGTGGTCATGAAGCGTTCGGCCCGCTCCGGGGCCCGTTCCAGATGCGGTTTCAGGCATTCTTCTTCCCATTTCTGGCGAGCCTGGCGAAACTGTTCCAGTTTCTGGGCATCGAACATGGCGGCCTCCTGAGTGACCATAAATATAAAACCGGCACCGGCCCTATTGTACACGATTCGGCCAAGGGATGCAAATGGGTGGACAGGTCGGCACGGTTGTGTTATGATAGGACTGGCCCGACCAGGGCGGGGTTCCTGATGACGATAAGGAGGCGAGTGATGGCTGAAGAGATGCGAGGAGAGACAGGGCATCCGTATCTGGAAGCCCCGGGGAGCGAGGCCGGCCAGCCCAAACGCCTGTTGCGTTCCCGCAGGGATCGGGTGATCGCCGGGGTCTGTGGCGGGGTAGCCCACTACATCGGCCTGGACCCGATGCTGGTGCGCCTGCTGTGGATTTTCCTCACCCTGATCACCGGCGTGGGTCCTGGGATAATCCTTTATCTGGCGGCCATCTTCATTATCCCGGAAAGCAAGGAGGAGGAAATGGAGGCGGCCCGGCGTGTCCCCGGCAGCGTCCTCTGGGGGCTGTTGCTCGTGGTGATCGGCTGTTACCTGCTCTGGCGGACGTTCTGGGGGGAGGTGATCGCCAGGTTTTTGCCGGGCTGGGTGGCGGCCTGGGATGTCGCCTGGGGTGTTGCACGGGGTTCGGCGGCGGCCGTGGTCCTCATCGGGCTGGGGCTGTTCCTGGTTCTGGGCATATCCCGGCGGGGAGAGGCATCCCCGGTTCTGGCCCGTTCCCGGCAGGAGCGGGTGTTGGCCGGTGTATGCGGGGGATTGGGGCGATATTTGGGGGTGGATCCGGTCTGGGTGCGCCTGGGCTGGGTGCTTCTGACGCTGGCCTCGTTCTGGGTGGGGGTGCTGGCGTATCTGGCGGCGGCGCTCCTTATCCCGGAAGAAAAATAACCGGGTGCCAGGTAGAGAAGGCCTGGCACCCGGGGGAGGGGGTCAGGAGAGCGCTTCCAGGAGGCGGCGCTTCAGGGCGATGAAGGAGGGGCTGGTTACCAGGGGGCGGTGGCGAGGGCGGGAGAGGGCAATGGGGAGTTCCAGACAGACGCGGGCCGGCCGGGCGGTCAGGACGTAGACGCGGTCGGAGAGGAAAACGGCCTCCTCGACGTCGTGGGTGATAAAGAGGATGGTTTTCTGGAAGCGGGCCCACACTTCCAGGAGCCATTCCTGCATCGTAGCGCGGGTCAGGGCATCGAGGGCGCCGAAGGGTTCGTCCAGGAGAAGGACGTCGCGGTGGCCGAGAAAGGTGCGCAGGAGGGCGGCCCGCTGGGCCATTCCGCCGGAGAGAGCGGCCGGGTAGTGGTTTTCGAAGCCTTCCAGACCGAAGAGGGGGAAGAGGCGGCGGGCTTCCTCACGGGCTTCCCGACGGCTGCGGCCGGCGACTTCTGCTCCCAGGATGACGTTTTCCAGGACGGTGCGCCAGGGGAGGAGGAGGTCGCGCTGGGGCATATAGCCGAAAAGGCCGAGCCGGCCGGTCACGTCGTGGCCGTCCAGGAGGACGTGCCCGGCGTCGGCCGGCTCCAGCCCACAGATGATGTTGAAGAGGGTGCTCTTGCCGCAACCACTGGGCCCGATGAGGGAGACGAATTCCCCCTCCTGCACCTGCAGCTCAATGCCCTCCAGCGTGGGGAGAACCCCCCACTTTTCCCAGAAGGCTTTGCGGATGCCCTGAAGTTCAAGTTTGCTCGGGCGATTCTCCACCTCTTTCTCCAGTGGCCCTGCCCCATTCGGCCTCTTCTACCGGGCCGGAAGGAAGGCGTTGGTAAAGGCCTTGTCCGCCTCGATGGCTTTGGGTAAAAGGCCGCGTTCCCAGAGCCATTGGGCAAAGCCTTGCCAGATCTCGGGCCGCTGCCAGCCCCACCGGGGAGCGTCGGCCTGGTAGCGCGGGCTCAGCCAGAGTTGGCTGCGCCGGAGCATTTCCGGGTCGTTCTCCGGGGCGTACTTGTAGAGAATCTGGGCCGATTCCTCCGGATGGGCGATGGCATATTCATAGCCCCGGGCGGTGGCGGCCAGAAAACGCCGGACGATCTCGGGTCGTTCGGCGATGGTCTTTTCCCCGGCGATGATCACCGGCGTGTAGTAATCGGGCACGCAACTCCCGTAGAGGGGGATGGTGTTCAGTTCGATGCCCTTCATCTCGGCCTGGATGCCATCCCAAGCCAGGAAGATCCAGATAAAGTCCACCTGGCGGTTGACCAGAGCGGGGAAGGCGTCGAAGCCGACATCCACGAACTCGACCCGGCTGAAGTCGGCCCCGTCACAGCGCATCAGCCCCTCGATGACCGGGGGTTCCAGCGGCAGGCCGTAGGAGCCGTACTTTTTGCCCTCGAAGTCTTTAGGTCGGGCGATGCCCGAGTCTTTCAGGGCGGCGAAGGCGGAGGTGTTGTGCTGGATGATGGCGGCTATGGAGACTACGGGGATGTCGTTGGCGCGGGAGACGGTGACCTCTTCTTGGAAACTGACCCCGAATTCGGTCTGGCCAGTGGCGACCTGCCGGAGAGCAGCCGCCGGGTCAGCCGGGATCACGATCTCCACTTCCAGACCCTCTTCCGTGTAGTACCCCTTGTCCAGGGCGACGTAGAAGCCGGTGTGGTTGGTGTTGGGTACCCAGTCCAGGGAGAGCGTCACGTGGGTCGGCCGGGGGGCACCACAGCCGAGGAGCAGGAGAACCAGGAGCAGCGAGATGAGGGGAAAGGATTTCATGGGAACCTCCTTGTGCATTTTGTAATACGTAATACGTAATACGTATTACGTATTACGTATTACGTGTTGTGTTACTCTTGCCTCTGAACGAAATACCAGGGCAGGGCCAGGCGCTCCAGGCCGGCCACCAGGAGAAAGAGGGCGATGCTCAGAAGCGAGGTGATGACGATGCCGGCGAATTCCCGGCCGAACTCCATGGCGTTGTGGGCCCGTTTCATAAAGAAGGCCAGTCCGACGTTTCCTCCGACCCATTCGCCGATGACGGCACCGATCACGCTGTAGGTAATGGCCACTTTCAGGCCGGAGAAGAAGGAAGGGAGGGCGTTGGGAAAGCGTACCTTGGCAAAGATCTGCCAACGGTTGGCCCCCATGGAACGGAGGAGGGCAATCCAGTTGGGGTCGGCGCTGCGTAGCCCGTCGGCGGTGTTGATGACGATGGGGAAGAAGCAGACCAGGGCGACGACGAAAAGTTTGGGTTCGATGCCATAGCCCAGGGCCAGGGCCAGGATGGGAGCGATGGCGATAATGGGGATGGTCTGAGAGGCGACCAGGAGCGGGTAGAGGGTCCGGCTCAAGAGGGGAGAGAAATCCACGATAAGGGCCAAGGCCAACCCGGTGGCTACGGCCAGGAGAAAGCCCAGGACGGCCTCCTGGAAGGTCTGCCAGGTGTGGAGGGCCAGGCCCATCTTTGTCCATGCCTCCAGGCCCTCCACCACGATCTTGTAGGGAGAAGGTAGAAGCCACTCCTCGACCAGACCCAGGGAGATCACGGCCTGCCAGAGGAACAGGAGGAGGAAGATGAAGGCCAGGGGCGGGGCCGTCCGGCCAAGGAAGTTCAGCAGGCGCTTACGGAAGGGTTCGGGAGGAAGGATCATCTTTCTTTCTCCTCGGTCCGGCGCAGGTGGACGATGAGCAGGAGGCCCTCCTGGAGAGCGATACGGACCTGGGGAGAGGTCAGTTCGTTGCTTATACCCCGTGCCGGTCCCAACCTCAGGGTATCTCCGCTCAGTGTCCAGCGCAGGCCGGCGGTCTTGATGCCCCGGGCCTGTTCGGAGAGGGGGAGGAGGGAGAGAGTATCGCCTACCCGGCCGGTGAGGGCAATTTCCTCGCCTCCGTGCAGGACCAGGGCCTGGTAGTTTTTCCCCAGCAGGCGCACCCGACATCCGGCCAAGGCCGGGTGCGCCAACAGGAGGAGGTTGGCAAGCATCTGGTCCGGCCGGCCGCCCTGGGCTCCCAGCAGGAGGATTTCCCGGGCTCCGGCGTGAGCAGCGTAGAGCAGGGCCAGTTCTAGGTCGGTCTCGTCCTTGGCGGCAGGATGTTGTACCCAGGGTACCCCCTGCTCCTCCAACCATCGGGCGGTTTCGGCATCCAGGGAGTCGCCGTCGCCCACCACGACGTCGGGGCGGATCCCCAAGGAACGGGCGTGGCGGGCCCCGCCGTCGGCGGTGACGACCAATTCGGCCTGGCCGATTTCCTCCTGCCACAAGGTCATATCTTCCAGAACGCCGTTGGTGATAACCAGGGCTTTCATCGAATTGACCCCCTGCGACGGCCTGACGAAAAAACCGCCACCCAGCGGTACGGGTGGCGGTTGAAAGAACTCGCATTCCCTCCGCTGGCATTACCCAGATCAGGTTCCGGGGTCGCAGGTCAATTACCTGCCTCTCAGCCGGTCTTATCCGGCTCCCCCAGCGAGTTTGCTATGCAATTGTCCGACGTTACATCTTGCCCGTCCTACTCCGATACGACCTGGAAGTGCTTCTCTTCTTCAGAAAGTCCCGGCCCCACAAGCATGCCGGGGCTCAGAGAAGCATGCCGTCAGCCCGGGCCGGCCCAAAGTCGCTCCTAGATCGTCAGGCAGGTCAAGGTGTGGTTGACCCCATCGAGGCCGTGAATCTGGTTCATCACCAGTTTGCCCACCTCGTTCGGGTCCCGCGTTTCCACGACGGCGATGACATCGTACGGCCCGGTCACGGCATCGGCGGCGACGACTCCGGGCATCTTGCGCAGCGCTTCCACGACGCTTTGCGTTTTCCCGATTGCGGTCTCGATGAGCACATACGCCTTGGTAGCCATCTTTCCCTCCTTCTGAAGTGTGGCGAACCTTTTCAGCCGACTCGAAGCCGGCCCTGCAGCACGGTGACGGCAGGACCGCCGATATATACCTGCCGGGCGCGCCCGGCCTCGTCCAGCGAAACTTCCACCCGCACCCGCCCGCGGCGTTGCAGGGCATCCCCTTGCTCGCCCACCCAGGAACAGGTCTGACCAGGCTTTCCGGAAAGCAGCCCCTGTTCCAGAAGGTAGACGGCCATCGGCCCCTGGGCAGCACCGGTCACCGGGTCCTCGTTGATCCCCGCTGCCGGGGCAAAGAAACGCATGTGCCAGTGGGAGGTCGGCTCCACCGTCTCGGTGGTGAAGCAAGCGAAGCCGGTGAGTTCGTATTCCAGCCCCAGCCGGCTAAGGCGACGAAAGTCCGGGTACAGGTTCAGCAGAGTCTCCAAGCGACGGAAAGGGATAAAGAGGTGGGTATCGTCCTTGAGAAGAGGCAGATCGGGATGGAGTTGTTCCGGCGAGGTCAGCAAGGCGTCAGCCAGTTCTTCCAGCGGGATGGAACACGGTTCGAAGTGGGCGGACGGGGTCTGGACCATCGGGATACAGGCCCTCTCGCCGGAAGGGCAGAGACGAGTCCGAAGCAAGCCGCGTCGGGTGGAGAGGGTGAGTTCTGTCGGTGGCTGGTAACGTCCGGTTTCGGCCAGGATGTGGGCGGTGGCCAGGGTGGCATGGCCGCAGAACGGAACCTCGCCGGTGGAGGTGAACCAGCGCAGGGTAAGGTCGGCTGCCTCCTCGGTGGCCGGGAGGACAAAGGCCGTTTCGGAGGCCCCGACCTCACGGGCGAGGAGGCGCATCGTCTCCGGGTCCAGGCCTTCGGCTTCCAGGACAACGCCGGCCGGGTTTCCCTGAAACGGCTCGCTGGCGAAGGCATCCACCAGCCAGAAGTCAACCCATCGTTCGGCGGCCACTTGTTTCCTCCGCCTGCTCTTGTTCCATGTGTCCTTATTATACCCGCATTGGGCAAAATATTCAAGTGCGCCGGATATTGAGGATCACTTTGCTTCCATCCGGTTCCAGGTGGAAGGGGAGTTCGCGGTGGCCGGCCAGGGCTTGGCGGAGGTGCTTCTGGCGTTCGTAGGGGCAATAGAGCAGGAGGAAACCCCCTCCGCCGGCGCCGCAGATTTTGCCGCCCAGGGCTCCGGCCCGCCGGGCCGTCTCGTACATGGCCTGAATCGGGCCGTTGGTCACTCCGGAAGCCAGGCGTTGCTTTACCTTCCAGGAGGCGTCGAGCAGCCGGCCCAGTTCGTCCACCTGGCCGGAGAGGAGGAGACGGTAGCCTTCCTCGGCCATCGCCTTGAGTTCGCGCAACTCGCTCAGGCGGTGGGGGATGTTGGCCTGCTGCTCAGCCAGGATGATGCCGGCCTCGCGGGTCTGACCGGTGTAGAGGAGGAGCAGGCTTTCGGACAGATACCGGCGGATATCCTCGGAGATGGCCGGGGTTTCCACCTCGACCCGGTCATCCGGAAGAAAGCGTAGGAAACGTAGCCCGCCGAGGGCGACGATGTACTGGTCCTGGCGGCCGATCGGCCGGCCCAGGATGTCAAGTTCAATAGAGCAGGCCTGGGCGGCAAGGTCCATGGCCGGCCGGGTATCGTTCAGGTAGGTGTACATCGCATTGAGCAGGCCGACGGTCACCGCGCCGGAGGAACCCAGTCCGGTGCCCTGGGCCGGGACGTCGGCCATGGTGGCGATTTCCACGCCCCGTGATATGCCTGTGAGGCGCAGGGCCTCCCGTACCAGGTCGTGCTGGACTTGTTCCGGTTTCTCCACCAGTTCGGTGCGGGTATAGCTGACGCGGATCAGGTCGTCGAACCGGGCCTTGATGATGACAAAGACGTACTTGTCTATGGCCGTGGTGAGGACACAGCCCCCTTCCCGGCGGTAGAACTCGGGGAAGTCGGTGCCGCCGCCGAGGAGGCTAACACGGAGGGGGGTTTGGGTGATGATCATTAGGGCCTAAACCCTCAGTACGCTCCTTTTCCCCGTAACACCACCGGGATCGTCTGGAACAAAATCTGCAAATCCAGCCAGATGGTATAGTTTCGGATATAGTGCATATCCAGCCGTACCCGGTCTTCATAAGAGAGGTCGGAGCGGCCGGAGACCTGCCACAGGCCGGTCAGGCCCGGTTTGACCGTGAGGAGGTTGTGCTGCCATTTGCCATAATGGGGCCACTCTTCAGGAGCGATCATGCGGGGACCGACCAGGCTCATCTGGCCGGCTAGGATGTTGAAGAGTTGGGGCAGTTCGTCCAGGCTGAAGCGGCGCAATATCCGGCCCAGGGGAGTGATGCGGGGATCGTTTTTGATCTTTCCGTGGCGACGGAGTTCCCCCTCTAGTTCGGGGTAGCGGGCCAGGATTTCGGGGCCGTTGGTATACATCGTACGGAACTTGAGGGCATCGAAGGGATGGCCGCCCTGGCCCAGGACCCGCCGGCGGTAGAGGATGGGGCCGGGGGAAGTCGCTTTGACCAGAAGGGCGATGAGGAGAAGAAAGGGCGCGCTCAGGAGGAGGAGGGCGAGGCTTCCGGCTAGGTCTAGGCCGCGTTTGAGGAGAGCATCCACGCCGGTGATGCGGGTGCGTTCCAGGGTAACCAGGGGAACGTAGCCCACCTTGCGCAGGCGCATTCCGGTGGTGAGAACTTCGAAGAGACCGGAGGAGAGGCGGATGATCAGGTGGCGATCGCCCTGGTTATAGCGGCAGAAGAGGTCCAGGAGTTGTTCCCGGGACAGAGCGGTGCCGGCCACGATCAGTTCGCGGACGTCATGCTCGTGGATCAGGCGGGGAAGGTCAGAAAGGCTGCCCAGGAAGGGCAGGTCGGAGGGCTTTTCTGGAGGGGTATCGTCCACCAGGCCCAGGACACGTACGCCGGAGGCGCTGGGGGCATCTCGGAGTTGCCGGGCGATGGCCTGGCCTTCAGCGTTGGTGCCGATTACCAGGGCCGGCCGGAGGAAGTACCCCTTTCGGCGCAGGGCATAAACGACTCGCCGTAGGGTGAAACGTACCCCTCCGGCGATCAGGATCGAGAGGGCCCAGACCAGGAGCAGCCAGGCCCGGGAAATCTCCTCCCTCTCGCCCCGGGACAGGAAATCATAGACCACGATGGCCAGCGTGCCAACGGTACAGGCGTTAATAAGCCGGGTATACTCCCGGGTCCCGCCCAAGAGTTCCTCCGGATCGTAGAGGCGAAAGGAGGCGAAAAGGGCAAGCCAAACCGGCAACATAACCAGGCCCAACCCCAGGTAAAAGGGGAGGAAGAAGGTAGGGTAATAAGGCCACCAGGGGTTATAGAAGCGCAGGAAGCAGGCCAGGGTGTAGGCGGCAGCCAGAGCCAGCGCATCGAGCAACATCAGGCCGGCCCGGGCCAGGCGACTCAGGCGAGCCTCCAGCGCAGTTCCAATTCGTGGAAATAGGGACGTTTTGACTGTATGGGCCATCAACCTTCCTCCTGTTCCAGGCTCTTCCGGGCGGTCTCTTCCTCGTAAAGGCCTTCCAATTGCTGGGCTACCCTCTGCCAATCATGGTGTTGCTCGACGTAGGTGCGGCCGGCCCGGCCTAGGGCATCGGCCACCTCAGGGTGCTCCAGGAGGTCGAGGATGTGGGCGGCGAGTTCTTCCGGCGTCTTCCCGACCCGAAGGTGGATTCCGGGAGAGACCCGGAGAGCCGAGACGGCCTGGGGGGTGGCGACGACCGGCGTGGCGCAGGCCATGGCCTCCAGGACCTTGTTCTGGATGCCGGCCCCATAGGGCATGGGGGCGACGGCCACAGCCGCTTGCTGCAAAAAGGGCCGGATGTCTTCCACATAGCCGGTGACCGCCACCCGCTCCCCGGCCCGCGCCCGGATGGAGCGTGGCGGCCGGCTGCCGACGATGGTGAGGTGTACGTCCGGTCGGCTCCGCCAGACCCAGGGCATCACCTCGTCCAGGAGGTAGAGGGCGGCGGTCACGTTGGCGTGGTAGGACATCTTGCCGCTGAAGACCACTTCCGGCCGGCGGGGGAGGTTGGCGGGGTAGAAGTAGGTGAGATCCACGCCGTTGGGGAGGACAAAGGGGACAGGGCTCAGGGTAGAGGGCTTAGGGTTCAGGGCATAGGGCATAGGGTTCGGGACATAGGGCTCGAGGCTCAGGGCAGAGGGGACGGGAGACGGGGAGAGGGGTTCAGGGGATAGGGTGGAGAAGGCGGCGGCGTCCACGGGGGAAGTGACCAGGGTGCGGTCAAAGGCGTGCAAAAGCCTGGCCTCGTAGCGGCGGGTGCGGGCCAGTTCCAGCCGGGTGGCCAACCGGCCGAAGGCGCTGCGGCTGATCCGGGCCGATTGCTCGAAGAGATGGCTGATGCAATCCACACTATCCCAGACCACCGGGATGGACAAGCGGGTTCGCTTCTGCAGCCAGAGGCCGTAACAAGCAGCGCGGAGGTGTTCGATGTGGAGGAGGGACCAAGGCATAGGGCTCAGGGCATAGGGGTCAGGGCTTAGGGCGTAGTGGAGGAGGCGGGCCAGGGTGGGGGACCAGCAGTAGACGGCCTGGAGGGGGAAGGAGGTGGGCAGGGCCCGCAGGCAGTTCCGGAGGGAGTGCAGGCGCGGGAGAACGACGGCGTGAACCGCGATGCCGAAAGCGCGCAGTTCCTCCAGGGCGGCGCTTTCGGCCGGGGCCGGATGGCGGGCCAGCCACCCCTCGCCCTGGGCGATGCAGAACAGGGTGATTCGGTGTCCGCGGCCGGCCAGGGCCTTGAGAAGGTTATAGGGCCGGGTGCGGATGGGGGTGGGGGCGTAGGGGGTGAGGAAGAGGATATCCATGGAAGGGCTTAGGGCTTTGGGCTCAGGGCGCTGCGCAGACCCAGGAGCCAGCGGTAAGGGTAGTAGAATGGCAGGAGGAGAGGATGGCGGATGGCGTAGCGTTCCCGCATATAGGCCGGCGAGGGGAAGAGGCTATCCCAGGCGAAGCGTAGGCGTTTGGTCCAGGTCGGCTGGCCGGCCAGGTGGTCCCAGAAACGTCGGGCCACCGAACGACGATGGGCGGTCAAGCGGGTGTGGAGACGACTTTCTTCCGGCGAAGGTCGTGTTTCCCGAAGGTGCTCCAGCGCGGCCGGCGGGATGGGGGCCTGCCACTCGTCGGCCAGTTGAGGAAGTACCTGCTGGAGCGGGAGAAGGAGGTCGTAGGATCGGGCCCGTTCCAGGAGTGCCGCCCAGTCCAGTTTCTCGCCGGCGCGGACGATCACCTCGGCGATGTCGCAAAGCCAGAGGAGGCGGGGCCGGCCCTCGCCGTGATGCAGCGCTAGATGGGCGCAGAGGTGGAGGATCTGGTCTTCCGTGTTCAGCATCCAGGCCTGGGCCGTCCCGATGGAGATAAGCCGGGCATCGGCCCAAATCCTTTCCATCGGCAGGCGATAGGAGTAATGGGGGAGGTCGAGCAATCCCCAGTGCAGTTCGAGGTTGACCTCTCCGTAGCGCAAAAAGACCTGGGATTCGTCTGCGGTCAGGGTGGTCGGGTGCAGGGGAGGACGGATGGGCCGGTAGCCGATGGAGGCCAGTATCTCCAAAGCGCGTGGGGCATCGGCCGGCCGGACGAGGAGGTCCAGGTCTCCCATCGGGCGCAGGGCCGGGTTACCGTAGACGGCCGGCCCTAGGGCGGCACCTTTGAGGAGGAGGACGGGGATTTTCTGGGCAGACAGGGATCGGAGCACCTTTTCCAGTTCCCGGAAGAGGAAGAAGTTGCGAGCGGCGCTTTCCAGGTAAGCCAGGCGGAGACTTTCCTCGGTCGTGGAAGGCAAGATAGCCTGACCACGGACGAGGGTGTAGAGGAGCGGGGCGACGCCTTCGGCGAGGGCGCATTGTACCAGGGCGGCGCCGTCGAGCCGGCCGGCTTGGGCACGCGCAGCCGATAAGGCCATGGGGTCCCAGTGCGAGCGCAGGCAGAGAACCAGCCACTCAAGGAGCGGTGTCGCCATCTTCGCTGAGGTGGTCAAACCGGTTCTGGGCTGCTGACAATGGAGGTGTGTGGCGGAGCGAATCACGGTGGCGAGGCTAACCGGTACTGTTCAGCCCCTGCCTTTCCCCGCGCCTTCGCGTCGTTGGCTTTCCCGAATCCGCTGCCGTAGATTTTCCAGAGCCAGGCCGGCGAAGGGGATGAGGGTGGCGTCCACCGGCAGGCGATAACGGATCAGGGCCCAGGAAAGGAGGTGGATGGCGCTATAGACGGCGATGAAAAGGTATAGAAGGGCTGTTCGTTGGAGGTTGAAGGTTGGGGGTTGAGGGTTAGGAGTTGAGTATGGGGAATTGGGCCCTGAGGGCTGGGTGGAACGTTTGAGGGAAAGGTAAAGACCGTAGAGCATAAAGGGCAAGAAAACCCCGAAAGAAGCCACGCGGGAGATATTGCTAACAAGGCCGGATTCGGGCGAGGGCCAGAACTTGAAGTATTCAGGGATGCGGCTTAGGGAAAGGAGGAGGTAGCGGACGGGGTCCTCCAGGACGAAGGCGATGCCCTGGCGCATCAAGGCGGCATCGAGGGCGGCCTCGTCGAGCAAGCGCAGTTCGGGCGGGATGAGGTCCTGGTAGGAGGGACCGTCCGGGGGGAGGACGGGGATGAAGCGCGTGCCGTAGATAGGGTGGTTGGCCCAGAAGAAGGCAAAGCCGGAGTTGGTGTTCAGGAGGACAAAGCGCCCGAAAGTAAAGTAGTTGTGCACCGTCCAGGGGAGGATCAGCAAAGCGATCATCAGGAGGGGCAGGGCGACGTGTTGCCAGCGGATACGCCGGCGGGCCGCCCATAGGAGCCAGAGCAGGAGAAAGGGCAGGAAGAGGAGGAGGGTCTGGCGCAGGAGGATGCCCAGGCCAAGGGTCAGTCCCAGGAGGAGCGCCGTCTTCCACGAGGGTTTTTCGGCCAAATCCAGCGCAAGTTCTAGGCTGCCCAGGATGCAGAGGATGAAAAAGGTCTCGGTCATCAGGGTAGCGGCGTAATAGATGAAATAGGCGTAGAGGGCGCCGACAGCGGCGGCGGCCAGGCCGGCCGGCTCGCCGAAAAGCCGTTTTCCCAGGCGGTACAGGAGCCAGGGCAAGAGAAGCCCGCCGATGAGGGCCTGGATAGTCCGGGCGGCCAGGGGATGGAGGCCGAGGAGGGCATAGGTTGCGGCAAGGTAAAGCACATAGAGGAACGAGGCGTGGGCCGTAGGTTCGTTCGCCCGCGTGAGCGGCCACCAGTCGTGGGGGAAGGTGAAGCCGTATCCGGCGAGCAGCCGGCGGGCCAGGGTATCGTAGGTGACCTGGTCGTGGGTTCCAGGGAGGACCTCCACGGTGTCGCCCAGGTACAGGGCAGAACCCAGGCGGGCGAGCGTGGCAAGGGCCAGAATTAGGAGGAGATAACGGCCGGTTCGGGACCGGCCCATGGGAACGGCCGTAGGGTATGCCCCAGGTTTGTCGGAATCCTGCTTTTCCCTCACTCCATTCCCCCTTCCCCCCCTTACGACGGCATCTATCTGGCCCTGGACAAGCATCTGGGGATTCTTTGTACACATGGAATCGGCAGTTGTGCGATTAGACATAACTGAATTGCCCTTCGGAACGGATGGGCTTGACATCTCCCGCCGGCCGTAGTATCATTCAATAAAACTTAGCAATTTTATTTAGAAAATTGGGACCGAAGGATGGATCGTTTACTTGCTGAAACCCTCTCGCGGCAATTGGGAATCACGGTCGAGAATGTCGTCCGGGAAGAATATGAACTGCTTATCTTGCGAGGATTGATGGAAGGCCTCCTGGGCAGCACCCTGGTGCTTAAGGGGGGTACGGCGTTGCGCCTAGCATACGGTTCCCCCCGCTTCTCCGATGACCTGGACTTTTCACTTCTTTCCCCGATCTCCGAGGGGATTTTTACCTCTGTAGCCGAGACAATCGTTAAAGCGTTGCCCCAGGTCCTCCTGGTGGAAGCGTTGGCCAAGCGATTCACACTTTTTGCCCTTTACAAGATACGTGAGCCCTACCTTCCCTATGCTTTCTCCATCAAACTGGAGGTGTCAACGCGGCCGGAGACTTGGATTCGGGAGCAGGATTTCACCTTGCGTCTGCTGACCAGCCCGGTGACTCCGGTCTCGGTTCTGGCCCAGGTGGCCACACTGGAGCGAATGTGGATAGACAAGCAAGTTGCGTTAGCCGATCGTCGCCAGCCCCGTGACCTGTACGACCTGTGGTTTATTGCCCAAAAACTGCGGCGCACTTTTACGCCCGATTTGGAGGGTATGGACCGGCAAGCCATACGCCGAGAGTTGCGTAAATATCTCCCCAAAAGCCACTGGCAGGTGATTGAACTATGGAGCGAGTAAAGCCGAAGGATGTGGCCCTGATCCAGATCTTACTGAGCCTCGACAAGCCCTACTTCAGCCCGGCTGACCTGGAGAAGGTTCTGGGACAAAAGCGCCCTGCCCTGTATGTTACCCTGTATCGTCTGGTCCAATATGGTGTACTGGTGCGGCTGAGGCAAGGGGTATACCAGGTAGCCCTACGGGCACCCGACCTTGCCCGCATCGCTAACCAATTGGTCTATCCGTCCTACCTCTCCTTTGAATCCGTGCTCTCCCGGTATGGCGTCCTGAGTCAGGTTCCCTATGTTTTGACTTTCGCTACACTTCACCGCAGCCGACGCTTGAACCTGGCAGATACTGTGGTAGAGTTTCACCAACTGAAAGCTGAACTCTTCTTTGGCTACGCGCTGGAAGGCGGGCTCTACGTAGCCGAACCGGAAAAGGCGTTGCTCGATCAAATTTATCTGATAACCCGAGGGCTGACCGATCTACCCCTGGACGAAGTAGATCTTTCCCCCCTCAATGGGGAGCGACTGCAGGGATATGCGTTGCGCTTTCCTGCAGCCGTACGATCTATGGTGCAACGGCTCCTGGTTCAATCCTCTCGAATCACTGCTTGAACATTGACAGTTTTCGGTTGCCCCTTTCGGGGGATCTGTTTGCGCAGGACTGTGCCGTTGAGCCGCCAACCGACGGCACTGGCAGCGTATGAGATATCGTTCACGCTTTCGACTCAAGCAAGGCTGCGACGACGCGTTCGGCAGCGTGGCCGTCGCCGTAGGGGTTGACGGCACATGCCATGGCTTCGTAAGCCTGGGGGTCGTCGAGAAGGCGGGTGGCCTCGGCGACGATGCGATCGGGATCGGTGCCGACTACCCGGGCCGTGCCGGCCTCCACTCCCTCGGGGCGCTCGGTGACCTCGCGCAGGACCAGCACCGGCTTGCCCAGGCTGGGGGCTTCTTCCTGGATGCCCCCCGAGTCGGTGAGGACCAGGAAGCAGTTCTGGAGCAGGTAGACGAGTTCGCGGTAGTTCACCGGTGGGAGGAGGGTGATGCCGGCCGTGCCGTTCAGTTCGGCATAAACGGTATCCCAAACGTTCGGGTTGCGGTGCACCGGATAGACGATATGGACGTCGCCCCGGCTGGCCAGGGTGCGCAGGGCGGCGCAGATTTGGCGGAGCGGCCGGCCGAAACTTTCGCGTCGGTGGGCGGTAACGAGAACCGTTCGTACGTTAGCGCGTTCGTACGTTCGCACATTGGAGTTACTGACATCAAAGGGCAGGGAAGCCGCCCAGAGAAGGGCGTCAATGACGGTGTTGCCGGTGACCCGGATGCGCTCGTCGGGAATTCCCTCGGCCAGGAGGTTCCGGCGGGCGCGTTCGGTGGGGGCGAAGAGGAGGTCGCTCAGGTGGTCGGCGATGCGGCGATTCATTTCCTCGGGGAAGGGATGCCATTTATCGTGGGTACGCAGGCCGGCCTCGATATGGCCGATGCGGATACGCCGGTGGTAAGCGGCCAGGCTCGCGGCCATCACCGTGGTGGTATCGCCCTGCACCAGGACCCAGTCGGGGTGCTCTCTTTGCAAGAGGTCGTCCAGCCGTTCTAAGGCGGCGGCAGCCACCTGGGAGGGCGTCTGGTCCGGCTGCATGAGGTCGAGGTCAATGTCGGGGACGATGCCGAAGAGGGCGAGCACCTGGTCGAGCATCTCGCGATGCTGGGCAGTGACGCAGACGCGGAAGAGAACCTGCTCCGGATAGCGGGCCAGTTCCCGGAGGACGGGGGCCAGTTTGATGGCCTCAGGTCGGGTGCCGAAGATAGTGAGGATGCGGAGAGGAGGGGTCACGGGGCACGCAGGGAAGCAAGCACGGAAGGAGGGCCGGCGATGGTCAGGCCGTCCTCCTCGAAAATGCGCCAATCGCGGAAGTCATAAGTATATACGAAACGGACGCCGGCCAGCAGAGCCGCAGCCGCGTGGCGGGCATCGTGCACCCGGCGAGCGGTCAGATGGTGGGCGACGGCCAGTTCAAGGGCAAGGAGAACGGCTGCCAGACCCTCTTCGAGAACGTGAATAGCCGACGGGGGCTCGACCAGGGCCCGGACCGCCTCGGCCGCCGTTTCCGGGGCATGGGGGGGTCGGGCACCTTCCCAGGTCAGGGCTCCGTAGACTTCGCTGAGGATCCCGGTCGTTGTACAGGTGGGAAAATCGCCGTATCGCGCGCTTTCTACCAGAGCCCGGGCTTCTGAATGGCGTGGATCGTCCCGGAGAAGCGCACCGATGAAGACACCGGCATCCAGGAGGCTGCAGGTCACAGCCGGTTCAGCGGGAGGGCGAGCCGTAAAGGGCATCTTTCCAGCCTTCCGGGACGATTCCCTCCAGGGTGGGCAGAGGACGGAGGGAGGAGACCGGGGCAATGCGAATTACCCCGCCTCCGGGCAGGTGGACGATGAGTGCTTCCCCTGTCTCGGCTACCTCTTGGAGCACCTGTTCGACTTGTTGCCCTTTCAGTTCTTCCAGAGAAAGGATCTTCTCGGCCATCGAGTTCGCTCCTGGGCTTGGTCTATCCGAAAACTCGTAGGTGAGGTATTGGGACGGGAGTTTTTGGATAGAGGTCTAACTCTCATTATAGCAGGGGGTCCTCTATCCGGCAAATTCGTTTCTCTCCGGCAAAGCCCTCGCGATGCGTTCGGCGGCGTGGTCATCGTCGTAGGGGTTGACTGCCTGGGCCATGGTCGCGTAGGTGGCCGGATTATCCAGCAGCCGCGCAGATGTGAGAGGGGACCTGTTCCGGGGAACAGGCCGTTTCCCGGAGGACGGGGGCCAGTTTGATGGCCTCAGGTCGGGTGCCGAAGACGGTGAGGATGCGGAGCATGGGCCCAACTCGCCGAACGGTGGCACTGGAGATTCTGGTATCCCATTCCCACCGTGTAAGGTTGCGTCGGATGTAGAGGCGGATCATCTCCAAAGCACGTTCGTCGCGGATGATATGTTCGTAGTAGTTGCGTTGCCAGAAGACGGCACCGGGGGATGCCGCGCGACAGGTTGATTTCTTTCGTAGGGACGGTTTTGAACGCCCCGATCAGGCGGCCCAATGGTTTGCGTTTTGGCGTGTTGGTGGGGAAAGGCATCGTTACGGGAAAGGTCGTGGTGTGGAGGGAGGCGCGTTTTTGTGGTGGCCGTTCGCGTGGGGATCATTTTCGTGGGGGCCGTTGGCGTAGGGGTCGTTGGTGTGTGGGCCGTCGGCGTGAGGGCGCGTTTGTGGGGGCCGTTGGGGTCGTTCGCGAGCGACCCGACGGCCCCCGGCATCGTCACCGGCCACGGTGGACGGTTCGCGGGTACCGTCGCCGGCCGCGGCCAGCGGTTCCCCAACCGGATATTCGCCACCCCCGGTTCATCCGCGATCCACAAGATACCGTGTATGTGGTTGGGCATAATCACATAAGCACCGATGGCGACATAGGGGTATGGTTCCCCCCGCCACCGCCAGGCGGCGTCGGCGATTTCTCCAGATGGCGACAGGACCGTTTCCCCGGCGACGACCTGGCCCAGCAGGCTTTCCCGATGGCGCGTGCATATGGT
>JASFBA010000033.1:0-16865 GCA_036172265.1 Chloroflexia bacterium
TCTGCTGGAGGCTGCCCCTTCGAGTCCCCTCCCCCCGTGTGGGGGAGGGCCAGGGTGGGGGGCCCCCGCTTTGGGGGAGGGCCCGAGTGGGGTCGGATAGGCCGGCCTCGCTTCCGGCCGGCGGGCCGGGCCGCTCGGCCCAAGGCGTGTCCCGAAACGCCGGCCGGCCTTTTCGCAGAGGGCCGGCCACCGGCCGGCCCCTACTCGCCCCCTGCACCCCCGTCGGGGGGTATGGCGTGCCCCCCGAAGCCCCCCGCAAAAAGGCGCTGCCGCCGACGTCAAAGTGTCCCCGTGCCCCGGCCGGCCTTCGGTGGGCATCCGTCCTTATCCTCGTTCCTTTTCGCAGAGGGCCGGCCGCCGGCCGGCCCCTACTCGCCCCCTGCACCCCCATCGGGGGGCATGGCATGCCCCCCGAAGCCCCCCGCAGAAAGGCGCTGCCGCCGGCCTCAAAGTGTCCCCGTGGCCCGGCCGAACCTGGTGGGCATCCGTCCTTATCCTCGCTCCTGGGCGGGCGAGGCCCCGGCCGGGCCGAGTGTTCCCCATCTCCCCTTAGGAGAGGGGGACAGGGGGTGAGGGCTTCGGCCGGCGGGCCGGGGCGCTCGGCCCAAGGCGTGTCCCGAAACGCCGGCCGGCCCGTTTGTCGGGGGCTCTGCCCCCTGCACCCCCGTCGGGGGGTATGGCATACCCCCCGAAGCCCCCCGCAAAAAGGCGCTGCCGCCGGCTTCAAAGTGTCCCCGTGGCTCGGCCGCACCCGGTGGGCACCCGTCCTCATCTCCTATCCGGCGGGGCGGGCCTTCTGCTGGAGGCTGCCCCTTCGAGTCCCCTCCCCCCGTGTGGGGGAGGGCCAGGGTGGGGGGCCCCCGCTTTGGGGGAGGGCCCGAGTGGGGTCGGATAGGCCGGCCTCGCTTCCGGCCGGCGGGCCGGGGCGCTCGGCCCAAGGCGTGTTCCGAAACGCCCCGGTTTGCATCTCCTACCCTTTGGTATAATGGACGCGGGTTTACACAAGGAGGTACCGTAACCAACCGCAAGGCCCTGCCGGAGGAAATCGCGGCCTGGTTGGTTCGGTCAGCAGAGGCGACCCACCGGGTCGCCCCGTATGCCAAGGACGCCTACCCGCAAGAGGCGCCCTGAGGGGCCTGCCCGACCCAGGTCCGGCAGGTCTGAAGAGCCTGCCGGAGGGCGGAACGGAGGACCGGCCGGTTCCAGATGCGCAGTGCCACCGGGCTCAGTTCCAAGGTAATCAACTCGCTGTAGCCGTCCTGTCCCATCTCCCGTAAGAGGACCGGCAGCGGGAGCCTCCCCGTGCCCGGAAGGGCGTGCTGGCCGAAGATGGAGCGGGAGTAGGAAAAGCGATGCCACCAGCGCACCTCCTGCACATCGCTCAGGTGAACGTTGAGCAGGAGGGGGCGCACTTCCCGGTAGACGTCCAGGAGGGAAAAGGGGAGGGTACTGGCATGAGAGGTATCCAGGACGAGGCCGCAGCCGAGACGTCGGCCGGCTTCCAGCCAGGCCTCCGGGCAGTCCAGCAGGCCCAGCGGTTCTCCCGGCCGGCGGTTGCGGTTTTCCAGTGCTACGGAGATACCGCTGCCGGCCAGTCCCTCCTGAAGCACCTCCAGCCGGCGGTAGAAGCGGGTGAGCCGGGGATCAGCCCCACTACGGACGGCAGGGAAGTGCAGGACAACGATTCGACAGGCCGGCAGGCAGCGAGCCAGGCCGGCCAGCCGGCGCGTGGCCTCCAGAGGGCGTATCCAGCCGGGCAACGGGACCGTCGGCGGATGGAGGCTGGCCACAAGGAGGCCCGTCTCCTGGACCAGAGCCTGGATGCGCTCAGGAGAAACGGGGGTGAGCGTCGGAGAAAATTCCAGTCCGTCGAAACCGACTTCGTGGGCCAGATCAAGGATCTGGGGAAAGGGGACGAAATAGAGGGAGGCAGTGGAAAGCAGAAACTGGAGAGACATCGTTCACTCTTATAAAACTCCCGAATTCCGCCTCAGGGCCGAGTGTGAAAAGCGACGCTCAATAGCCCCAGGGGGATTCGAACCCCCGATCTCAGCCTTGAGAGGGCTGCGTCCTGGGCCACTAGACGATGGGGCCGTAGTTGCTAGATATTATAGGGGGAACTTCCCCCTTTGTCAAATAGGCTATCGAGAAAAATAGCCCTTCGGCCGAGTTTGTGGTAAAATAAAAGCAAGACCGAAACGTATGGCCGGCCGACTTCTCCGGCCCGACGGATGGAGGACAGATGTTCAAGGTCGAAACGCCGCTGGAACAATTGGAGGAAAAACTTCTCTCCTATGAGAATTTCAAACGGGTCCTTCAGGAGTACCTGCAACGCCTGCTGACCTCGGATCAGGATACCCTGGCCGTGGTCTCGGAGATGCTCCGCGCCGTCAAGAGCCTCTCCGCCGCCCCACTCCTGGCCGAAACCCCGGTGGATATGCGCCGTGCCCTAGAACTGCGCACCGAAGCCCTGCGACGTTACGGGGGCATTGCCCGCGTGGAGGACGTCCCGGCCCCCGGCCTCCTCGATGGCGGCGTGATCAAGGTGGATGACCCCCAGATCTATGGCCTTTCCCTCATCAGCACATGGCTCGACTGCATCATCTCCAACCCCGAACAAGGCCTGGATAGCCTGCGCAAGGTCTTTCTACGGGCCGCCGACCCGTGGAGCATCGAACTGAACCGCACCTTCCATGTGGACCTGGGGCGCATCCAGCCCATCGGCAACCCCCAGGCTTGGTTTGCCGACCTCCTGCGCGGAGAAACGGTCTCCGGGCTACAACTGGCCCGGGTAACCAATATCGCCCAGGCATTGGGACTGGAAGCCCCGGTTCCCCTGGGAACACTTCCCCTCCCCGTCTGGCGGCGCATCCTGGAAAGCCGGCCGGTCTACGACCTCACCGCCCGGTTTGGCCGGGCCGGCCGCGACACGGCCCGCGCCCGATTGGTGGCCTGGCTGCGCGACCGGGACAAAGAGCCGCCCTGCCTCTATCGCCTCGGTTTGGACCCTGCTCCGGCCCTCCCTACGCCTTCCACGCCCATCACCTTGGGCGAACTGCAGACGGCCTTGAACTGCACTTTGGTGACCCCTGTCCGCCTGGAGATGATCGAAAAGGCCGAACACCTCAGCGGCAGCGCCCCCTCCACCTTCTGCGCTTTCCTCCCCTTGGGAAGCCTGCCGGCTGCCTTCTCCCTGATACTGAACCACCCGTCTGCCATCGTTATCCACGACCTCACCCCTGAACCCAACCCCTTCGCCCCCCGCCTCCTGCGCGTCGCCTCGGCAGAACGACCGCAGACGGCTGTCCGCCTTTTCCGCCTTCACCTGCTTCCCCAGGGCGAGTGGCCCGGCCGGCAGGGATGGACTCGCATCTACCGCTTCCACGACCTCAGCGACATCGGGGTCATGACCTGCCCATCCGCGGCCTACCTCCAGGTCTCCCTGCGTGAAGAAGGCGATGATGAGGCCGAAGTTTACTTCCACCGCTGGGGAAAAAAGCGGGCCTCCCTGCGCATCTCGGCCCGCGATCTACGCCGAACGGCCCAGACCGGCACCCTGGTTCTCCTGGGCGCGGACGAGGAGATCGCCCGCGACCTTCTGGAGGCCCTGCAAGGCCTGATCGGGCCGGCCGCCCAGGAAATTCACCCTGTCCTCAGCCAGTTGGAATGCCAGGTGCGCTGGCGACCGCAACTGGGAGCGGAACTCTTCCACAGCGATTGAAGCCTCAACCCATCCCCTTCAGAACGGGTTGAAGAAAGAGTACACCACCCAGGACAGGGCGGCGATGCGCGGGTTGCCCTCGCGGTCGGTCAGCGAACCTGTCTCCCAGACAAAGATGCTCACCACATAGGTGCCGCCTGGGGAGAAGACGATGCCGGCGTCGGCCTTCATATCGGGAATCCAGCCGCTCTTGTGGGCCACGGGGATGCCCTCCGGGATGCCGGCCACCAGGCGCTCTCGGTCCGCATTCTGGAGCATCAGTTCGATCATCGCCCGGCATTCTTCCGCCGTGACCTCGCTGGGGAAGGTTTCTCGAATCGGCCCGCGGTCCAGGCTGCACTCGTAGATATAGGCGAGCAGGCGGCCCATATCCCGAGGGGTGGTTCGAAGGAGCGGATCGGCATCGGTAACCGGTTCCTGCCCCCAGGGAGCGGCACGTCCCGCCGGCCGGCTCCCGGTCGGCTCGACCCAGCCGTAGATATCCCTCATCAAGGAGTTTTTCAACCCCAGCCGGCTCAGCATCTCGCTCATACGCCGGGCTCCCCGGATGCCGTCGCCCCCTCCAGCCAGGGCCAGCAACCGGTTGGCCGCATCGTTATCGCTATAGACCATCATGGCCCACAGATCCTGCGCCACCGCTCCCCGGGGAGGAGCGTCGAGCACCTGATAAGTCTGGAGGAGGATGGCGATTTTGATCACGCTGGCTCCGGAGAAGATGACCCCATCGTGCACCCCGGTTTCCCGGCCGCTCTCCAGGTCCTGCACATAGACGCCCACCACTCCAGGCATCCCATCCACCTGTTCTTGCAAGACTTCCTGCAAGAGCGCCATATCGGCCGGTGGAGCCGGCACCTCCTCCACCGGGAGCACAAGCGGCTCACGCTTCCCTTCCTTCAGCGCTTCCTCTACCAGGGGGAGGGCGCTTTCCACCTCCAGACGCCGACCGGCACAGGGTGCCACAAAGGCCACCACCAGCACCCCCGGCGACCAAGTCGGCGTATGCACCCCCATCGCCTCCAGGATGGCTGTGTCCGTCAGCACGGCCGGCCGCAGCGGAAGCGCCTCCCGGTCGTAACGCCGGGCCAGAAGTTGGAGTTGCAGGCGGAGTTCTCGCTCGTTGAGTTGCACCTCGAGGGGCACATCTTTCCACTCCGGGGCTTCCCACCCCCCTCCGGGGGATAGATAAATGCTCCCGGCCGGAGGATGGTTGGGAACCCTCTCCTCCACCTGGGCCAACGCCCGGTCCACGTCGGCCCGCAGGCCGACCGCGGCCGGGTCCAGAAGATAGGTCTCGCCACCCAGAAGCAGGGGCAACGGCCGGTAGAGAGGGGATAGGAGGTGTTTTTCCACAGCCGCCCGGGCTTCTTCCAGGGAAAGCCCACCCACCGGCAGGCCGGCTATGGAGAGGCCGGTCGGCAGCACCATCGGGCGCTCCGGCCGGAGCGGAAGTTCCGGCGCATCCAGTACGACGGCCCCTGTTCCGACCGTTCCTCCGGCCCCAGGGGCCATCTCCGGCGGCTCCGGCTGGCCCAATACCCCCAGAAAGAGCAAAAGGGCCAGGATCGCCAGGGGAACGGCCCCTCGGCTCAGGGCACTCATCCACACTTGCTCGACCGCATGCCATCCCGGGCGGGAAGAATCCACCCGGCCGTACCTTTGGGCCATAGTAAGCCCAGTATAGCCCAGTTAGACCTTCCTGTCAAAGTTGCGCATCCGGAGAAGGTGCGGTATAATGCCGGCCGGCTTCGGGCCACTTTCCTCGGAACGTCGGCCCGGAGGGGAAAGCCGATGCGCTATGCCATCTGGACTTCGGGTTGTCAGATGAATCAGGCCGACTCTATCCGCCTTTCGGCCGCCCTGCGGCTGGCCGGCCACGAACCGGCCCCGCCGGAGCAGGCTGAGGTGATCTTTCTCAATACCTGCAGCGTGCGCGAAAATGCCGAACGGCGGGCTCGGAGCAAACTCCTATCCCTGGCCGGTCTGAAACGCCGCCGACCGGAACTGCGTATCGTCCTAATGGGCTGCATGGTTGGGGTGAACCCGGACCCGGACCTCCCCCGGCGCTACCCGATGGTGGATGCCTTCTTCCCGCCTTCCAGCGTGGCCGAGGTGCTGGATGCCTTCCCTGGGACCCACCCGGTCAACATATCCGACCTGCCCCACCTGGACACCTCCGGTCCGGCCGTCACCGCCTTCCTTCCCATCATCCACGGCTGCAACCACTACTGCACTTACTGCATCGTCCCCCTGCGGCGCGGCCGGGAACGCAGCCGGCCGCCCGAGGAAATCGTGGCCGAGGCCCGCTGCATGGTCGCCCAAGGCGTGCGCGAGATCACCCTCCTGGGCCAGAACGTGGATGCCTACGGCCATGATTTGTCCGGCCGGCCCACCTTGGCCGACCTTCTCCACGCCCTCCACGAAATCGAGGGCCTCTGGCGCATCCGTTTCCTGACTTCTCACCCGGGCGACATGACCCCGGAACTCATCGCCGCCGTCGCCACCCTTCCCAAAGTTTGCCCGGAAATCAGCCTGCCGGTGCAGGCCGGCCACGATGCCCTGCTCCGACGGATGGGCCGGCGCTACACCGTCGCCCAGTACCGGGCCCTGGTGGAAGCCATCCGTGCGGCCGTCCCCGAGGTGGCCCTTTCCACCGATGTCATCGTCGGCTTTCCCGGCGAAAGCGATGAGGAATACCGGGCGACCCGGCAACTCCTGCTGGACATCCGCTTCGACGTCGTCCATATCGCCGCTTATTCGGTACGACCGGGCACCGCCGCTTCCCGCCTGCCCGACGACGTCCCTCCCGAGGTCAAGGAAGAACGCCGTCGGGAACTGGAAGCCCTCCAGGAAAGGATTTCCGCCGAGATCAATGCCCGTTACCTGGGCCGCGAGGTTGAGGTGCTGATCGAAGGCCGGCACAAGGGCAAATGGCGCGGCCGAAACCCGCAGGGGAAGTGGTGCTTCCTCGAAGCCGAGGGGGACTGGGTAGGGAAATTGGCCCGGATTCAGATCACCCAGACTGGCCCCTGGTCGCTCCAGGGCCGCCTACCCGGACCGGAGACCCAAAGTGCTTCTGCTGACTTTCTGAGGAGCTGGGATGTTTCCTAAATTTCGAGAACTGGAAGAACAGGCCATTCAAATGGCCCTGCAAGGCCGCTGGGAGGAGGCCGAACGCCTCAACCGCTTCCTCCTGGAAAGAGAACCTCGGAATGTGGACGCGCTCAACCGCCTGGGGAAAGCCCTGATGGAACTGCGTCGTTACGATGAAGCCTATGCCGCTTACGGGAGGGCCTTGGAACTGGACCCCTACAACCGCATCGCCCGCAAGAATCGCGAACGTCTGAGCCAACTCCTGGCCCAGGCCGAAGGAGAAACCCCGCTGGAGCAGGCCGAGCGGGAACAGATCCGACCGGACCTCTTCATCGCCGAATCGGGCAAATCGGCTATCGTGTCGCTCCACGGGCCAGTTCCGCCCCACATCCTCCGCCGGCTGAGCCGCGGTCAGCACGTCCGACTGGAGGCCTCGGGGGAAAACGTGCTGGTCAAAACGGAGGAAGGAGAAATGCTGGGCCGCCTGGAAGCGCGCACCGGCCGGCGTCTGGCTGAATTCATTCAGATGGGCAACCGCTATGCGGCTGCCATCGCCGAACTGGCGGGCAACGAAGTCAAACTCTTCGTCCGGGAAACCTACCAACACCCCCGGCTGGCCGGCCGGCTTTCCTTCCCGCCGCTCACCGCCCTCCAGATCGAGGGCATGCGCCCTTACCTCCGCGACCTGAGCCTCCTGGAAGAGGTCTTTGTTGCCCGCCTGGAAGAGGAAGAAGAGGAGGAAGAAGAGGAGGTCGAAGAGGAAGAGGGGTTCGGGGAAGAGGAAATCCCCTTGGAAGAGGGCGAGGAGAGTCTGGAGGAAGAATCGCTGGAAGAAGCGGCCGAGGAAGAATTCGACGAGGAACTGGGCGAGGAGTTCTGAGGAGGTTCGGATGGAACGGAAACGGGTTATCATTATGGGGGCGGCCGGGCGTGACTTTCACAACTTCAATATCTACTACCGTAACCGCCAGGAGTACGAGGTCGTTGCCTTCACCGCCACCCAGATTCCCGACATCGAGGGCCGCCTCTACCCACCCATCTTGGCCGGCCCCTTGTACCCCAACGGCATCCCCATTTACCCCGAAGAGCAGTTGCCGGAACTGATTCGCCGCTACCAGGCCGATGAGGTTGTCCTGGCCTATAGCGACATCTCCCACGAGTACGTGATGCATCGCGCCTCTCTGGCTCTGGCCGCCGGGGCCGATTTTCGGCTGATGGGCCCCCGCCATACTATGCTTCGTTCGACCAAACCGGTTATCTCCGTCTGCGCTGTGCGTACCGGCTGTGGCAAAAGCCAGACCACCCGCCGGGTTACCCAGATTTTGGGCGAGGCCGGGAAGAAGACGGTGGTCGTCCGCCACCCTATGCCCTATGGGAACCTGGAGGAACAGGTCTGGCAACGCTTCGCCACCTACGAGGACCTGGACCGCTACCGCTGCACCATCGAGGAACGGGAGGAATATGAGCCGCATCTGGACCGGGGCATCGTGGTCTATGCCGGCGTGGATTACGGCGAAATCCTCCGCCGGGCCGAGGAGGAGGCCGAGGTCATCGTCTGGGATGGAGGGAACAACGACCTGCCCTTCTTCCAACCGAAACTGCACATCGTCGTGACCGATCCACACCGCCCCGGCCATGAGGTGACTTACCATCCGGGCGAGGCCAATTTGCGCCTGGCCGATGTGGTCATCATCAACAAGGTGGACACGGCCAACCCGGCCGGTGTGGATACCGTCCGACAGAACATCCACCGGGTCAACCCTTCGGCGGTGGTCATCGAGGCCAATTCCCCGGTTATCCCGGAGCAGCCCGAACAGATTCGAGGCCGGCGCGTCCTGGTGGTGGAAGACGGCCCGACGCTCACCCATGGGGAAATGAGTTACGGCGCGGGGGTTGTGGCCGCCCGTCGCTACGGAGCCGAGGAAATCGTGGACCCACGGCCTTTTGTTACGCGCTCTATCGCCGAAACCTTCCAGAAATATCCGCACATCGGCACGGTATTGCCGGCCATGGGATACGGAGAAAAGCAGATACGCGACCTAGAGGAGACTATCAACACCGTGGACTGCGACCTGGTGCTTATCGCCACGCCCATAGACCTGGGCCGGCTCCTCAAGATCAACAAGCCTTCGCTACGGGTGCGTTATGAACTGGAGGAACTGAGCCGCCCCGGCCTAGCCGAAGTGATCGCCCGGCGCGTCCTGCGCGAGTAGGTCACAACGAGGACAACTCCTGCGGAGTTGTCCTACTTTGTTCCTGGGGAGGGGCTAGGAGAGGGAGGAAGGGGCGATGTCGGAGGGCTTTCCCGACCTCCCTTGCAACTTCCCGCGCCGGAGGACTAAAACCTGCCTCAGATGCAAAGCCCCCGAGCCTACCGCTTCAGGGACGGGCGGGAATACGGGGCAAAACCACCGCCAGGGAGGCAGTTACCCTCCCCCATCGAGAGGGGTAGGGGGTACAGCGCGCTGTGCCCCCTACTCGCTGGTCCAGCGGTAATACAGAAAACCGGGAAGAAAGGCCAGGATGGCCGCCACCCACATGCCGAAGAAGGAGATCGTCCGGCAGGCCCACAGATGTCCCACCACGTCCGGCGTGGCAGCCAGCGGTGAGCGGAAGTGGGGATAGACCACCGCGCTGACGTAATAGTGGGGCAAGGAAAAGGTGAGGATTAGAATCCAGCCGGCTACCCGTACCCAGGTGTCCAGCGGCGGCCGCTCGATCATGACCAGCAGGTTGCCCAGGATGCGGGCGTACCAGAAAAGCACCACGGCCAACAGGACGAAACCAACCTCCAGGAATAGGGGCGGGAAGGGGACCCAGATAGTATACGCCGGATTGAACCAGTACCACATGGCCTAACCCTCCAGAATTTTCCGGGCCCGCTGCCGGAAGAGAAAGACCAGGGCGGCGCAGAGCAGGGCCGAGACAAAGAGGATGACGAAACTCCACCATTGTTCATCCACGGTCATCGAGCCCCGGGTGCGGAAGCCGATGGACTGCACGATAACGTAGAAGAGGATGCCCGAGGGGGCAAAGAGCATGGCCTGCCAGAGGGTACGCTGTCGGGTCAGCGTCTCGAAGCGGCGGGCGATCAACGCCACGTAGATGAAGGCGATCCAGAGCAGCACACCCGCCGCCACCGAAGCCACGTTGGTCCAGTCGGTCAGGAGGAGGTAGGCCGGCCAGGTGGCGCTGGGCTCGTTCACCGTCCCCGGCGAGGGGAAGGGCTGGCGGATGAAATCGGCCGGAAGGTTGCGGTCTATGCCGACCGGCCGGCGTTCCAGGGAGTGATCGGCCTGGATGTTCCTCTGGGCGTCGAAAATCCAGGGAGCGGCCGGCCCGATGGCCGGAGCGTCCCACAACTTGACTTCGGCCGGCGGCGTTTCCACCTTCTTCCAGTTGACTACATCCACCACTTCCCCTTGGGCATTTCGCAACACCAGAAACCCCTGGCCCAACCCCGGCCAGTCTGGCAGGGAAACGAGCAGGCCGGGGAAGTCGGGATGATCGGCCCGGAAAGAAGTCTCCGAAGCAGCCACGATCGCATAGCCGTAAGGAGGAAGGACCAGGCGGGGCAAGGGAAGGGGCAAACCGGCCGCCATCTCCACCGACCACCCTTCCAGCACCTGCCATCCCCCGGTACGGTTATAGAGTTCGAACCACTGGCGAGGTTCGGGCGCTTCCTGGCCAGGGCAGAGCCATTTCCCCTGGGGGCCCCGCTGGCAGAAAGCCGGGTAGACCTCGTTTACGACCGCCGGGGCCCCGCTATCGGCCGGCCCCATCAGACGGTCGGTAAAGAAGACGAGGAAGCCGACGGCACCGGAGATCAGGATGATGGCCAGCGCTTCCAAGACGAAGCGGTGTCGCTGCAAAAGTTTCAAGACCGTGTTCATCAGGCCTCCTTCCGGCGATGTAACGCCGCATTGCACGCGGGGCGATCACCACCTCCGGCCTCGCCCCTATTTCCTAACGGCTGCATCCCAGGCCGTTTCACCGAAGATCTGCCGGGCTCGCAGGAGCATTTCCTCCACCAGCCGACGTGCTCGGGAAGGGCCGACCAGCAAAGCGATGGAGCGTTCAAAGCCGCTGCAAGCGGCCTGCACCTGGGTCGGGACGGCCTCGCCCCTGGGATCGATCCCCTGCCGGCGAAAGGCATCCTCCAACAACACCCGGGCAGAATGCCCCAGATTCTCCACGGCGATATGCCCCAGTTCTTCGAAGAGGCGCTCGCCGATATGCACCTCCCGTTCCTCGATCAGGCCTGCCTCCAGGAGGTGAACGAGGATCTGACAGGTGCGGAACTCGCCCAGGCCGCTTCGCTCGGCGATGTCGGCCACGGTGTTACGGCCGTCCACCAGGGTGAGGATACGCCACTCCTCCGGCTCCAGGGCAATCTCTGCTTGGCGCTCGCCAGCCACTGCGACCAGGCCAAAAACAGCATCGGGGGGAGGGGCCTTTTCCCGAAGCGAGGCCCACTCGTCCACCCGGCGGATGCCCTCGATAATCAGAGCCTCGTTGCTGGCCGTAATCTCCCGCGGGGGGAGGTCCACCCCCTCCTCGAAGATAAAGGATCCGGCCGGCAACGTAAACAAGGTGTAAAGGGCCTCCAAGGGGGGCAAACGTCCCAGACGCGCCGAGATCACCTGACCGTTGCGAAAATAGATCCACCCCTCTACTTTCCTTCCCCCCATCTCTCCAGCGATGTGCACCGCTCCAGTCTGTTTGCTCAGATCCACCAACTGGATAATATCGGGCAGGCTGAATTCGCTGAGATCGCCCTGGAGAGGCATTCTGCGCTTCCTCAAGCACCTTGGGGAAGGCTCAAAGTTTGCTGATGACCAGTTTGCTGATCGCCTTCAAGGTGTCAAAGACGCCCTTGCCGGTCGTAGCAACGGCCTCGAAACGCTCGACCAGGTTCCCGTCGCCGGCACGGTAACGCAGATAGCGATCCAGCACGGCAACCGGCAGGGCATTCGGCAAATCCCGCTTGTTATATTGCAGGACAACGGGAAAATCGGCAAAACGCTTCCCCTGGCGGGTGATGTTGCGGGCCAGTTCCTGCAAACTTCGGACGTTCTCCTCCAGTTTGTTCCGCTGTGAATCGGCGACGAAGACAACTCCATCGGCTCCGTTCAACACCGCCACCCGCGTGCGTTCGTAAAGCACTTGCCCGGGCACGGTGTACAGGTGAAACCGCGTCTGAAAGCCGCGCACCCGTCCCAGGTCCAGCGGCAGAAAATCGAAAAAGAGAGTCCGCTCCGTCTCGGTGGCGATGGAGAGGAGTTCCCCCTTGGCCTCCTTGGGGACCTGGCTGTGGATGTACTTCAGGTTGGTCGTCTTTCCACTCAGCCCAGGCCCGTAGTAGACGATCTTGCAGTGGATTTCCCGTGCGGCGATATTGATCAGCGCCATCGCAGCCTCTCTTCAACTAGTCCCGGAACAAGAGGTCAATGGTATCTTCCATCGAGGTGCGGAAACTGGTGCTGATGACCTCGTCGCGGAGTTTTCCTTCCTGGCGAACCCGCTCCAGGATCGCCTCCAGTTCCTCAGTGGCCTTCTTGGTCAGGACCTTGACCAGCCCGATATGGGTGCCCTTATCGAAGACGATGGCCAGCATCCACTGCTCCTCAACCAGGGCGGTGAAGATATTCTCGCGCACCCCCTGCTGGAAAAGGACGCGGAAATCCCGTTCGCGCAAGAGGCGGGCCACCTCACGGGAAGAGGCGAAGGTGCCAGCCAGAAGGGCCCCCAGAGCGGTGGTGTCCTGGCGTTCCACTTGACCATAACTGGCGATCACCTGCCCGCTTTTATCCAGAAGCATGGCGTGGGTCGCCCCGGTGTCCTCGACAAGCCGGCGCAGACACTCGTCAATGGCCTCCTTTTCCTCCAGAGAGACGATCAGACTGCTCAACTGAGATTCCATGGGTCATTCCCCCCATCCACTTGCCCGGCCGGAGAACCGGCGGATACAAATGGAACTCAGATGGCATTGACCGCATCGAAAAGCGGTTGATGGTAACGTTTCAGCATAAAACGGATGCGCCCCAGGTTATTACGACGGTTGGAGACGATCAGAACCATAGCATCGTCGCTCAGCGGCTCCAGAACCACCAGACCCGATTCGTACTCCAGGACGGTCTGCACCGTGCCCCCTTTGCCGATCTCCCGCCCTAGGGCTTCGGCCATTACCAGCCCGTTGGAGGCTACGGCGCAGATGGCGTCCATATCTACCCCAGGATCGGCGACGCCTTCGATGAGAAGGCCGTCGGTGGCGACAACGGCAGCCAGGGTGATCCCGTTGAGCGAACGGAACCCGGCCAGCAACTCTCGAATTTCTGCAGTCATGCTTGCCTCCTCCGTTTGCGCGTCTCCTTACATTATACAACAAAAGCGACGATTTGACCAACCAGGATTGTATCTGTCAAATCGGTGATGTGCGTCCGGGTCAGCCGAGCCAACCATTCGCCCGGGGTGGCAGCCGTTACCCGCAGGTAGTTATCGCTAAGGCCGCTCCAGCCCGCCGCCGAACGGCCGTCCCAGAGGACGACCAGTTCCCGTCCGATGAAGGCTTCCCGGAAGGCGCGGGCCATCCGGCGGGCCAGGAGGTGCATCTCCTCACAGCGTCGGTGGATGAGGGCCGGCGGAAGGTGGCCTGCCATCTTCGCCGCCGCCGTGCCCGGCCGGAGGGAGAAGGGGAAGATGTGGAGGTCGCTCAGAGGCAGGGAGGAGATGGCCTGGAGGCTTTCGGCAAATTCCTCTTCCGTTTCGCCGGGGAAGCCGACGATGATGTCGGTGGTCAGGCCGACGTCGGGGATGCGGCGATGGATCTCCTCCACCAAATCGCGGAATTCGGAGAAACGGTAACGCCGGCCCATACGCTCCAAGGTACGGTCGCAGCCGCTCTGGAGGGGCAGGTGAAAGTGCCGGCAGAGGCGCGGCTCCGGCCAGAGGTCAAGCAACTCCCGGGGAAAATCCTGCGGCTCGATGGAACTGAAACGGATGCGCCGTATTTGCGTTTCCTCCAGAATAAGGCGGGCCAGGCCGGCCAGGTTGCCCACCCGGGGGTCGCGGTAGGCCCCCAGGTTGATGCCGGTGAGGATGATCTCGGGATGGCCGGCCTGTTCGACCTGGCGCACTTCCTCTAGCACCTCCTCGGCCGGGCGGGAACGGCTGGGCCCCCGGGCGATGCTGACGATGCAGTAGGCGCAGCGGTTGTCACAGCCGTCCTGAACCTTGATCAAAGCGCGGGCCGGGCTGGCCGGCAGAAGTCGGGCCGGCCCCGGGGACTCGGCCGGAGGTTCCAGCCCCCGTTCCCGCAGGGCCATGGCCAGGCGGCTCTCCAGGAACGCTTCTTCCTCCCGAGTAAGCACCAGGTCCACTCCCTCCATCTGGCGGAGGAGGGAGGCTGCCACGTCGGCATAACAACCCACGGCCACGACCATCGCGCCGTTGTGCCGCGCCGCACGACGCAAAAGTTGCCGCGACTTGCGGTCGGCCACATGGGTTACGGTGCAGGTGTTGACGATGTAGAGGTCGGCTTCCTCCTCAAAATCCACCAGGACGTAGCCGGCCGCTTGCAACCGTCCGCGCAATTGGTCGGTCTCACTGAAGTTGACCCGGCAGCCCAGCGTCGCCAGGGCGGCCCGGAGCGGCTTGTTCCCAGACATATCTACGGCCCAGATAGCGGACAGCCTGAAGGCTGTCCTATATTCCTCCACAAACTCTTGCTTTTCCCGTCGAGGCCGACGTGTACGTGCCCGCCCAATCGAGAGCCGCAACCGACTCCACAGACTTTTTACCTCTCCCGCCGAGGCCGGCCTACGCGGATTTCACGCATCTCCTCGACCATCGCCGTAAGAATACGGTCGGCCCATTGATAGACCGTGCGCCGGCTGCGCTCCAGTTCTCGGGCGACGGCCGCAACGTTGGTCCGGTACTCGGGATCCAGCGTATCCAGCGTCACCCGAAGGATGCGTATCAGGCGGTGCAGTTCCGTAGGCGTGAGCGCCAGTCGCTCGACAATCTGTCGCGCCCGTCGATTTTTGACTCTGCCCGGATCGCTTCCCATAGACAGACCCTGCTCCAGAAACTGGGGATGGCCGGAACCCCAAGTGTAACTGTTTTTATCATACCATATTTTGCGCATTTTGTCCAGCAGTTAGGCCCGGTGTTTACCCAGATCTAGGGATGGCGGCGACTGAAGTCACCTCTGGGGAGCACTGCGCGCCGGCTGTCCCCTTGCAGGGACAGATTTCTGCCGGTCTCGGCGTCGGTCAATGCTCGGCCGCAGGCCCGCAGAGGACGATTCTCCTGTCCTTTCCTCAGGTTTGAATATTCCCGGCGACTACTACGGGCAGGAGCAAGTATCCCCTTGCTCGCAAGCAAGGGGCTGACGAGACGCCTGAGGTGAGAATCTACCCAACGGGGCAGAATCGGGGCAAGTAGCGTACCGGTGGCGGCCGGATGCAGATCAATTCCAGCAGCGCCGCACCGTCGAGAATCCGCTGCAGCCCCCACAAAAGCAGATAGCGTCCCCCACGATCCATGGCCGTCCCGACCACGCTACTGCCAATAGCGCGAATCCACCGGATCAGTACCGGGGGCCACCGGTGTTCCAGTTGGATGACGAAAATGGCGGCCATCAGGATCAGCAACATCATCCGGCGGAACTGTTCCAGCTTGTGCATCGAAATGACCTCGACATCCAGGCCATCTTCCTGCTGGAAGCGATAGAAGGGCTCGAGCTTGCCCCGCCGGGCCCAGTCGCGATAGACCTTCCAGGCGTCTTGCGCCCGACGAACCGGGCGGTTGATGACTACCAGGACCAGGGGCGTTTCGGCCAGCCAGAATCCCTCCAGGTTGTGCTGGCCGATGGGCTCGGTCCGCGCCACCACGACCCAGCCCTGGACTGAACGGTCGGGGAGGCGAAAGCGGAACCAAGCCAAGGTCACGCGCACGGGGATGGTGTGGCCGGCGTGCGTAAAAGTGTGGACACCCTTCGCCCGCCCTGGCAAGGACTGGACAAAGGATTGCAGTTCTCGTTCCTGCCAATCGCCCTGGCGGGGTCGATACACTTCGATGATGCGTTTCGAGGTGGCGCGGGTGATCAGTTCCATGTCGAGGGCGACGGCCTCCGCCCACAGTTTCTGGTCATCGGCCTCGGCGTCGGCGAATCGGGTGATCTTGCGCCCAGGCAACAACTGCCGCAGGTGGCGCATCGCAAGCATCCACTCCTTCGGTTGACTGTCGAAATCGGCGGTAACGTAGGAAAACAAGCGGTGGTAGAGCAGGGCGGGCTGCGCGGTGTTCAGGGCCACGGCGGCGATGCTGGGATAGCCCCAGGTGAGGCGACCTTCGTTCTTGCCGCCGGCCTTGCCGGAGACGGGCCAGCCGGGCGGGGTCTTTTTCAAGACTCTACTGATCCCCTCGATCTTGCGGGCATAGGCCTTTTCCAGGTTCAGCGGGTCAATGGCTACCAGCAGCCGATGACCCGGGGCCAGCCGGTTGACCTGGGCGACGGACTGGGCATACAGCACGCGGAGCCAGTCGCGATGCGAAAAGTGCGGACTGTGCAGGAGGGTGTAGAACTGCTTGGTCAACGCCCAGGTGCTGCCTTTCCGGTGGGGAGCGTGGGCCGCTGCTTTGGACAGGTGCGGGCTGCGGGCTGCCAGCATGCCGGGCAGCAAGAACCGGAGGGTTTTCCGCAGGCGTGCATCGGGCAGGACGGCCATATAGGGGGACAGAAAGGTGTCAATCTCCTGATCCAAGGCGGTGGTCAGGTGGTTGAATTTTTTAAGGGCTTCTGTTATACTGAGCATGGCTCGCCTCCTTGGTACTTGGTTTGCCTACAACCATTATACCAAATGGAGGCCGAGCCATTTTCATGGGCTGACGATCTGGGTAAACACCAGGTATAAGCACCGATGGCGACATAGGGGTATGGTTCCCCCCGCCACCGCCAGGCGGCGTCGGCGATTTCTCCAGATGGCGACAGGACCGTTTCCCCGGCGACGACCTGGCCCAGCAGGCTTTCCCGATGGCGCGTGCATATGGT